>NZ_JAYJLP010000016.1:0-82135 GCF_051949055.1 Acinetobacter sp. Brlt_5
CACTCTATTGATGTGTGCTTAAAAAACAGGAGGGTTTAACTTGGTAAACTATACATACTCATTAGGAGTTTACCATGAGCAAGAAACAGAAGACTTACACCGCAGAATTTAAAGCTGAAGCCATAAAAGCCATTGAAGAGAACCAAGGTAATGTATCGGAATCCGCTAGACAACTTGGCATTTCAATGCAAACCCTTTCGAACTGGAATAACAAAGCAAAGGCTGGAACTTTAGCAGGCACAAAACAGTATTCGCCCGATCTAAACGCCTTACTCGAAGAAAATAAGAAGCTTAAACAACAGCTCAAAACAGCTGAAATGGAACGTGAATTTTTAAAAAAGGCAGCAGCGTACTTTGCCAAAGAAAGTCAGTGAGGTACGCCTATATGAAATCGCAAAGCCACTTATTTCCGATTATTTTAATGGCTCGATTACTTCGTGTATCCGTTTCTCGCTTTTATGATTGGCTAAAGCGAGGCATGAGTAAAAGATCAATTCAGCGAAATCAGCAGACAATTTTGGTCAAAATAGCCCATGAAGAAACCAAACAAAGCTATGGCTATGTTCGATTAACCAAGCATTTACAAGCGCAAGGTATCAAAATAAGTACGTATGCTGTGCGCCAAATAAAAAAATCAAATCAGTTGTATTGTAAGCGCCATAAGCGTTTCAAAAGAACCACGAACAGTGATCACAACCGTTCTATTTATGACAATTTACTCAAGCAACAGTTTTCAATGACGAAGCCTAATCTTGCGTGGTCGAGTGACATTACCTACATTTGGACGGCTGAGGGCTGGTTGTACTTGGCAGCTGTCAAAGATCTTTACACGAAACAGGTTGTTGGCTATAGCTTAAATGAGCGCATGACAGCCAAGCTTGTTTGTGATGCATTGAATATGGCTATTCGCAATCAGAAACCTGCTAAAGATCTCATTGTACATTCAGATAGAGGCAGCCAATATTGCAGTAATGAATATCGAAACTTACTTGAGAAATTTGATTTTCAGGGTTCAATGAGCAAAAAAGGCGACTGCTTTGATAATGCACCGATAGAGAGTTTCTGGGGCATACTCAAAAATGAACTAGTCCATCATCGCAACTACAAAACAAGGGAAGAAGCCAAAGCGGATATTACAAAATATATAGAGTTATTTTATAATCAGCGAAGAATTCAAAAAGGCTTGGATTTTAAGACACCAAATCAAATGGCAGAAGACTTTTATCGGTTAGCTGCCTAGAATCTCCCAAGTGAAAGTCTCCTGCTAATTCAGCACACATCACTTTAAAAAAAGTTCAATTATTAAAAGCTACTCTGGTAGTGCTTAAAGAAAATAGCCCTTCATGTGGTAGTTCAATGATTTACGATGGTCAATTTAATGGGAATAAGATCTATGGCAATGGAGTTACCTCCGCTTTGCTTAAACGTCATAATATAAAAGTCATTTCAGAAGAAACTTTTTGGCAACTTTTACCCTAGTTCCTCCGCTTTTATTTAAAATCTTCATGCAACTCCAACCACGCCCCCCTTTGCAATATCAAGTCTCTTCGGTATTTAGAGATATAGTGAGGTAATAATCTAAGAAGCATATCCATTACTTCCACATCAGTTAAAAAGTAGTGGTTCAATTTTATGCTGTAATTCTTTAACAATTTTAGCAAGCTGATCATGTAAAACTAACCAACATTGCTCATGACCTTGCCCAATATATTCATCTATTATGAGTTGCAAAATGTCTTGATCTATCTGACTTAAGAATTCTAAAAACCATGTCGCAGCAACATCCTTGGCAACTATTGTTTTATGATCTAATGTATAAGCTATACGGCATAGCGCTAAAATTTGATTACATTCATCCTGATCGTCTTTCCAATGAGCAATAATTTGTGGATAAGTTTTTTGCATGGCAAATATTAATTGTTCATAGCTAATTGGATTTAACCAATCGCAAATATCAGGTCCAAAGATAGTAATGTTATGTAATTGGGCAGTTTTAAGTAAAATACTAATATCTGGATCAGATTGACTATAAAGTAATTCACCTTTGAGTAATTCTTCTCTCAACCACTCGCCATATTGTAGCTGATATGTATATGGATGATTTTTATTGGTAATACTCCCTTTTTCTAATATCGTAATTTCTAAGGCACGCGCTGTAGCATGACCAATCGGAACAGATATATTTAGAAAATTCTGCGCTAATTGTTTTCTTTCCTGATCGGTAATTTCACGTTCAATAATAACTAAAATATCAAGATCACTTTTATGTTTTAAACCACCATCAACATACGAACCATATAAATAAATAGCATAAAGCTTATCTTTAAAATTTTTTTGTAAAAGCTGTTTTACACTTTCAACTTGGCGACACTCTTCATCATTTAAGCTTTGCATATGATTTTTAATTTAAAAAAATAAGTAATGAATTCATAGAGCATTATACAGAATAAGTGTAAATAATTTAATCAATTAGTAAATAACATACTATTTTTACAATATATTTACTTTCAATATAGAGTTTAATACATAAAACTCTATCAATCAAAAAAAGCTTGAAACAACATCTGAATAGTAAGAGTCATTTCCTCCTCACTTAGAGATGGATCCGGAAATTTGAACAACTCCTATAAGTGATACTCTGCTCCTCAAATGATGTTATAAACATCAATATATGGAGTATTTTATGGCACGTAGACCAAGAAGAAATCATTCAAACGACTTTAAGGCTAAGGTAGCACTTGCTGCGATCAAAGCAGAAAAAACACTTGCTGAATTGAGTTCTGAGTTTGATGTTCATCAAAACCAAATTATTGACTGGAAAAATCAATTGATCTCAGCTTCCTCACAAGCTTTCGATCAATCAAAAGCTCCATCAGAACCTCCCATTGATCTTAAAAAGTTACATGCAAAAATCGGTGAGCAGGCATTAGAAATTGATTTTTTAGAAGGTGTGTTGAAGAAACTGGGCCGCTTCAACCACAAAAGTTAATCGATCACTCACTTCAGATTTCAGTATCTAAACAAGCTAAGTTACTGAAAGTCTCTCGTGGTTGTTATTATTATCGCCCAAAACCTGTTAGCTCATCAGATCTGAAGCTGATGCGATGTATTGATGAATTACATATGCAATATCCTTTTGCAGGCAGTCGTATGATGCGTGATTTGTTGAATCGTCAAGGGCATCATATAGGACGACGTCATACACGTACTTTAATGAAGAAAATGGGTATTCAGGCGTTATATTGCAAACCAAATTTAAGCCAGGCTAATCAAGCTCACCGTAAATATCCATATCTGCTCAAAGGATTGGCTATTCAGCGCAGTAATCAAGTGTGGTCTACTGATATAACGTATATCCCTATGGCAAAAGGCTTTGTTTATTTATGTGCTGTGATTGATTGGCATAGCCGCAAGGTACTTGCGCATAGGGTATCGATTAGTATGGAGGTGGATTTTTGTATTTCGGCTTTAAATGAAGCGATTGAAAAATATGGATCACCTGAAATATTGAATACAGACCAAGGC
Source organism: Acinetobacter sp. Brlt_5 (assembly GCF_051949055.1). Classification (NCBI taxonomy): domain Bacteria; kingdom Pseudomonadati; phylum Pseudomonadota; class Gammaproteobacteria; order Moraxellales; family Moraxellaceae; genus Acinetobacter; species Acinetobacter sp. Brlt_5. The sequence goes on from NZ_JAYJLP010000016.1 coordinate 3,526, forward strand.
AGTCAGTTCACCAGTGATGCATTTATTGATGTATTGAAATCAAATGGCATTCAAATCAGTATGGATGGTAAAGGTCGATGGGTAGATAATGTGATGGTTGAACGATTATGGCGGAGCGTTAAATATGAAGAGGTGTATCTCAAAGCTTATAGCAGTGTCACAGATGCGAAAAAGCAATTGAGTGCATATTTTGAGTTTTATAATCTGAAACGACCTCATTCGAGTCTAGACAAAATGACACCAAATGAGTTTTACTATGATCAGCTACCCCAACAAAACAAGGTGGCTTAACTAGAGCGGAATATCACTTATAAATACGCTTTTAGTTGTTCAAACAAGTGGAACCACCTCTGTTATTCAGCGCAGTAATCAAGTGTGGTCTACGGATATAACGTATATCCCTATGGCAAAAGGCTTTGTTTATTTATGTGCTGTGATTGATTGGCATAGCCGCAAGGTACTTGCGCATAGGGTATCGATTAGTATGGAGGTGGATTTTTGTATTTCGGCTTTAAATGAAGCGATTGAAAAATATGGATCACCTGAAATATTGAATACAGACCAAGGCAGTCAGTTCACCAGTGATGCATTTATTGATGTATTGAAATCAAATGGCATTCAAATCAGTATGGATGGTAAAGGTCGATGGGTAGATAATGTGATGGTTGAACGATTATGGCGGAGCGTTAAATATGAAGAGGTGTATCTCAAAGCTTATAGCAGTGTCACAGATGCGAAAAAGCAATTGAGTGCATATTTTGAGTTTTATAATCTGAAACGACCTCATTCGAGTCTAGACAAAATGACACCAAATGAGTTTTACTATGATCAGCTACCCCAACAAAACAAGGTGGCTTAACTAGAGCGGAATATCACTTATAAATACGCTTTTAGTTGTTCAAACAAGTGGAACCACCTCTGTATTTGTTCCTATAAGTACACTAATAAGACATAAAAAATTACTTTTTTTCATTGCACAATCCCTGCAAATTTTGAATATAAGTTTCCCTAAACAGCTAATTGAATAAGCTATTTTGAATGATTAAATTGGATTAAAAGTGGTGTGATAAAATTGCAGCATGGCGGGACTCCTGTCATACACCATGCTCAATTCACTAACAGAGTTGGACTCTCTTAGGTTAAGTGATTTTTAATTTTTGCTTTAACGGCTTCTGTAGAAATACCATAACGATCATGTAGTGTTGGTAATGCGCCTGCATCTAAAAATGCATCAGGTAAACCAATCATATCAAAACGTGGATGTTGCCCATTTCTTAATAGCAAGGTTCCAACTGCTTCACCTAAGCCCCCAACCACAGAATGATTCTCAGCAGTTAAAACTGGACGACCTCCTTTAGCCACTTCGTCTAAAATGGTCTGTTCATCTAATGGTTTAATCGTAGGTACATGTAATACAGAAACCTCTACCCCTTCTTTTTCTAGCTCTTCCGCTGCCTCAAGCGCACGCATGGTCAGTAATCCAGTAGAAATAATCAAGAGGTCTTTACCAGGCTTAATGACTTGGGCCTTACCCAATTTAAATTGATAGTTATATTTATCCAGTACCAATGGAACTTGACCACGCAACAAGCGCATATAAACAGGACCTTGATGAGCAGCAATCTGCGGAATAGCCTGTTCAATTTCCAAGGCATCACATGGATCAATGATCATTAGATTTGGCATTCCACGGAAAATGGCAATGTCTTCTGTTGCTTGGTGACTTGGTCCATATCCTGTAGTTAAACCAGGAAGGGCTGCTACAATTTTCACATTTAGATTATCTTCGGCAATCGCCATACAGATAAAATCGTAAGCTCGGCGTGAAGCAAAAACAGCATAAGTCGTGGCAAAAGGAACGAAACCTTCTCGAGCTAATCCAGCAGCAGCGCTCATCAAGAGTTGTTCGGCCATTCCCATTTGAAAGAACTTGTCTGGATTTTGATTCGCGAAAATATGTAAATCTGTATATTTGGATAGATCTGCTGATAATCCAACAATATCATCACGCTCTTTCGCTAGTGCATTTAAAGCATGTCCAAATGGTGCAGACTTGGTTGGTTGCCCTTCTGCAGCAATAGAAGCAATCATGGCAGACGTTTTTAATTTTTTCTTAGGAGAGTTCGCTAATTGGCTCATGGATCTAGACTCCTTATTTGCCGTAATGGGTTAATATATTTAAAGCTTCATCCCATTCACGTTCATCCACGCGAATAAAATGTGTTTTTTCACGGCTTTCTAAAAATGAAACACCTTTACCCATTTTGGTATCGCAAATAATGACCCTTGGGCATGTTCCTTCGTGACTTTTCGCTTGATCGAAAGCATCAAGTAAAGCTTCCATATTGTTGCCATCTACGCGTTGGGTATACCAACCAAAAGACTGCCAACGATCTACAATTGGTTCAAAAGCTAGAATTTCACTTGAATGCCCATCGGCTTGCTGATTATTCACATCAATAATTGCGATGAGATTATCTAATTTCCAATGTGAAGCTGACATGACAGCTTCCCATGTCGAGCCCTCATTCAGCTCACCGTCTGATAGGAAGTTATAAACAAAGGATTCTGATTTCTTTTGCTTTAATCCGAGGCAAGCACCTACCGCAATGCCTAAACCGTGACCCAATGAACCACCTGTGATTTCCATACCAGGGGTATAAGTTGCCATGCCTGACATAGGTAAACGACTGTCATCAGAACCATACGTTTCTAGTTCTTCAATTGGAATAACTTTTGCTTCGATCAAAGCAGCATATAAAGCAATTGCATAATGACCTATTGAAAGATAAAAGCGATCTCTTCCTTCCCACTCAGGATTGTCAGGCTGATATTTCATTGCATGAAAATAAGAAACTGCAAGTAGATCAGCTGCACCTAAGGCCTGTCCAACATAACCTTGGCCCTGTACTTGTCCCATACGTAACGCATGTTGACGAATGTTATATGCACGTTGCTGGAGTTCAGCAATACGAGCTTCTTTATTAATATTTGACATGATTAGCTTCTCTTATTAACGATTAACCAGTTTTGCTGGAATGCGTAGTACCAGGCTTGCGCCAACAACTAAGACTGCTGTGATTAAGAACATACCTATGGCATTCGAACCTGTATTAGTGGTAATCCAGCCGATGAGAAACGGAGAACAAAATCCAGCGAGATTGGCAAAACTATTGATTCCAGCAATACCTGCGGCAGCTGAAACACCACCTAAAAAGTTAGTTGGCAACATCCAAAACAAAGAAGATGCGGTGAGTACACCTGATGCCGCAATACATAAACAAATCAGTGATAGGGTTAGATTTGACACAAACAATGTTGCGAAGGTCAGTGCAATTGCACCAGCACACATAGGAATAATTAAATGCCAGCGACGCTCTCTAAAGTGATCTCCGCTACGGCCTGCTAACAGCATTACAACTATGGCACACATATAAGGTAGACTGGTCAACAAGCCAATATGCCAGTTATCACTAATACCCGAGTTACGAATTAATGTCGGCAACCAGAAAGTAATTGCATATTGTCCCATTACGACACAAAAATAGATTCCAGCTAGTAACCACAAGCGTTTATCACTAATGAAGTCTTTAATACTGCTATGCCCTTCTTTCTGTTGATTATCTTGAGCGATTTCTTGCTGAACTAAATTCTTTTCAGCACTTGTTAACCAATGTGCATCTTGAACAGAATCTTTTAGAACTGCGAGGACTAGCAAACCAACAACCACTGTAGGTATAGCTTCAAGTACAAACATCCATTGCCAACCATGCCATCCTTGCACATTGTTCATTTGATCCATGATTAAGCCAGATAGAGGACCACCGATCATTCCTGAAATTGGAATCGCAATAAACCAAAGCACAGTCATACGGGCCCGACGATAAGAGGGGAACCAATATGTAAGATAAAGTAATAAACCTGGCGCTAATCCAGCTTCAGCAACACCGAGTAAGAAGCGTAAGGTATAGAATTGCCACTCTGTTTCAACAAATGCAAAACAGCCTGACAAAATACCCCATGTGATCATGATCCGAGCAATCCAACGTCGAGCACCAACTTTATGCAGCACAATATTGCTCGGCACTTCACATAAGAAATATCCTATAAAGAAAATACCTGCACCGAGTCCATAAACAGCTTCACTAAACTGTAAATCACTCATCATTTGAAGTTTGGCAAAACCAACATTTACACGGTCTAGGTAAGCACAAAAATAACAAAGCATTAAAAATGGCATCAACCGAAATGCAATTTTTCGATATGCAGATTTACGAATAGCATCTGTATCAGATGAAAATACAGTATCCATCATGCGAGTCCCTTTACATTTGGCCACAATATCCTCTCGTGGCCATGTCTCTATTTTGAATTTTTTAATACTAATACTGAGTTTTAGTGAATCAGCATTCCGCCATTTACGTCTAAAGTTACACCTGTTAAATAGGCTGATAGATCACTGGCTAAAAATAACGCTGCATTGGCAACATCTTGTGCTTTACCTAAGCGACCAAGTGGAATTCCTGCAAGAATGTCATGACGACGATCATCATTCATTAAACCACCCGTAATGTCTGTTTGAATCAGACCTGGTGTAAGTGAGTTGACACGAATATTATCTGCACCAAACTCGCGAGCCATCGCTTTACCTAATCCTAAAACCCCAGCTTTGGCAGCACTGTAATGTGGACCTCCAAAAATACCACCACCTCGTTGTGCCGAAACGGATGATAAACACACAATACTTCCTCCACCGTTTTCTTTCATTGAGGGAATTACAGCCTGAGACATAATGAGCGTTCCACGCAGACTGACATCCAAAATACGATCATAATCATTACGCTTGATATCTAATGTTTTTACAGGTTGGGTAATGCCTGCGTTATTGACCAAAATATCAATTTTACCGTAGTGTTGAAGGGCTTGTTCCACCGCAGCGTGTGCTTGTTCTTCATTAGCAACATTTGCTGCTAGACCTAAATGACCTTCGCCCAATGCTTTAGCCGCATGCTGGCTTTGCGCAAGATCTAGATCAACAATAATGACTTTGGCGCCTTGCTGTGCAAAGACTTCTGCTGTTGCACGACCAATACCACGTTCAGATGCTGCACCTGTGATTAACGCTACTTTTCCTTGTAGTAACATGTCTATTCCTCTTTTCTTCAACATATTTATTCATCGCTAGATTCTCTTTTTTCACAGTGAGCAGCAATAAGGTTAAACTCAACTAGGCATGAATAATATTCATGCCTATGATATTTTTAGTTAATATTCGAAAGAAAAATGGAATTTTAAATGAATAATAGTGAAAAAAATTACAACCAAGTGCCTGCAATAAAAACCTTACAAGCGTTTGAACAAACTGCTCGATTAGGAAATGTGGCAAAAGCAGCAGAGGTTTTGAGCCTTACACCATCTGCTGTCAGTCATCAAATAGCAAAACTAGAAGAAATGATTGGTCAAAGTCTATTTATACGTGGTGCAAGAGGTGTTACATTAACTCCTTCTGGGGAGCGTTATTATCAAGAAGTTACTAATATCCTGCATAGCCTTGTATTAGCTACTGAACAAGCATCAAATAACAGTCCAAAAGATAGCTTATATATCCATTCTTCTCCAAGTTTTGGCCTATTGTGGCTAATGCCACGCCTTGAATCATTTAAAGAAAAATACCCTCTCATTCAGGTGAACTTGTCCTGTTCTTATGAAAATCTTCATTTTACGCGTGATAAAATTGATATTGATATTCGTCATGGCATTTCGAATTGGACAGGTGTCGAAATTAGAACGGTTCGGAGTGAAAAATTAGAAGTTCTTGCATCGCCAAAATTACTTGAACGTAGTCCAGTATTTAGGCCCAAAGATTTATTAAAAAAAGAGCTAATTTTATCAAAATCCACTCTGGTGACATGGCCTCAATGGTTTGCACACCAAGGCCTAAGTATTCCTGAATTTCCTTATACTTTTAGTTTTGATCGCTCTTACATGTCACTTGAAGCAGCCACACATGGCCTAGGATTTGTTTTAGAAAGCAACTTACTTACTCAGAATTATTTGGAATCAGGAAAGTTGGTTAAAGTATTTTCTGATGATTTCTCTATAGCTATATCTGCTCATCACTTAGTTTATCCTCGCACGCATGAAAACATTATGAAAGTGAACCATTTTTTAAACTGGATTAATGAAGAAATTAACAAAAGTAGTGAATGGTAAAACTTTTAAAGGTATTGAAGTCATGCGTGCACTACGTAAAGGACAACCATCATCATTCTACTATGGTCAGCCTCAGGGTGAAGTGTGTCTAATCAAAAGGGTTTCCGGTCTCTAAGCACTTTTTAAAGGGAACATCATCGACTCAAATCTCTATTTGCAACAGTGTCTCTCCGACAAACCCGGTACGGTTCACCTGGACAAATTCAAACAGAGAATCTCCAGATGATCCAAAATAGGATTGAGCATAATATTCATTTATTGAATTGAATATAAAAAATTTTCATGCGGATCAAGAATCATTATATTAAATTATATAATGTTGTTATTTCTCATGAAAATTAGCACCAAAATATAGGTGACTTTTATTGATTAAAATTTCCAATATGAAGTGACCAAAATACCCTTAAATGATCTAAATTTCTAAAAATTTCACCCCACTAAAAACTACACATAATAAATTAAATCATACACTTATAGTTAACATCATTTAATGGTATAAATCTCGGTGACCTTGCCAAGGTTGGGGTCGCGAGTTCGAGTCTCGTTTCCCGCTCCAAATTTAAAAGGCCCTAGTCGAAAGATTAGGGCTTTTTTTATTGCCCATTCTAAAATTTTTGAACCTCACCCCAAGCCTGTTCGCCATTCCTGTTTTATCTGGCTGATTTAAATCGTAGTCTAAATGTATAAAAGCGTTTTTAAAAAACTCCCAGTTTTTACGGGCTGCTGTTTATATTTTTATACAGATCAATTGCTTAAATATTCTGCACAATTCAAGCTTTTTCCAGACGCCGGCCCTTTTCAAGCCAGCAGCCACTGTGTATAACAATGAAGCAGACCGGGAAACGGATAAGCATAGGCAAAACCTACGAAAAAGCGTTAGACTATGCCACAATTAATGTCATGAAAATGTCCGTTGAGACAAAAAGAAGGTGAAGGTTGATGCCGCTCAATACAGTTGAAGAGCTCGTAGCAGATATCCGTGCAGGAAAAATGGTTATCCTGATGGATGATGAAGATCGTGAAAATGAAGGCGATTTAGTCATGGCTGCCACGCATGTTCGCCCGGAAGACATCAACTTTATGATCACCCATGCCCGCGGTCTGGTCTGCCTGACCCTAAGCCGTGAGCGTTGCCAGCAGTTAAACCTGCCACTCATGGTCGATGCCAACGGCGCCCAGCATGGCACCAACTTTACCCTGTCGATTGAAGCCGCAGAAGGCATCACCACCGGAATTTCCGCGGCTGAACGTGCGCATACCATTCGCACGGCGGTTGCCGCCCATGCCAAACCGGCCGATATTGTCCAGCCGGGTCATATTTTCCCGCTGATGGCACAACCAGGTGGTGTGCTGCACCGCGCCGGTCATACTGAAGCCGGCTGTGACCTGTCCCGTTTGGCCGGTCTAGAGCCAGCATCAGTGATTTGTGAAATTATTAAAGAAGATGGCACCATGGCGCGCCGTGCCGATCTGGAAGTGTTTGCAGAAAAACACGGTCTGAAAATGGGCACCATCGCCGACCTGATCCATTACCGCATGACCAATGAACAAACCGTTGAGCGTCTGGATCAGCAGACTATTGATACCGAATATGGCAGCTTTGACCTGTATCGTTACCGTGAACTGGGTAACCCGGATATTCATCTGGCGCTGGTCAAAGGTGAGCCAAAAGATGGCGTGACCACCGTTCGCGTGCATGGTTTTAACCCAACCCGTGACCTGCTAAAACTGAACAAGCAGGATGGTGAACCGGCCTGGAATCTGGACCGTGCCTTAAAAGAAATTGCCAATAGTGATCGTGGCGTATTGGTCTGGATTGGCCAGCGTCATCTGCAGGATTTAGGTCCGGCACTGGACAGCTTAAATGCACCGAAGAAAAGTAAATCCAATGCGGCGCTGTCTCAGCAGTATCAGACCATTGGGGTAGGTGCACAGATTTTACGTGATTTAGGTGTTGAAAAAATGAAGCTGCTCAGCTCGCCATTACGTTTCAATGCCTTGTCCGGCTTTAACTTGGAAGTGGTGGAATACGTCACCGCACAACAAACAACTTAAGAAATCATCGAGGTTTGCTATGGCAGTTCGCCGTATTGAAGGTATGTTACATCTCGCGAGCGAAGGCCGTTACGCGATTTTAGTTGGTCGTTTTAATAGCTTTGTGGTGGAACATTTGCTGGAAGGTGCCATCGACACATTGAAACGTCATGGTGTATCAGAGGATAATATCACTGTTGTTCATGCACCTGGTGCCTGGGAACTTCCGGTTGTTGCGAAAAAACTGGCAGCATCTGATCGTTTCGATGCCATTATTGCACTGGGCGCGGTGATTCGTGGCAGTACGCCTCACTTCGACTTTGTTGCAGGCGAATGTGCCAAAGGTTTAGGCGTGGTTGGCCTGGACACTGGCTTACCGGTCATTAACGGTGTATTGACTACGGATAGTATCGAACAAGCGATTGAACGCTCGGGTACAAAAGCAGGTAATAAAGGTAGCGAAGCTGCTTTAACTGCAATTGAAATGGTTAACTTGTTAAAGGCTATTTAACGCTATGTCGCAAACACTTCAAGCAACTTATGCAGCAAAACGTAAAGCACGTCGTTTTGCTGTACAAGGAATTTATGAATGGCAGATGAGCCACAATCCGGTGCACGAGATTGAAGCACGCACGCGTGTCGAAAATGCCATGCACAAAGTGGATCTCGGCTATTATCATGAATTGTTGACTCAAGTGGTTGCCAATCATGAAGCATTGGATGCGCTCTTAATCCCTGTGCTTGACCGCGAAATTGATGCCCTTGACGGCGTTGAACTCGCAACCCTTCGTCTGGGCGCCTATGAATTGAAAGAACATCTGGAAATTCCATATCGCGTGGTTTTAGACGAAGCCATTGAGCTGGCAAAACATTTTGGCGGTGCAGACAGCCATAAATACATTAACGGTGTTCTTGACCGTTTGGCCAGCTCATTACGTGCAGCAGAAAAACAGCAATCTAAATAATTGACAGATTGATGCGATGGCTGAGTTTTCCATTATTGACACCTATTTCAATCGGCAGCACCGCAGTTCTGTCGACTTAGGTGTTGGTGATGACTCGGCCGTGCTGACTCCTCCCCCACAGCAACAGCTGGTGATTTGCGCCGATACGCTGGTTGCTGGACGACACTTCCCATTAGATACTGATCCACATGCCATTGGCTGGAAATCTGTTGCAGTCAATCTCTCTGATATTGCTGCCATGGGTGCCAAGCCGCACAGTATTCTACTGGCCTTGAGCCTATCCCAAATTGATCACGACTGGCTGAAAGCCTTTAGCCAGGGTCTGTATGATTGCTGCGATCAATTTGGGGTGCGCTTAATTGGTGGAGATACCACCCAAAGTCCGCATTTAACCTTATCCGTGACCGCCTTGGGCTGGATAGATACCGGTCAGGCGATTACCCGCGCCGGTGCCCAGCCGGGCGATTATATCTGTGTCAGCGGCACCGTCGGTGATGCCGCCTTTGGTCTGAAACATCCGGGACATGCGCTACAGCAGCGTCTGGATTATCCAACCCCGCGCTGCGAACTGGGCCAGCAACTGAAAGGCCTGGCCTCAAGCATGATTGATGTTTCAGATGGTCTGGCCCAAGACTTGGGACATATTCTTAAAGCCTCAAAGGTTGGCGCCACCCTAGATCTGGATCTGTTACCGCTTAGCGATACTCTGCGTCATTTACCTGACACACAGCGCTGGCAATATGCGCTGGCTGGCGGCGATGACTATGAACTGTGCTTTAGCATCAGCCCGCAGCATTTTGAACAACTTTTACAACAACCGCTGAATGTCCGCGTTACCAAGATTGGACAAATTCATGCAGCACCCGAACTTCATTTTGTGCAGAATGGCGTAGATCATTCGCTCCAATTCCAGGGATACCAACACTTTGCCTAAACCTGCCATTCATTTTAAAGCGATGAGCTGGCCCGACCGCCTGGTTGTCTTCTGTGGGGTCGGGTTTGGATCAGGCCTGTTACCCAAAGCTCCCGGCACCTTCGGCTCAGCCTTTGCGCTGCTGTTTATTCCGCTGTGGCTGTGGCTTGGTTTTGCCTATTCGGTTGTGGCGATTCTGCTGATGTCACTGGTCGGGATTTATATCTGCGGGCAAACCGCACGGGTGATGGGCGTCCATGATGATGGCCGTATTGTCTGGGATGAATTTGCCGGACAGTCGATTACCTTTTTACCGCTGATCTATTTTGGCCAGATGAATACGCTATGGGTCATTGCAGGCTTTGCCCTGTTCCGGCTGTTTGATGTCTGGAAACCCTGGCCCATCCGGGTGATTGACCGTCAGGTCGATGGCGGCTTTGGGATTATGCTGGATGATCTGATTGCCGGACTCTGGGCAGCAATCTGTATTTTAATTTATCTTTATTTTATTTTGGTTTAGCAATAACTAGGATTATACATGTCTACCACCGTGATTATTCTTGCCGCAGGGAAAGGAACGCGTATGCGCTCCAGCCTTCCGAAAGTGCTTCAACCCCTTGCAGGACGCCCGCTTCTGGGTCACGTGATTGAAACGGCACAACAATTACAAGCAGATAATATTATTACCATTTATGGCCATGGCGGCGAACAGGTACAACAGGCCTTTGCCCATGAAACGGTTCAATGGGTGGAACAGGCCGAGCAGCTCGGGACCGGACATGCGGTCCAAATGGCGCTGCCGGTACTGGGTCAAGATGGTGTTTCAATTATTTTATCCGGTGATGTGCCGTGCATTAGCCAGGCCACCTTAGAGCAACTGGTCGAGGCCAGTCAGGCTACCGGTATTGGTCTGGTGACGCTGAACCTGCCAGATGCGACCGGTTACGGCCGTATTGTACGTGACAATGGCCAGATTCAGGCCATTGTTGAACACAAAGATGCTTCTGAGACACAGCGCCAGATTCAGGAAATCAATACCGGCATTTACTGCGTTAGCAATGCCAAACTGCATCAATGGTTACCAAAACTGTCCAATGACAACGCACAGGGCGAATACTACCTGACCGATATTGTGGCCATGGCCATTGCCGATGGTATGCAGGTGGCTTCGGTGCAGCCGGAACGGGCCTTTGAAGTCGAAGGTGTCAATGACCGGGTGCAACTGGCCGCATTAGAACGTGAATTTCAAAGCTTCCAGGCCAAACAGTTAATGCAGCAAGGCGTGCATCTGATTGATCCAAGTCGCTTCGACTTACGTGGTTCACTCAAAGTAGGTCAAGACGTCCGTATCGACATCAATGTGATTATTGAAGGTGAAGTCGAACTCGGTGATCGGGTTGAAATTGGCGCAGGCTGTGTGATTAAAAACAGCAAAATTGCGGCCGGCACCAAAGTCCAGCCGTATAGCGTCTTTGAAAATGCTGTTGTCGGTGAAGATGTACAGATTGGTCCATTTGCCCGCCTGCGGCCGGGTGCAGTGCTGGCCAATGAGGTGCATATTGGCAACTTTGTTGAAGTCAAAAACACCCAGATTGGTGTTGGCTCCAAAGCCAATCACTTTACCTATTTAGGCGATGCAGAAGTCGGCGCCGGTTCCAATATTGGCGCAGGCACCATTACCTGTAACTATGACGGCGCCAATAAATTCAAAACCATCATTGGCGATGCGGCTTTCATTGGCTCAAACAGCTCGCTGGTGGCACCAGTAACCATTGGCAACGGCGCAACGGTGGGTGCCGGCTCGGTAATTACCCGTGATGTGGCTGACCATAGCCTGGCCTTTGAACGCTCAAAACAGTTGAGTAAAGATAATTATCAACGTCCCCAAAAACTGAAAAAATAAGAGGAAAAGATTATGTGTGGTATCGTCGGTGGCGTTGCAGAACGTAATATTAGCAATATCCTGATTGAAGGCTTAAAGCGTCTGGAATACCGTGGCTATGATTCTGCCGGTCTGGCGCTAATCAATGGCGGTCATGTATTACGTGAACGTCGTGTCGGGAAAGTGGCCAATCTGGAACAGGCGGTTATTGAAGCCGAATTAACCGGTTCGTTGGGGATCGCACACACACGCTGGGCGACTCATGGCAAGCCAACTGAAAACAATGCCCATCCGCATATTTCGGGCAATGTGGCAGTGGTGCATAACGGGATTATTGAAAACTTCCAGGAACTCAAAGATGATCTGGAAGCGCTTGGTTATGTATTTACCTCGCAAACCGATACCGAAGTGGTTGCGCATCTGGTCAATGATGCCCTGAAATCCACCCCAAGTTTACTGGAAGCGGTGAAACAGGTAGTGCCACAGCTCAAAGGTGCCTATGCACTCGGTATTATCCATACCGATCATCCGGATGAACTGATCACGGTTCGTGAAGGTTCACCACTGGTGATTGGTGTCGGGATTGGCGAGAACTTTATCAGCTCGGACCAGCTGGCCTTGTTGCCAATCACTAACCGCTTTATTTATCTGGAAGAAGGCGATATTGCCCGTTTAACCCGTGAAACCATCGAAGTTTTTGTGGATGGTCAGCTGGTGAACCGTCCGGTGAAAGAGCTGGATGCAACGGTCAGCAATGCCTCTAAAGGTGAATACAAGCACTACATGCTCAAAGAGATTTATGAGCAGCCAGAAGCCATTCAGCAAACCATTTCTCAGGCCTTAAATGGCAATGCGCTGCGTGAAGACTTTCTGGCCCAGGCCGAGCAGGACTTCGCCAGCATCCAGCAAGTGCAGATTATTGCCTGCGGTACCAGTTACCATGCCGGCATGATTGCCAAGTACTGGTTTGAACAGCTGATTGATGTGCCGTGTCAGGTCGAAATTGCCAGCGAATACCGCTATCGCACGCCGGTAATTGTTAACAATACCCTGTACATCTGTATTTCCCAGTCAGGTGAAACGGCCGATACCTTGGCTGCACTGCGCGATACCCAAAAACGTGCTGCGGCCAAAGCGCTGAACATTTGCACTATGGCAATTTGTAACGTAGCCACCTCATCAATGGTACGCGAAACCCATCACAGCCTATTAACTTTGGCTGGACCGGAAATTGGCGTAGCATCAACCAAAGCCTTTACCACACAGCTGGCTGCGCTGATGCTGCTGATTCTGAAGATCGGTCAGGTCAAACAAAGCATTGCTGAAAAAACGGTTACCGAGATTATCGCGGAGTTGTGGCATACACCAAAAGTGATTCTGGATACCCTGCAACATAACCCGGCGATTCTGCACTTATCCGAGCTGTTTGTGGAAAAGAACCACTGCCTGTTCCTCGGCCGTGGCACCCAGTTCCCGATTGCGCTTGAAGGTGCCCTGAAGCTGAAGGAAATTTCCTATATTCATGCCGAAGGTTATGCCGCCGGTGAACTGAAACATGGTCCGCTAGCTCTGGTCGACAATGAAATGCCGGTGGTGATTCTGGCACCAAAAGATGACATGCTGGATAAACTGAAATCCAACATGGAAGAAGTACAGGCCCGTGGTGGCGAGCTGTTTGTGTTTGCTGATGAGCACAGCGGCATTAAAACCAAAGAGCGTCAGCATGTGGTACATATTCCATCAATCAGTGCGGTGCTGGCGCCAATTGTTTACAGTATTCCGGTCCAGCTGCTGTCCTATCATGTTGCGGTACTGCGCGGTACCGATGTGGATCAGCCACGGAACCTGGCCAAATCGGTGACGGTAGAATAAGCACAACAGAAAAAGGCTGGTTCTGTGTTCATATAATTATGTTTGTATCAAATAATTAAGTTTAGATTTAATTATTTTAGTTTGTACATTGATGAAGCACACAAATAGCATATCCAACCCTTTAGATATGGTAGTTTTCTGCCAGATCTAAAGGGTTTTTAATGTAAAAATCTAAATTAAAATGGATATCATCACAAAAACAAATTTTTTTAAATATCAAACATATTCAAAAACATATACTAATTTAAACCTCTTATTTAACCACCTAATAAGTATCATTTTTTAAAATCCCCCTGCAACATCCTTCTTCTTCAAGGTATTTTTTGCCTTTTCTAAGCAAAAATAATGTTCTACACATTAAAACTTTGAGACAAACTTAATTACACTCATAATTTAATTTTAAAATTATTAAACAAACTTTATTTTAAAAATAAAAAGACACGAATCATAAATATCAATAACTTACATAAAAAATTCAAACAAACTTAATTAAACTCCAATACTTAAGCATAGAATTTAGCCATAAAATTAAAATCAGGAATAAATAGCTATGTTTACTAGGATGGATTTTGAATGATTTTGCCTATCATCAATACCTCTAAGATTTATTAATTGGGTATTACAATACTCATTTTAATTTTAAGTTATTGATTTATATAATTAATACATAAAAAATTATAAAATTTTGTTTGTATATAAATATATTTAAGTTTGTATATTTTTGCCAAATACAAAATCAACTCCCTTCAGATATGATTAATTATCCACCAAAACCCACAGGTCTTCTGTATGGCAAAAATTATAAAAAACTATGAAGAACTAGTAACAGAAGGGTATGGCCAGGGCCATGGACGCGATTATAAACCTTGTAAAACTGTTCAAAACTTCAGTTCAATTGGTCGCTCTCACAGAGTACAAGGCCGTGTCAGTAAACGTCTTCATCACTTATTTTCTGATCTAGAGCTATCCACTTTTTTACTACTTGATTGGAATCAGAACGTTACAGATATTCGTGAACATTACCCTTTAGATATCTATGATCTTAACTCTATATGTTCTCGTTATCGGATGAAAAAGGTATCGGTTGATTATATACCGTTTACCCTATCTTCAGATTTTTTAGTTGATTTTGGTAAATTTTCCATAGCACTTGATACTCTTTACAGTAAGGATCTGAATAAAGCTCATGTTATTGAGTCATTAGAAATTAAACGTCGTTACTGGGAAGAAGAGCACAATACGCCGTTCAAGTTGATTACTGAAAAAGACATTCCTGCTACGGTACTAGAGAACATTAAATGGTTGTATGTAGAAAAAAATGACCTTGAAATAACAAGTCACATGATTGATCTAGCAGTTTATTTTATGGAAGAAATTAGCCAGTACCCTCAAAGCTCATTAATCCAATTTTGTAAGCATTCTGACCAAACTCAAAAAATGGGTATCGGAGCGACGCTCGCATTGTTTAGAAAATTATTTGCCCTGCGAATACTTCAATTTAATCTAGAAATTTCGTACTTGGAGCTTAAACTCTCTGAGATTCATGCAAGTAATTTGCTCCAGGATGAGAATACAGTCCATGCAACTAATTAATTCAGTTTACATCTTGAATTCAACACAATACCGAATACTCAAATTTTTACCGCAGTATACGGTATGGATTGCGATTGATAATAAAAATGCTTTCCCTGAACTCATTTTGTCCAAGGAGCTTAAAATCCTCTCAGAGGATCAAAGCCTGATACCAGCACAAGATCCTTACGAATACTTAAAACGATTAAACTTGAGTAAAAATTCTATTCAACTCAAAAAAAGAGATGAAAACTTTTCCATTATTCAAGATCTAATTAATGATGAGCACGTGCTTATCAATGCAAAAATTAGGACTGCAAAAATTAAAACTCTACATCTAGAAAAAGAGGTATCAATTAATAAAATTCTACGACTACTAAGACGCTACTGGCAGCGTGGTCAAACTATAAATGCTTTGGTACCAGATTATGAAAACTCAGGTGGAAAAGGCCAAAAAAGAACGATAGGTGATAAAAAAATTGGCAGGCCACGCATCTATGAATCAAATGAAGGTAAAAATGTCACTGAACAGGTTGAATTATATTTTAAGAAAGCCATCGAAGGGTATTTAGTTCCTATCAAAAAACAATCCATTAATGAAACTTATCTTCGGTTTAAAAATTTATTTTCTAAGCACTTTCCTCAAGTGCAAGCTGCAGATATTCCGACATACGCTCAATTCTATTATTTTTATAATACACAATATAGAAATGGTAAAAATTCAAAGAGAGTTCTAACCAATCAGAAAACCCTGAAAGATCACAAACCTCTGACTTCAACAGCGACCAAGCAAGCAAATGGTCCTGGTGCACGTTATGAGATAGATTCAACAGTCGCTGACATCTACCTTGTATCATCACGAGATCCATCACAGATTATTGGCCGACCTACCGTATATATTGTTATCGATGTATTCAGCCGGATGATTACTGGGCTTTATGTCGGCATGGAAAACAGTTCCTTTAATACAGCCATACAATGCCTCAGCGTTGCAATCCAAGATAAAGTGACATTCTGTCAGAGTTATGGCTTGCAAATACAACCAGAAGACTGGCCTATTTATGGTTTACCTGGTGCCATACTTGCAGACCGCGGTGAATTAATTGGCTATCAAATTGAACTTCTTGAAAAAAACTTTTCTGTTCGTATTGAAAATGCGCCACCGTATCGAAGCGATGCCAAAGGTATTGTGGAGAGGGCTTTCGGAATCATTCAGTCACGCTTTAAATCCTACGAGAATATTGGTGTTGTTTCTGGATTCAAGGAAAAAAAGAAAGGCGGACATGATTATCGACTAGAAGCTTGTCTAACTCTGGAAGAGTTCAGAAAAATCATATTAAGCTGCGTCTTGTTACGCAATAATTTTGATATTTTGACAAAATATGATCGTAGTGCCGATATGCCGACTGACCTACCTTCTATCCCCCTTAAGCTCTGGCAGTGGGGTCTACAGCACCGTACTGGGATGTTAAGACAAGTGGATAACAAATCACTATATGTTGGCTTGTTACCTAGGACCGACGCCTCCTTAAGTGACAAGGGACTTAAAGTCAAAGGCTTACTCTATCAATGTCTGGAAATGCATCAACAAGGCTGGTTTATTCGTAACACGACCAAATCCCGCCCGAAAAAGTTGCGGATTGGTTTTGACCCATACTCAGTAAATACCATTTATGTTTTCTTTGATGAAAATAAGTTGGAATACTGGGAAGCGCACTTAAGTGATGCCTCACGTCAATATCAGCATCTGACCTGGTGGGAAGCTGAACAAATTCAAAAAGCAATCAAAACTGTTGAAAAACAACATTCACAACTAAAGTCCGTAGCCATCAGTGAATTGCAGGATTTTACTGACAAAATCATCCACACAGCACAGAGCCGGCAGGCTCAAGCAGGAGTTCACCAACTTTCTAAAGCACAACGTACTCGGGATATTCGTCAGAACAAACAAGAAGCAATTCAGGTGGAACGTGAGGAACATCTCCAAAATAGGTCCGTCAATTCTATCCGGACTATCCACCCCAACCAAGACAATCCTCCAACACCCCCATCTCACAGCAGCAATCTGGATTTGACCAGTCAACCAGACTTAATGAGACAATTATTTGAAGAGGACGATGAAGAATGAATAATAATGAACTCGCGGTCAACACATCGATAGAAGACATCTATGGGGATAATCCTCTCATTACTCAATTACCGCCCATTCTTGACACGAAGTCGGTTATTAAACACCTACGAGGGAAACTAAAATTTATTCCAGAGCAGCGTTTTTTGCCTCAACCAGAAAGAATTCATCTAATTGCTCAACTGCCTCATGATTTTTTTCAACCACTGACCAAACATCTATCCCTTGAGCAAAAAATTTCTATTATGATTCGGCAAGGTTATGTGAGTAGAAACATCACTAATGGTGATAGACATCGACATTTACACGCTGCTTTTCAGCAACTAGAACCATCAAATGAAAGCTGTTACCGCTATGCACCTCCAGAGTCGACTGCAACTACCATGTCAATTATAGGATGTTCGGGAAGCGGTAAAACAACGACAATGAACAAAATTTTGCGTTATTACCCGCAAGTGATTGAACATAGAGAGCTGGGATTAAAACAAATTGTTTACCTTAAAATTGATTGTCCGCATGACAGCTCTTTAAAAAACTTATGCTCAAACTTTTTTAGAGCAGTAGATTTAGCATTAGGAGATACAAACTTCGAGCATCGTTTCACCAGAAGTCGCTTAAATGTGAATGCCATGCTGCAGCAGATGAAAATTATCGCAAATAATTATTCAATTGGACTTTTAATCATTGATGAAATCCAGCATTTGAATACAAAAAAATCTGGCGGGGCTGAAATCATTCTTAATTTCTTTGTCACCCTTGTGAATGTGGCATCCATTCCAATTGTGATGATTGGGACACCCAAAGCCAATGAAATTCTGCAAGAAGACTTAAGATCAGCTAGACGCAGTGCAGGATTAGGCTCTTTAATCTGGGAACCTATGCGCAATGAAGCACCCACTCCCGATCCTAGCACCCCTGATCAAATGATCATTTCTGAATGGTATGCTTTCACCAACAAGCTGTGGCAATATCAATGGGTTCAACAACCAGCTGAACTGACCGATGAATTAAGAAACACTTGGTATTATTATACGCAGGGCATTCCAGATTTAGTGGTTAAACTGTTCTGCTTGGTGCAGATTCATGCAATCACCATTGGTCTGGAAAAAATTACATCTGAACTTTTTAAAAAAGTCTACGAAGAACAATTACAGCCAGTCCACGATATTTTGGATGCACTCCGCTCAGGCAACCCCACACGTATTGCACGGTATTCTGACTTAACTATCCCTCAAGTTCAAATTGAGGAATATGTTGAACAACACCGTTTAAAAGCTGCATTAAAAACGGAAATACAGCGTAAAGATCTAGGACCACATTATTCCACACTTATAGGTATGCTAACGGCCTTAGGTCACCCCGCTGCTACAATAGATCTGCATGTCACTTCTGCATTAAAAAAATATCCAAACGAGAACTTACAGGTACTACTCCAGCATATTCTGGAAGTATTAGACGGCTCTGTAGCAAAAGATAAATTGGACCAGCCTCAGACCACAACTTCGGTAAGAAAACCAAGAACATCACGCAAAGTCATGAAAGCAGAAGAATGGAAGAGCACTGAAGCCAATGACTTACGGAATTTTTTCAGTCAAGCACAAGAAAAGGAAGTAGATGTTTATGAGCTATTAAAATCATCTCACTATTTGTTTGATCCCACCTCTCCTGTGTTGCATTAAACAAAAAATAGAGAGTAAGTGTATTATGATTTCAAATTTTCCAATACCATATCCAGATGAGTTAATTTACAGTGTGATTGCACGTTATGCTATTCACAATGGAATTTTAAGTCCCAAATACCTTACTGAAGAATTATTCAATAATAGAAATTTGACGCCAACTTACGATTTACCGTCGTACATAGACAAATTGGCCAGTTATCTACCAGATTGCTATGATGCACTCCATTTAATCAACCACCACACCTTATTGCCAATTTATCAACCGTTTCAACCTGATACAGTGATGCGTTATGCTGTACATGTATTACAGGGTGAACAGTATCAATCATTACATACCAAGTTGGGAAAAAATGCGTCGCGAATCAAGTCTGTGAATTTTTTTCGGTTCTGTCCGCATTGTTGGCAAGAACAGATGGAACAATATGGTGAAGTGTATTGGAAACGTAGCTGGCAGATTACAGGATATGAATATTGTATAAAGCATGAATCTGCCCTTTTTGTCAGCTCTGTTCCTTGCAATGGGCTAGACCGAAGATTTTATAATGCTCATTTAAATGTCCTTATTGACTCCTCACAACTTTTTATTAATTCACAAGACTTAAAGCGTCATCTAGAGTTAGCAAAAATAATCGAGGATCTACTTATGCAATCTAGCCATATTGCAGTACAAGATGTTTCGATTTTATCAAATGCCTACTTCAATCTATTGAAAGACAGAGGCTTACTGTCAGGTCAAAAAAATATCAACTACGAAAAAATTCGTCACCTTGTCTTAGATTACTGGGGCGAAAGCTTTCTTAAATACTATCATTTAGATGATCTTCTTTCTGAGAACTGCTGGCTCAAAAATATGTGCAGGAAACATCGTAAAGCATTTTCTTATCTTGAGCATTGCATTGTATTAAAATCGCTGGTTCCAGAGCAAAAACCAATTGAAACATATAAGCAATATGTTAGCTTAGCATCAATAGAAAAAACAAACTTAGATCGGCAGCACGAAGCTCCCCCTGTATGGGTTAATAATAAAGTTGATAAGATTTTATCTAAAGATCAAAAACAATGGACAAAATTAATTCAGAAAAATTCTGTTAAGCAGGCACGTCAATGTGATCCTGCACTTTACGCTCGGTTATATCGTAATCATAAGAACTGGCTATTACTGACAAATAAATCTGCTGTGATATTACCTTCAGCCATTCCCAAGCCACGTGTCGATTGGAAAAAGCGAGATCAACAATTGATTAAACAACTCATCAAAATCCGGGATCAATTATTAGAAGATCTCGACTCTCCACAATGGACAAAAAAGTTTTTTATTAAGCAACTTGGCTCGGTAAGTATGATTGAAAAAAACTGGAGGTTTTTACCACTCACCACCGCCTTTCTAGAGCGTTACGCAGAATCTGTAGATTGTTATCAAATACGCCGTCTTACACGAACATTTATTCGTCAACACACTGACAATCAGTTCTATCCACCGAGTGTTTTTCTTCGACTATCCGGATTAAGTCCTGAGCGATTAACGCCAGAAGCTCGTAGATTTTTTAATAATATTGAGAGAGAAATAAAACAATGAGCGATTGCCCAATCGAAGAGTTACCGAAGAATTTGATTTATTATACTGCAACAGAAATTAGTCGACGTGGTCAAACTCGGTTTGATATTAATACTCACTTTTTTAATCCAACTATTAATCGTTCTATTCAGCTTAAATTACCAATTGAGAGTATTATTCTTTATGATTACCTCACCCCAATTGCAGATTCTGAGCCAAAGGAATTATTTTTCCATACACTTGAACGTGTAAATTTCACAGCATTCAAAACAATCACTCTATTGGGGGATGAGCATAAAAAAAGAGATCAAGGCCGGATCTGTTTTGAGTTTGATTACTACTCAAAAGTATTAAATAAAAATCTTATTATTCAAATACCGAAACTCATTCTTGCTCGGGATCTATTCTTTTCACATCCTTATCTTTTACGTGCAGCACTGTTTGCGGAAAACTATTCAACAGATATTCTAGTGGATACGAATGATGAAAAAGCTATTCATATTACTATTGCGCAAAACAAAAAAATTCTGAGCGCAGATATCTCTGATCCTCATTTTTTGAAAAAATTGGCCTTAATTCTTTTACAACCTGATTTAAATAAAGCCTTCCTTAGTATTTATCAAAAAACAATTATTGATCAAAACAATGCTAAAAATTTTAATTTCGATATGAATACTCCTGAGATCAAAAATATTGATCTAACAGTAGATGGAATTTATGATAAAGAAACTGGTATTTACAGAATTGAACGCATCACATCTTTCAAAAATTTGGAGACTGGGATTGATAGACCTGTACAATTTCATTTTACTACAAGAAAAATGATACAACAGGTCAAAAATCCTCAAGTTCAAAGTTCAAATAAACCAAAACTAACAAATTCCTCTAAAGAGAAATTGAATCAAAATGCTGATGCAGATATCGATCAGCGGTTGATCAAGCTAAGAAACCTACCTGCAGAAATTTATACTATAGAAGACTTAAAAATTTCTTTAGAAACGCCGCCTACTAAAACTACAGTACGGAAGAAACTACTAAAGAAAATGGAGGAAAATAAAAATCAAGATGAAGGATTTGCAGGAGGAGAAGGAGATATCGAGGGCACAATACCTGGATTTACAATCGAATCAGACACTCAACTAGAGCGAATCACGCATAAAGACTTGATTAAGGTGTTGGACCAAATTGAAAAAAAAGGATATGACGTTAAAGAAATCAAGAACTCTCCATTTAAAAAATATAAACTTTTTAGAGGGCATAAGTTTTCTAATGGCACTCAACTAAGATACTTTTATGTCTATAGAATCATCAATACAAACAATGATGAAAAATTTTATCTATGTGAAATTGATACATCAGATGGAAAAAAGAACATTTCTACATTATTACTCCGATATGAAAAAAAAACTCAATTATTAATTGAGACCGATTTGGAAAAATTGAACAATTCAATACTTTCTCAATCGCTCAGTTGGCCTAAAAAGTTTCTATCTGAGATAAGAGGTATTACTGCCTTTACTACGATTAATCATCCTTCTAAACAGAAACAACTAGAAGATGTAAATTATTACGCTGACTGGGCTCAACGGATCTTAGCAAAGGTAAAATCGATATAAAAGTTAAACGGCAACTTGGCATATAGGAGCTATTTTCCTTCTATAATCATACCTTCCTTACTTCGCAGGAATTATTTCGAGAATTTAGATGACCCAACTGACTTGCTTTAAAGCTTACGATATTCGCGGCAAACTAGGCTCTGAGCTGAACGAAGAGATTGCCTATAAAATTGGCCGTGCCTATGGCCAGATTTACCAGCCAAAAACTGTGGCGATTGGCTGCGATATCCGTTTAAGCAGTGAAGACTTAAAACAGGCCACCATCAAAGGCCTGAATGATGCAGGCGTCAATGTCCTTGATCTGGGCATGACCGGCACCGAAGAAGTCTATTTTGCCGCCTTCCATCTGGATGTCCAGGGCGGGATTGAAGTCACTGCCAGTCACAACCCGATGGACTATAACGGCATGAAACTGGTACGCGAAAATGCCCGTCCAATCAGTGCCGATACTGGCTTAAAAGAAATTCAGGCCTTAGCAGAAGCTGGTACATTTACCGAAGTTACAGCCAAAGGAACCACCCAGTCCTACAATATTTTGCCGGAATTTGTAGATCATCTGATGACCTATATTGATCCAGCCAAGATTCGCCCAATGAAGCTGGTGGTGAATGCCGGCAATGGTGCTGCAGGTCATGTCATTGATGCAATTGAAGATAAATTCAAGGCCCTGAATGTTCCGGTGGAGTTTGTCAAAATTCACCATGAAGCCGATGGTACGTTCCCGAACGGGATTCCGAACCCGATTCTGGTAGAAAACCGCGACAGCACCCGCGAGGCAGTACTGGCGCATGGTGCAGATCTGGGCATTGCCTGGGATGGCGACTTTGACCGCTGCTTCCTGTTTGATGAAAAAGGCCAGTTTATTGAAGGCTATTACATCGTGGGGCTGTTAGCACAGGCTTTCTTGCTGAAACAGTCCGGTGAAAAAATTGTGCATGATCCGCGACTGGTCTGGAACACCTTTGATGTGGTGGAACAGTATCAGGGCGAAGCAATCCAGTCCAAATCTGGGCATGCCTTTATTAAAGATGTGATGCGTGAGCACAACGCGGTTTATGGCGGAGAAATGAGTGCCCACCACTATTTCCGTGACTTTGCCTATTGTGATAGCGGTATGATTCCATGGTTACTGGCGATTGCGGTGCTGTCTGAAACCGGCCAATCTTTATCAAGTCTGGTTGAAGAGATGATTGCCAAGTTCCCATGCTCAGGTGAAATTAATTTTAAAGTGGCGGATACCCAAGCCACCATTCAAAAGATCTTTGAGCACTATGCCGATCAGAACCCGGCCATTGATCAGACCGATGGCGTAAGTCTGGATTTTGGCGCCTGGCGTTTTAATGTGCGTGCCTCCAATACCGAGCCTTTATTACGTTTGAATATTGAAAGCCGCCGTGACCAGCAACCCAAACCAATGCAAGACTATGTCGATGAATTGACCCGTTTGATTCAGGCTTAACATAAAAAATGGAGCATAAATGCTCCATTTTTTTATTGTACGAGGATCTGAACCTACTTAACGATAGCCATTTGGATTCTGTTTTTGCCAGTTCCAGCTATCGGCCAGCATATCTTCCAGACCATACTGCGGTTGCCAGCCTAGCTCGGCAATAGCACGCCGATTGTCTGCAAAAGAGGTTGCCACATCGCCCGCCCGGCGTGGCGCCAGTTCAAATGGAATCTGTACCCCATTGACCTGTTCAAAGGTATTTTTCACCTGTAACACGGAAATCCCGTTTCCGGTTCCAATATTCCAGGCACGACAGCCCTGGGCATTTAAACGGTTATTCAGTGCGCATAAGTGTGCATTGGCCAGGTCCACCACATGGATATAATCGCGGACGCCTGTGCCATCGACGGTATCGTAATCGCTACCAAAGATTGAAAGCTTTTCACGACGACCGACAGCCACCTGGGTCACATAAGGCATCAGGTTATTTGGAATGCCTTGCGGATCTTCACCAATCTGGCCACTTTTATGCGCACCAACCGGATTAAAATAACGTAATAAGGCAATTGACCAGCGCTCATCAGCAACTGCCAGTTTTTCCAATAACTGTTCAATAATCAGTTTGGTATAGCCATAATTGTTGCTTGGCATCCCCGTTGGCATTTCTTCATTTAAAGGAGAGGTATTGGCTTCATCATACACCGTTGCAGAGGAACTAAAGACCAGTTTAAACACCCCTGCGCGTTGCATCGCCTGGGCCAGACTGATAGAACCCGCAATATTATGCTCAAAATAAGCCAGTGGAATTTGCTGACTTTCCCCCACCGCTTTAAGACCGGCAAAATGAATCACCGCATCAATCTTGTGCTGCTGGAACAGCTGATCCAGACCAGCACCATCCCGAATATCCCCTTCAATAAAATGGAGACTTTTCTGGGTCAGTGCTTGTACCCGTTGTAATGATTCTGCCGAACTGTTCGACAAGTTATCCAGCACCACCACCTGATGCCCGGCATTGAGCAGCTCCAGACAGGTATGCGAACCAATATAACCGGCGCCACCGGTGACCAGAATATTAGCCATCTGATTTTCCTAATAAAATATGTAATAAACCCTGTGTCGAAGCATCCAATGCCGATACATCCTGCTGCTGGCCATTTAAAATTGGCAACAGCTGATTGGCAATTTCCTTGCCCTTTTCTACGCCCCACTGATCAAAGGGGTTAATATTCCAGATCACCGACTGGACAAACACCTTATGCTCATACAAGGCAATCAGCATCCCCAAGCTATACGGGTTCAGTTCCTGGATTAAAAAGGTTGAACTCGGCTGATTACCGGCATATTGCTTATACGGTGGCAGACTGCCTAGCTCGGCCTGATCCAGTGCCTGATTGCCAAAAGCCAGTAAGCGTGATTGTGCCAGACAGTTAGACAGCGCCAGATGGTGCTGCTCGACCAGCGCCTCTGCACTTTCTGCATAGGTAAACTGGTTAGCATTGTAACGTTTGACCGGGGCAATAAAATCACAGCTGACCGCCTGTGTCCCTTGATGCAGCAGCTGATAAAACGCATGCTGGGCATTCGGTCCCACTTCACCCCAGACAATTGGACAGGTATCCAGTTCGACTGCTTCGCCACTGCGCTGAATCGATTTACCATTCGATTCCATTTCCAGCTGCTGCAGATAAGAGGCAAAATATTTTAAGCGGCCATCATAGGGTAAAACCGCATGGGTCTGAATATCCAGAAAATTATTATTCCAGATCCCGAGTAGGCCCATCAACACCGGAATATTCTGTGCAAATGGTGCGGTCTGGAAATGCTGATCCACTGCATAGGCACCGGCCAAAAAGGCTTTAAAGCCTTCTACCCCAATAATTAGCGCAATTGGCAAGCCGATACAGGACCAGAGTGAATAACGGCCACCCACCCAATCCCACAGCAGGAACTGGTTTTCTGGCGCAATGCCCCATGCGGTCATTTTATCGGGCTTGGTCGAGACCCCAACAAAATGATGCTGTAATACACGTGCCTGTTTACCCAAGGCTTTTTCCAGCCATAAACGGACGGTTTGTGCATTGGACAAGGTATCAATGGTACCAAAAGATTTAGAGGAAATAATAAATAGCGTGGTTTCCGGACGCAGCTTATGCAGTAAATCTGAGAGCTGGCTGCCATCCATGGTCGAAACGAAATGCACGCTCAGTGGCTTGGCACTTGGATGTTTAAAATCGGACAGTGCCTGAGTCGCCATCAAAGGTCCCAAGTCTGAACCGCCGACGCCGATATTGACCACATCCTGAATTACTTCACCGGTCGCACCGCGGCATTGTCCGGCATGAATTTTTTCTACCAGCTGATACATGCGCTGTAGCTGGGTCTGTACCTGCTGTGCCAGTTCCGGATGAGTACTGTCCTGTTCTGGCAAACGCAGCGCCCAATGCATGGCTGCACGCTGTTCGGTATAGTTAATCGTATCGGTGGAAAACAGGGTGTTGATCCAGCCCGATAAGTCATGTGCCTCAGCAAAGCGAATCAGCTGTGCCAGTACTTCGGCATCGATCCGCTGCTTGCTATAATCGAAAACCAGCGATTTTAAACGTACGGAGAAGTGCTCGAAACGCTGCGCATCCTGTGCAAATAAATCGGTTAAATGGCGCTGTTCAAACTGATTTTTTAAAGTCTGTAACTGTAATAACAGTGAATCACGCGTATGTACCGCTGCTGAACTGCTCATTAGCGTCCTACTCCCATATAGGCAAAGCCTTGCGCTTTGACAAACTGCGGATCATAGATATTACGGCCATCTAAAATTAACGGATGCTGCATACTGTTGAGCAGGGTTTTATAGTCCGGACTCCAGTAATGTTTCCAGGCGGTTAACAGGCACAGCGCATGGCTGTCTTTGACGGCTTCATACTGGTCCTGACACAAAATCAGGTCATCGCGTTCACCATACAGTGCCTGAATTTCTGGCAAGGCTTGCGGATCGTGTAATTTAACCGTAAGCCCTTGCGCCCAGAGTGCCTTGAGCATGGCGTGAATCGGTGAATGGTGTACGCGTGAGGTATTTTCCTTAAAGGCTGCACCCCAGATGGCAATGGTTTTGCCTTTTAAATCACCCTGATAATAGTTCCACAGTTTGCGAAACAGCAGTTCTTTTTGCTGCTCATTAATCTCCCAGACCTGGGCTAAAAGCTGACTTTTGACCCCGGTGGTTGACACGGTATTGGCCAGGGTCAGGACATCATGCGAGAAGTTTTCTCCGCCAAAACCGGCACCCGGGTACATATAAGACGCGCCAATCCGGCTATCCGCCGCCATGCCCTGACGCACATGCTCAATATCAATACCCAGTTTTTCGGCCACCACAGCCAAGTCATTGATATAACTGATCCGGGTCGCCAGCATGCCGGAAATACTCAGCTTGGTAAATTCCGCATCCAGCACCGGCATAAACAGATATTGCTGCTTGCGTGGAAATAGTGGACGTAAAAACTCTTGCACTTTGCTCTGTACCTGCGGGTTCATACAACCCACGGTCAGCTGCTCCGCCTGGGTGATACTGGCCAGCGCATTGCCTTCCTGACTCATATCTGGCAGATACACCCAGTCATCTTCAGGCAGTAGCTGTTTCAAACGTGCCGTACCCTGCAAGCCGAGGGTCGAGGCATTGATCATCAGTTTTGGATGAATGATCGGACGCTGCTGGAGCTGCTGCAACAGTTCAATCAGCAGCGGTTCTTCAGCCGGATTCAGGCTAAACAGATAGACATCAATCTCCAAACCCAGCTCTTTCAGGCTACAGTAATGCAGAAAGCCTTGGGCATGTTGCTGCTGCAGCAGCCGGTTGACCGCCTCATCCTGAAAATCAGGCGCTTCCGGGCTATCTTGCTCGAAAATGTCACACCAGTAGACCTTGTGCCCACATTCTGCCAATAGCGCCGCCATCACCCCGGCATAAAGCGTTCGACCAAAAACTGCAACCTTCATGCTGACCTCTGCCCCGTATTAGTCTTTTAGTTCTTGAATCAACTGTTTAAATGCTGCACCTAAACTTGGGTGATCCACCCCGTAGTGCAAGACTGCCTTTAAGTAGCCGAGTTTGCTGCCGCAATCAAAGGTCTGGCCTTTCATGCGGTAGGCTTCGACGGTTTCCAGCTGCTGTAATGCAGCAATGGCATCGGTCAGCTGGATTTCATTCCCGGCCCCTTTCGGTGTGGTAGCCAACAGCTGCATAATTTTGGCTGGCAATACATAACGCCCGATCACGGAAAGATTAGAAGGTGCAGTACCGACCGCCGGTTTCTCGACAATGCCTTGCATTGCAGCGCTCTGACCTTCTGCAGGGGCAGCGGCAACATCCACAATGCCATACTGATCGACCAGATGCTCCGGCACAGCTTCGACCATAATCTGCGCTGCTTGGGTGGCATTAAAACGTTCAATCATTAAAGCCAGATCATTTTTTTCTGCCTGATCTTTGACCAGCACATCTGGCAATAACACGGCAAAAGCTTCATCACCGACAATATCTTTGGCACACAGCACCGCATGACCCAGGCCCAGCGGCTGTGGCTGACGCACACTGACCACGCTGACCTGCGGCGGTAAAATTTCGGTAATTTCTTTTAGCAAATCCCACTTTTGCTTCTGCTCTAATGTGGTTTCCAGTTCAAAGTTACGATCGAAGTAGTTTTCAATTGACGCTTTGGAAGAATGTGTGACCAGAATAATCTGTTCAATACCGGCAGCAACCGCTTCACGCACCACATATTCAATCGCTGGACGATCGACCACCGTTACCATTTCTTTAGGAATAGATTTACTGGCTGGTAAAAAACGGGTACCCAAACCTGCAACAGGTAAAATCGCCTTCTTAATCATATACTTTAACCTGATCTCAATATTTTAATTTACTTTAACTTCTTTACCACGTTGATAGCCATCAACATAGTGCTCCAGCTGGCTTAATGCCCAATCAATATCCGATTGCACCGCAGTTAAATCATTGAAGCGCTCAAAGACCTGCAATAACTCATCCAGAGGATACATTTTTTCATAAGAACGTAAAATCCGGCTGTGTTGCGTCACTTCGGTATTATCGGCATCAATCAGTAATTCTTCGTAAAGTTTTTCACCGGGACGTAAACCGGAGTACTGGATTTCAATATCACCATCCTGACTGTCGGCTTCACGCACTTTCAGGCCACTGAGCGCAATCATCTGACGGGCCAGATCCTGAATCCGTACCGGCTCGCCCATATCCAGCAGGAACACATCGCCACCATGACCCAAGGCACCAGCCTGAATCACCAGCTGTGAGGCTTCAGGAATGGTCATAAAGAAACGGGTCACATCCGGATGGGTCACGGTAATCGGGCCGCCTTTGGCAATCTGCTGTTTAAATAATGGCACCACAGAACCCGATGAACCGAGCACGTTCCCAAAACGTACAATACTGATCTGGGTCTGGTCCTGCGCTTCTGCCATGGCCTGACAGTACAGCTCGGCCATACGTTTCGATGCACCCATGACATTGGTCGGACGTACGGCTTTATCGGTTGAAATCAGTACAAAGGTTTCAACGCCATTTTTGACGGCTGCATTCAAACTAAAAGCGGTACCAATTGCATTATTTTTCAGGCCAGCAATCGGGTTACATTCTACCAGTGGCACATGCTTATAGGCCGCCGCATGATAGACGGTCTGCACCGCATACTGTTCAATAATCCGTTCCAGTTTAGCCTGATCCAGAACCGTACCCAGAATCGGGATAATTTCGACATTGGATGCCAGACGCAGTTCTTTATCAATACTGTACAGGGCAAATTCGGTCAGCTCATAAATCACCAGTTTCTGTGGCTGGTTTTTAATAATCTGGCGGCATAGCTCGGAACCAATTGAACCCCCAGCACCTGTGACCATTACCACTTTATCTTTAATATTTTTTTCCAGCAGCTCTGCCACAGGCGGCACCGGATCACGGCCCAGCAAGTCAATAATATCAACTTCCTGAATATCGGAAACGCGGATTTCACCATCCACCAGTTTGGTCAGGCCCGGAATTTCAGTAATTTTTAAATGTGCCGGTTCCAGAAATTTAACGATTTCACTTTTGCGGCTACGCCCCACAGAGGGTAGAGCAATCAGGATTTCATCAATCCGCAATTTACCAAAACATTTAAGCGCTGTTTCCGGCAAATAGACATCAATCCCGCCAATATTCTGTCCACTTAAAGATGGATTATCATCAATAAAGAAAATGGGTAAATGTTCATTAGAGCGGTTTAAGGTCGCAGCGACCTGCTGGCCAGCATTGCCTGCCCCATAAATCGCGATGCGTTTTTTCGGTACGCCCGCCTGCACATAAGAACGGACAATAAAACGGATGATCCCACGGCTAAACCACACCCAGGCGAACATCATAAAGCCGAACATCAATGGAATTGAGGTTGGAATAAAAGCATCTGTTAAATAGGCCAAGGCATAGAGTCCCGCTACCGCCAGAAAGGTCGCTAGCCCCAGTTTGACCATAAACACTTCATTGTAGGTACGTACAATAAAGCGGTACACCCCAAACACAAACAGCAGGATAACCGCAATTGCACTGACCCACAGTGAACCAAACGGAATATTCGGCACCACCTCTGCACCAAGGTCAAACTGACGAATGGCATAACACAGCCAGATTAGCACTGGAAATACACAGAAATCCAGAATGACCAGAAAAGCCAATTTGGCAGCACGGGGGGATTCGACGAGAGGAATAACGATGGATTTCATATAGTTTTCAATAAGTCATATCTTAATTTAAAGAATTTGTTATTAAGATTTATGTCCAATACGGGTTCCCACCTCTAAAAAAGAGCCAGACGGAATTCTCTGTCCGCCTGCGATGTTTACGCCAACACTTAAATGACTAAAGTGTTCGATCACCACATCATGATCTAGCAAGGTCCCAATATTAAGAAGCACACCATCTTGAATAATCGTATTCGTGCCAATTATACACCCTGCCATAATACTTACCCCCTGACCAATTTGAGCAGAAGGTGAAATTACAGCCTGTGGATGTATGATAGTGGCGAGTGGTATTGATAAATCAAGCAGTAATTGTTGCCATTTTTGTCGTATTTGGTTATTTCCGACCGCAACAATTGCCTCCACATTTTCTTGCTGAAGCTGAGACAAGTTTTGAATATTTGAGATGATTGAATATTGGCCTACTTGTTTTTGCTCAGGCCAGCGGTCATCCACAAAGTAAATTTGCTGCCATTGTGCAGATAACGCTGCTACTTCAGCAATGGATTGACCAAAGCCCCCTGCCCCCAGAATCAGCAGATTTTTTTTAGGCATCTGGATGTCCTGCTTTTAATTTCATTGCAATTAATACAAGCGGTAAATAGGCCACCAATACCATAAATTCCGGATAAGCCAATGGCTGGGTAACGGTATAATAGGCTAGTGGCAATAACCACAATAGGTTAATCGCTGCTACAGCCAATGTCACAGGCGTATGACTACCCCATTTACGCGATAAGATTTGATAACTATGACTACGATGGGCATCATACATTTTATAGCCGCTCAGCACGCGCTTAATAAGCGTATAGGTAGCATCCACCACAAACACCCCTAAACAAATAATCCATGCACAAAAAAGGGCTAAATTTTCTTTGAGGGCGATGAGCGCCAAAATACCCAAAGTGAGGCCGAGAAATCCGCTACAGGCATCACCCATAAAAATTTTAGCCTTGGGAAAGTTCCACAGTAAAAAGCCAAATACACAGGCTGCCAATAACCAGTGTATGTCGGAGTTTAATGTTGTATTCAGTACATAATACAAAATGGCCATACTAACGACAGTGGTAATGGCTTCGACACTGGCAATGCCGTTAATGCCATCCATAAAGTTATATAAGTTTAATAACCACACCAAAAACAGTACAGCAATAATATTGGCACTAAACCCAAGTGCTAGACCATTAAAAGCTGTAACTTCGCTAAAGCCTCCTAAGCTGATCACCACGCTAATCGCCACTAAAAAATGTATGGCTAAGCGCAGCATAGAATTGATATGGCCATGGTCATCTAAAAAGCCCAGTAAAGCGATAACAAAACCTGCAGCCATGAGGGTTAAACCAATATGTAGAGTCAATTGTTGGCTATAGATCAACACCGTAAGTGCCAATAAGTAGCTACACACCACCGCAACCCCACCACCGCGGGGCGTGGGTACACTGTGGGAGCTACGTTCATTGGGGTTGTCTATTATATTTTTCTTGAGGGCGTAGGCGCGCATGAAATAGGTCATCGCAAACGCAAGTAAAAAGAAAATAAAAAGGGATAGCATGGACATATTTGTGACTAGGCTCAGTTTTGATGCGCTGTGTTAAACATTTTTTCTAGGCTTGTATCGACATTATACGGTGCTGTCCAACCTAAAAGTTGTGTATTTTTAGTGGTATCTACCACCAGTTCTGAACATAAACGTGAAGCCACTGCTTTTTTCCCCACCAAGCTTGCCATAAAGCTGATCAAGCTTTTTGGTACAGGTAGCATTAGCAATTGATTATTTTGATATTTTGCTAATTTTTCAAATAATTGTTTGACTGAAATGTCATCCTGATCACTGGCTAAAAATACTTCACGGTTCGCATTTGGGTGGGTCATACAAGTATGAATAAGGTCAGCCAAATTATAAACACTCACCATACTGCGTTTATTGTCTAAGCAACCAATCGGTAAAGGGAGTTTTTTACTTGCCAAGTTCACCATACTTTTAAAGTTGGCTTTTACGTTTGGTCCATAAATGAGTACTGGACGAATAATAACAACTTCTAAGCCAGTATTCTTAGAAAGCTCTAATAAGGCTTGTTCTGCTTCATATTTAGATAAGCCATACGGGTCATCTGTGTGGACATCGTCATTAGGACAAAAGGCTTGCGTGGTGGTTTGTTCACCATTGACTTTAATGCTGCTTAAGTAAATAAAGCGTTTAACGCCACTTTGTACTGCTTTTTGTGCAAGGTTTAATGTGCCTTGTACATTGGTTTGGCGATATGCTTCAAGTGGTGATGATGCAGTTTCATGCATGACATGCGCACGACCTGCACAGTGAATAATAACCTCAACCTCACTCAAATCAATATGGTCTAAATTGTCATTTAGGTCAAAATTGATATTACTAATATTTGGATGATCAAATGTTTGGGCTTTACGTGTATGCGCTAAAACTGAATCGCCTTTTTCAGCCAAGAATTGTGATAAGTATTGACCGAGGAAACCGTTACTGCCTGTAATTAATATTTTATTTTGCATGTGAATTCTGCACTAATTTTTCATAAATATTCATATGTGTTTTTACAACTTGCTTTATATCAAATTTCTGCTCTGCTAAAAGCCGGGCATTATGGCCAAACTCTAAACACAAATCATCATTAGTGATTAATTTTTCAATCGCATTTGCTAAGCTTTGTTCATCTTTTACCGTTACTAGAAAACCTGTTTTATTATTTTCTATGGCTTCACGACAGCCTGGCACATCTGTAGTTACAATAGGCCGCCCCAAAGCTTGCGCTTCTAACAATACCTTTGGCATGCCTTCACGATATGAAGGTAAAACTACTACCGTAGCCTGACTTAAAACTTCAGGCATATTGCTTTGATGTCCCCACCACTCCAAATCTCCTTTTTGTACCCATTCATTTAACTCTTGTTCAGTTAAGGAGGCAGGATTATCAGGATCAATACCGCCAACTAAAACAAATCTTACGTCAGGGTATCGTTCTTTCAATAATAGGACACTCTTATGAAATTCATATACACCTTTATCTGCCAATAAACGACAAGCCATTAGCACTATTTTGTTTCTTAAAGGCAGCGGCTGAATATCAAATTGTTGTAGATCTACACCAGAGCCAGGAATTAGTACTGTCTGTGACTCTGGAATCGCTACATATTGGCGTAATATTCTTAAATCATCTAAATTTTGAACAATAACTGTTTTATTTTTAGCACTCAGCGCAAGTCGATATAGAGGAATGATACCTAAGCGTAGAATTTTAGCTTTTAACATGGTATTAGTAAAAATAAAGCCAAGCCCTGAAATTGCATAAACAATAGCAGGCACTTTAGCCAAAATTGAGGCCAAGCCACCAATAAGCACAGGTTTAATAGTAACCAAATGAACCACATCTGGTTGAATTTTTTTAAGTTTATTTTTTAAATCAAAAAGTAATTTTAATGTTTGAGCGGGATTAACACTACCTCTTTCAAGGTTGATAGGATGAACTTTTAGACCTAAAGATTCAAGATAACTCATTCTACCAGTATCTTTAGCAAAAATATGTACTTCATGCCCTTGTTTTAAAGCTTCAAGCGCTATAGGCAACCTGTGAGAGATAAAAAACCAGTCTATATTTACAATATATATAATTTTCATATTAAACCTAAATTTATATCAAGTATTTTTTCTAACTTTATATCTGTATAAAACATATATCATCAAATAAATAAATATAGGCATAAACATCCATTTTTGACGAGTAGCAATACCAAGGTTTGCTGTAGTTAGTGCAAGAACTGTACATACTAAAAAAGCATATATAACTAACCAGAAATTCACCCCCTCAAAAAAGACTTTTAATTTAGCCTTATATAAAGTATATGAAAATATGACTAATAAAATTGTATTCTCGATTGATGTCAATAATGTTAATCCGCTATATGCATCAAAAGGTAATGGTCTAAAAACATAAGTAAACATTTGCAATGGATAGCTCATCGAAGAAAGATCAAAAGAAGATCCCCCCCCTTGGTTTAAACTTTGACGATTATCAACATAGTCAGACACTCCTGTTAAAGATACATCGTCTAATCCCACATACTCTTTTATAAAACCTAATGCTGAATAAAGACTGAGTAAAACTATAAAAACTGTGATTGTTTTTATAATTAGATTAACTCTAGATACAACAACAATATAAAGAAAGTAGGAAATTATTATCATTAATGCTATATGTGGCCGAACCATAAAAATGGAGAAAAATGCCAACGGCAATAAAAGCTTGAATTTATTATTAACTACAGAATATAAAAAGAGGCAAACCCCAAAGAATACTATTGAGTCCTTCCCTAATGCTGAACTCCAAAAACTCATGGAAGGAATAAAAAGAACCAAAAACCAAAAAGACCCTAAAAACAATAAATATGGCTTTAATACTTTATATAAAAATATTAAACCTAGCACACCAAAAATATTAAAAAATAAAAAAGAGTTTAAATAACTGGCATCAAATAGTGTATAAAATAATCCTGAAACAAAAACTACAAATCTTGAACCAGGATAAAACTCATAGTAACCTAAAAGAGTTTTTTCATAATAAGCTATTGAGTCAACTGTATTAAAAAAACTAAAAATATAATAAATCAAACAAAACAAAGTATGCCAAATGGCTAACGCAGAAACAATTAAAATATCTCTTTTTTCTCGAAACCCAATAATAAATGATAACAAAATAGTTACTATAACCAACATTATAGTCAATAGTAATTGATAGTAGTCAAAAGTAAACATTTTATTTACCTATTAGGTTCTTAACAATTCGAAACTTCCCACTTTTCTCTTTATCAATAACTTCAACATATCTAATATTTAATTCAATCTCATCACCAACTCTTTCTCTCAATGCCGAAATAAAATTAGACTCTTGTGCAGTGTTATACTCTTTATTGACTACAAGCTTTACTTCAATATGATCAATTCTATCTTGAATAAGTTGGAAGCATACGATACCTTTTGTATCTTTAGTAGAATTACTAATGTTACCTAAATTCACTTTGCCATGAGTGGGTGAAAGAATATAATCGTTAGTACGCCCCTCTAGCTGCTCTACTAACGGAAAAATAGAGCCACATTCGCATTGCTTTGAAGCGTCACCTAAAGTAATTGAATCCCCAATTCTATATCTTATGAGTGGTGTACCGTGGGTTGTAAAAGACGTCACCAATATTTGCCCTGATTGTGCTGGCTCTAAATTATCATCTACAACTTCAAAAATTCCTGTTAAAGGATGAATATGTAAATGCCCAGCACTGCATTCTAAAATAAATGGCGCCCCCTCTGAAGAGGCATACTGATCTACTAACTTACATCCTAAAACCTCAGAAATCACCTGTCTATGTTCTGCCAAGACCGTTTCTGCTGTTGGGAAAAAAACTTTCGCTTTACCTGTATACTTTAAACCTTTAGCCTTTGCAATTTGACAAATTTCAAAAACACTCGATGGAAAACCAACCAAAAAGTCAGGTTGAAATTCATTTAAAGACTTCCAATACACATCAAAATTTTTTTCGTTGATTAAAAAAGTGGAATAGAATCTAATTTTATTGACAAAATCGTAATGTGAACAAATACCTTTCTCTATATCCTTTTGAGTGATTAAATTTTTACCAGAAAACCAAGCTGTTTTTTTACCTAGCTCATAACCGTGTTGTGCACGAAAATGATCAAGTATCGCAAAGCGTTCTTGCATATCTTTTTTTGTATAAATTACTTTCATAGAGGCACCTGTTGTACCTCCTGTTAAACTCACGATACCGTCTGACTCGCTTATAGTCTTTATTTTATTTAAATGATTAATAATATCTTCTTTTTCAAGAATTTTAACACGCTCTAAAATGTCTAATTTTTCTTCTTTATACCATTCTGAATTATTTATAACATAAGAAAAAAAATTGTCTTTCTTGATATTAATTTCCTGTTCTAATTCTTTTTCTGAAAAATTCTCTACTTTTTTATAGTACTCTCTAAAAGAGTTATAACTCCCACCATGTCTGATCTTATATTGATAGACATTAAATAATGTAACGGCTAAATTTTGAATAAAATGAGGGCTAAAACGAACCAGACTTTCTTTAAGTGACATTTTCAAGCTCAATATTTGTATAAATTAAACAATATAAATAATCAACGTTTACTTGCTTAGTATGCTACTATATAAATCTAAATGAAGTTTTGCTGATTTAGAAATTGAATACTGAGTAGAACTCTGAATCGCATTTCTAGAATACTCTTCTATAAGTTTAGGTTGATTAATAAGATGAATTATAGCATCAGCCAAAGCCTTTGAATTTTTAGGAGGTACAACTATACCATTTTTACTATTCTCAATAACTTCAGCACATCCACCAACATCTGTTACAATACAAGGCAACCCAGACACTGCAGCTTCCGTTAAAGCTATAGGTAACCCTTCCCAAGCCGAACTCATAAGAAACACATCTGCTTGGTATAGAAATTCTGGAATATTTGTTTTAACACCAACAAAATCAACAATATTTTCCATTCCATTATTTTCAATAAAACCAATAAGTTGGGATTTTAAAACAGGGGCGCCTTCACCTGCTATTCGTACTTTAAGTTTATTTTTCAACTTTTCATCTAATAAAGTCAGAGCTATAAGCATGTTCATATAATCTTTTTGCTCTGATATGCGACCAACCATTACAATATTAATAATATCATTTGGTGATCTAATACGCTTATATCCAATAAATTTATCTTCTGAAACAGCATTTGGGATTGTATTGATATTACGCATAGTATAGCTTTCTAAAGCTTTAGCACATTTGTTGGAAATACCAACATATTCATCTACAAGTCGATTGAAAACTTGATATAAAAGTTTTCCCCACCGTGGTTCCATAGAGTGATGGGTATAAACAACAGGAACTGAGCTTAAAGCAGTAAATATTATCCCAAAAGCTAAATGAGTATGACAAATATCAATATTATGATCAGAAATATACCTTTTGATACGAAGCATACCTAACCATGGTTTTTTACGAGTTTCGTTACCAATGATATAAATATTGACTCCTGAGGACTTTAAATCATTTAGAAAATTCTCTTCATATACAGGATCTCTACCTACATCAGATGCATTACTTAAAAATGCTATATGTAAATTATGACCTTGGCTAGCTAAACACTTAGCTAAATCTTTTACATAAACTTCAGCACCACCAGATGCAGGAGCAGATATAATATGAAGAATATTCATGTTTTACTCAAAAATAATTAATAAAATTTAGACATGTAAAGATTAAAGACTATCTAACAGCTTAATCCATTGCTCAATTATAGATCGTGGCTGATAAATTTTGGCTTTCTCCTTACTTTTGAAATTAATTAACTTTCTTTTTTCCTCATTTTTCATCAAGTCAATTAATGAAGATGCAAAGAGATTAATATTATTTTGAGGAACGAGAATAGAGTCTGTATCAGCTAATATTTCTGCAGGACCAGTTTCACAATCAAATGCAACTACAGGCAAGCCAAAAGCCTGAGCTTCTAAGAGAACCATAGGAAATCCTTCAAAACGTGAGCTCAAACATAAAATTTCAGCTTGCTCATAGTAATTTTTTACATTACTAGTATTACCTACTAACTCTACACTACTAATCAAATCATTATTATAAATAAAATTAGTCAACTTTTGTCTATCTTCTCCCTCACCAACAATTTTCAATTTCCATTCGGGCATAAATTCATGAACATGGAGCCATGCTTCTAGTAACATATCAAAACCCTTAACGTGAGTAAGTCGACCAACAGCTAATACAATTTTTGTATTTTTTTCTGTTGTATAATTTTGAATAATCGGGAACGGGCAAGGATTTGATATAGCAATAACTTGTGCATTGATATTTTTTAAATCATTTTGCCATAAAATTTTATCTTTTTCAGTTAAAGTTATCACATAATCACAATATTTTGCTGCAAGTTTTCGGGATAGATCTCTAAATTTGACTCCATTATTGTTATTAAAATTAAAATGCTCCCAAGAAATATGTTTAACTCTTAAACCTAATAAAGCTGGTATGGTGAAAATACAGGCAATACTGTCAACTACGATTAAAGTATCAATCTGTTGCTGTGTAACAAATTTACGAATACG
The DNA here is from genome assembly GCF_051949055.1 of Acinetobacter sp. Brlt_5. Classification (NCBI taxonomy): domain Bacteria; kingdom Pseudomonadati; phylum Pseudomonadota; class Gammaproteobacteria; order Moraxellales; family Moraxellaceae; genus Acinetobacter; species Acinetobacter sp. Brlt_5. The sequence goes on from NZ_JAYJLP010000016.1 coordinate 42,377, forward strand.
CCACACAGTACCCAAAAAATTTTTTTTGAAAGAAATCTTTTGGGGATAAAGTGAATATATCTTAATATCATGTTTTAGCTCAAAAAAAGGCTGCTTTCCATCAGTAAGACTTAAAATGGATACTTGAAAATTTTTCTGAGCTAATACATTGGAAATTAATGTAGTTACTCTTTCTGTGCCGCCTGAATTACTTAAATTTCCTATTAAGAAGCAAACTTTTTTCAAAATAACACCTTATAATTAATTACTGATAAAAGTACTAACTGTTTTCTTTAATTCATTTGCTAAGATCAAGTAATCTGATTTATTAACTAAAGTAGTATTTTCATCAATTAAGCCTGTAATTGAAAAATTAGGTGAAATCTCTTTTGTTTTTCTATTTACATTAATTGTATGAAATAGCTCAGACAACCCCTCCATACGACATGCATCAAATTCCTTTTCAAATCCATTCAAGTAAATAACAGGTGTACCCAGTGCTAAACACGGTAAAGCACAATGTATACGCGAGGTAATGACTAATTTAGCGGTTGAGTATTTTTTTAATAGCTCTTCAGCTAAAATAAATTTCTCATCCTCTGTATAAGTATCTTTTGGTAGCTCTTGTTTTATATATTCAGCTTGATCTAATAAACTTTTAGAAAATATTTTTTTCATAAAATAATTAGTTAAATTCATATTAAAAATATCACCTTTTATAATACCTTTAACTAAACTTTTAGTATTAGTAAAAATACGTTCCTTATTTGGAAAACCATATAAGGGGTCGACAATATAAATTTTCCCATCATTTTCTATAGAATCTTTTTTAGCATAAGAATCTAAGGTTAATGTAAGGCAACCCGTAAAATAAGCTTTGATGCCTTTACTTTCTAATAATCTAACTGTGTAATGATCACGACAGCCTATTGGCTCATGTTTTTTTAAATATGCAATACCTGACTCACTTAACATACGATCTGCAGCTGAGCTATTAATATGTAAAGAAACAAATAAAGGCTCTAATTGAGATGAAGGCACCCAAGTCTCAGGATGATGAGTAAACCATCCATTTAAAATAATTTTAGATATCTCACCATTATATTGCCCTAAACACTCACGGTTTACATAACTATCAACCTGAGGTAAAAACTGCTTTGCAGCCAAACTTTGAATATAATCGCCAATATTAAACCAGCGATCTCCCTCAGCATATGTCATAATAGAATATTTCATTAAAAATCACCCTTTGTTTTTTCTTAGCAATTTTACTATTAATTGACAAATACTTTCTCTTTGCTGAGAGTCAAATAATAGAAAAAATGCCCAAACCACTATAAAAAAAATGCCAAAAATATTTAAAACAATCAAATTTAATAAATTTTCACTTACATTAAATGAGCTTAGCATTAAAAAAGACAATGAACCCATACTTAAAAACATTACAACTGGCAACATTACCTTTTTTAAATAATTTTTAAAAAAATTATTACCTACTATCTCACTTACAAAATATATTCTTAAAAACAATAGAATCAGATTTAAGAGTAACAAAATATACCAAACATCATAAATATCAAATTTAAAATATAATAAAACATAAGATATAGGCACACTAAACATCATCACAAAGAAAACACAAAACTGATACCGTCTAATATTCCCTTCGGCCTGTATTAACATCCACAAAGGCCCCGCCATTACTTCAAGTAGAGATATAATTGCAGAGATTTTAATAATCCCTTCAACATAAACTGGAACCCTATTCAACCAAATTAATAATATCTCATGTGCATAAAAAATTAATGGCAAACCAGCTATTGCATAAAATATAACACTCACTTTTGTTAAAGAAAAAATTTTTAAATCAACACTTTCATTACTTACAAAAGTTTTCATTAAATAAGGGGAAAATGCTTTTTGAAAATTACTTGTGACTGTTCCAATTAAAGCATTTAATTGATTTGCAATACTTAAACTCCCATTAACAACAACACCATAAAAAATGTTTGCTACTAATGGAATCCCTTGAACACTAATTACAACACCAAAACTACCAAAGACATTCCAAGAAATAAAACCTAAAATTTCTTTATAGGATACTAAATTCTTGATCAGCTGAAATTTACAAAAATAAATCCTAAATCTACAATATAAAAATAAAGTAATAAAAATAAAAAAACTAGAAATCAATAAAAACAAACTATAGTGGTATAGTTTTTCTGGAAAGTAAGACAATAAAAATACTGAAAACAATTTCAACAGTCCTTCAAGAACTGTAATGAATGCATAAAATGAAAATCTTTCCATCGAGATTAGACACGAATGAAAATTTAATGACAAGAAGTTGATAAAAAAACTACCTACCATTAAGTAATAAATTTGATTTGCCACCTCAACTCTATTAAGTGGTATATTTAAAAACTTAAAGAAAAAAATATCTTTAAAAAAAATCAATATAAAAGCCAGAAAAATACCTAAAGCAAAAAAAACTATATTACTCACACTATATATTTCTATTAATTTAGCTTTATTTTTATCGGCCAGATTAACATTTAAAAATCTTTGAACTGAGTTAGTGATAGAGTTATTAAAAAAACCTAAAAGCAGCACCACCCCCCATACTAACGAGTAAACTCCAAAATCAACAACACCCAAATACTCTAATAAAAGTTTGGTTGTAAAAAGTGTAATTACTATTAGTAGCAACATTCGCATATATAAGAATGCTGAATTTTTGAAGACTCGCTTATCAATCATATGATTTTTATAACTAAAGCTTAGAGCTATACCAGTTCATTGCTAAATCAATACCCTCTTGGATATCATATTTAGCCTCATAACCTAGCATTTTTTGAATTTTTTTAATATTGGCTTGTGAATGTCGGACATCACCAGCACGAAACTCTCTATAAATAGGATCTTTAGTGTAAGTCACTCCATTTTCATTGAGTGCTATTTTAATCGCATTAAATAAATCATTTAATGTTGTTCTGTCACCCACTGCTACGTTATAAACTTGATTTTTTGCTTGTTCATTTTGTGTGGTTGCTGCCAAAATATTGGCTTGTACCGTATTTTCAACAAAACAGAAATCACGACTGGTTTCACCATCACCATTAATGAATACATCATCACCCGCAATCACAGCTGCTGTCCATTTTGGAATGACTGCAGCATAGGCCCCATTTGGGTCCTGGCGCTTGCCAAAGACATTAAAGTAACGCAAACCAATTGCCTTAAAACCATATGTGCGTGCAAATACATCTGCATATAACTCATTTACATATTTGGTTACCGCATAAGGCGAAAGTGGGTTGCCAATATTTTCCTCCACTTTTGGCAATGCAGGATGATCACCATAGGTAGAACTACTGGCGGCATAAGTAAAGCTAGATACATTTGCATCACGGGCCGCCACCAACATATTTAAAAAACCTGTAATGTTGGCTGCATTGGTGGTAATTGGGTCCGCAATAGAACGTGGCACAGAACCTAAAGCCGCTTGGTGCAAGACATAGTCCACGTTTGCACAAGCCTTCTGGCAGTCTTCTAGGTTACGAATATCCCCCTCATAGAACTTAAAATTTGCCCATTGTTCAGGTGTCACTAAACTTTGTACTTCATCTAAATTATGCTGGTGACCTGTAGCAAAGTTATCTAGCCCTACCACAGTTTGGTCTAATTTTAACAAGGTTTCTAGAAGGTTAGAGCCAATAAAACCTGCTACACCTGTTACTAACCAGGTTTTAGGATTTTGTTTTAATTGCTCACATACAGTCTGATATTGGCTCATTCTTATACAGGTCCCTAAATATTATAAACGGATGTCAGATTCAGATTGTTCTAATACATATTTTAAGTCATATAAAATATGTTCTGGTTTGGCTAAAGCACGAATATCTGTAGCTCCCATTGCTTTAAACTGCTCATGCGCAACTGCTAAAATGACGGCATCGTACTGGCCTTGTTCTAGGCTTGCAATTGGGGTAATACCGTATTCATGTTGTGCTTCTTGGGTATTAACCCAAGGATCATAAACATCTGCCTGAATATTATATTCCTGTAGCTCATTGACAATATCAATAATTTTGGTATTGCGAATATCCGGGCAATTCTCTTTAAAACTCAAGCCCAACACTAAAACCTTAGCCCCTTCCACCTGAATCTTTTTCTTGATCATTGCTTTTACCAGCTGGGTGACTACATAAGCTCCCATACCATCATTGAGACGGCGACCTGCCAAGATAATTTCAGGATGATAACCAATAGACTGCGCTTTATGGGTTAAATAATACGGGTCTACCCCAATACAGTGGCCACCAACCAAACCCGGGCGGAATGGTAAAAAGTTCCACTTTGTACCCGCGGCTTTCAGCACTGCTTCGGTATCAATTCCCATTTTATTAAAGATCACAGCCAGCTCATTAATGAGTGCGATGTTGACGTCACGCTGGGTATTTTCAATAACTTTTGCAGCTTCCGCGACTTTAATACTGGTTGCTTTATGGGTACCCGCTTCAATAATCAGGTTATAAACCTGATCAACAAAGTCTGCAACTTCTGGAGTAGATCCTGAAGTAATTTTTAAAATATTGGTGACACGATGCAACTTGTCCCCCGGATTAATTCGTTCTGGGCTATAACCGGCAAAGAAATCCTGATTAAATTTTAAACCTGAAACTTTTTCCAATACCGGAATACAGTCTTCTTCAGTTGCGCCAGGGTATACAGTAGATTCATACACCACCACATCGCCTTTTTTTAACACCTGACCAATACTGGTCGAAGCCTTAATGAGCGGAGTTAAATCGGGTTGTTTATAGTCATCAATTGGCGTAGGAACCGTCACAATAAAAAAGTTGCAGCTTTTTAAATCATCCAAATTGGCGGAATAAGAAAGTTGTGTTGCCTGTTGTAGCTCTTCTGGTGATACTTCTAGAGTATGGTCTTGACCACTTTGTAATTCTTCAATCCGTTTTTGATGAATATCGAAACCAATTACTGGAACCTTTTTTCCAAATTCCACGGCAAGTGGCAAACCAACATAGCCTAAACCAATTACGGCAATTTTCAGGTCAGAGAGCTTTAGCATTTTAACGCCTTATTTATATACTATACTTATGAAGAGTAAATCTTTCGGCGGGAATGTTAGCAGAAAATCATGAATGTTCTGTTATGATTTTTAGCCAAAAAATCTAAAATGCTTCCTTTTGTGTCAGTTTTTTGCAAATGATCTTTATTTAATTTTACGGTGTCTCACAATTTAGATACTTTTTGCCTCATTTTTCTGCCTGTGCTTGCGTATACTTTCGCAATCTACTTACAATTTGTTATATACCCTTAAAATAACTTCGGTAAACTATTTTTTATTTTTTATGATTTTAGAAAAATCGAGAACGGGAATACGTGTGAGACAATTTAAATCTATAATTCTACTGTCTTTTCTGGTGACAGCAAGCGGGTGCGCGGTCACCTCCGGTTTACAGACCTATGACTTACCTTCTGAGGGTGTCTATCAAACAGACTTGGGGACTTCGGTGAATGTGGTCCGGCTCACTCAAGATACTGTACTCGGTTTGCAACCGGCCGTACACAATATTCAGCAAGATTATGCCCACCTGTTTACCCAGTCACATCGCAACTATAACCTTAGTCCAGGCGACATTCTGTCGATCTATTTATGGGCCTATCCTGAAATTACACCTGCTTCTACGAATGTGGGTAGTGATGAATCTGCACGCGCTAATGGTTATCAAATTGACTCTCAGGGCTATATTCAATTCCCGATTATTGGTCGCTATAAAGCTGCCGGTAAATCTTTAAGTCAGGTAAACCGTGAGCTGCGCAGTCAGTTATCCCGTTATTTAAAAACGCCTGATGTAGTAGCACGCGTTCTGTCTTATCAGGGCCAGCGTTACTCGGTACAGGGTAATGTAATGAAAGGCGGCCAATTCTATTTAAGTGACCAACCGACCAGTGTCTATACCGCTTTAGGTCTGGCGGGTGGTGTCAATGCCCAGCAAGGCAATAATGCTTCTATTACCTTGGTGCGTCAGGGGCAGACCTATCATTTAAACAGTATTGAACTGGAACAAGCCGGTTTCTCTTTACATAACCTGCTCATTCAACCGAATGACACCCTCTATGTAAACAGCCGCGAAAACCAGAAGATCTATGTGATGGGAGAATCGGGCAAAAACCAGTCCTTGCCTATGCGTGATCAGGGCATGAGCCTGAGCGATGTGCTCGGTGAAAGTCTGGGATTAAATCCATTGTCGGCCAGCCGCAGCAAAGTTTATGTGGTACGTAGTCAACCAAGTGGTGCGCAAACCGAAGTCTATCATCTGGACTTAACCAGTATTGCCGACTTTGGTCTGGCCAATCAGTTTAAAATGCGCAGTAATGATATTGTTTATGTCGATGCATCTGGTCTTGCGCGCTGGCAACGTGTCGTGAATCAGATTATTCCATTCTCAAATGCTTTATATAATTTAGACCGTTTGGGGAACTAATGAAAATTAACAATATTCTGGTGGTCTGTATTGGCAATATTTGCCGTAGCCCGATGGCGGAATACTTTTTAAAACAGGAATTTCCGCATTTACAAATTGAGTCTGCCGGTATTTCCGGGCTGGTCGGTCATGCAGCCGATGACAAAGCCAGCCTGTGCATGCAGCGTTTAGGGATTGATATGAGCCCGCATGTGGCCCGAAAGCTGAATGCCGAGCTGGTCAAGAAAGCTGACCTGATTTTAGTGATGAGTCAGAATCAGCAAAAACATGTGGAACAGACCTGGCCCTTTGCCAAAGGTAAAACCTTTAGGCTCGGGCACTGGCAAAGTAAAAATGTGGCCGATCCTTACCAGCATGATCAGGCAGTATTTGATGAAACCTGCCAGCTGATTCAGGCCTGCATTGCAGACTGGAAAAAATATATTTAACTTTCGAACAAAAGACTATGAGCCAAAATACCAATACAGAAGATACCATTGACCTGAAGGAATTGTTTTTCTCCTTAATTGCCCAGTGGAAACTGATTGCTCTCTGTGTCATTTTAAGTTTGGTCTGTGCCTTACTTTATTTAAGAACCACCCCGGACACCTATCAGGTCGATGCACTGGTTCAGGTCGAAGAAAATAAAGGAGCATCTGCCGCCTTATTGGGCGATTTGTCCGATATGATTGAGCAGAAATCACCGGCTCAGGCCGAAATTGAGATTTTAAAATCGCGTCTGGTACTCGGTACCGTCATTGATCGCCTGAATTTAAATATTCGCATTCACGGTACAGAAGACGGTTTCTGGAGCCGCTTACTGAATAAGCATGAATATGACAGTGAATATTCGGGCAAATCCGTGCTGTTTAAAGACAACCAGAAAAGCTTTGATGTACGCAGCTTTGAGATTCCAGATTACTATCGTGATAAAAATCTACTACTTCGTTTCTCACAAGGTAAATTTAGTTTAACCGATGAAGAAACTGAACAAGTGGTCTTTTCTGCCCCACTGAACCAGACCAGCCAGTTACAGTCTGAATATGGCCTATGGAAAGTCGGTATTTATAGTCAGGACAGCTTTGATAGCACGTACCTGATCCAAAAGCAAAGCCTGCCTGCCGCGGTTCGTAGCTTGCTCGCTGACTATTCGGTGGCCGAAAAAGGTAAACTGACCGGTGTGCTGGGCCTCAACTACCAGGGTACTGACAAGCAGCATATTACCCAGGTGCTCAATGCCATTTTAGCAGCCTATAGTCAACAGAATATTGAACGTCGCTCGGCTGAAACCGCACAAACCTTAAAATTCCTGGAAGATCAGCTGCCGGAGCTTAAACAACAACTCGATGTCGCTGAACGTGAATTTAACCGTTTCCGCCAGCAGTACAATACAGTCGATGTCACCAAGGAGTCAGAGCTGTATCTGACCCAAAGCGTGACCCTGGAAACTCAAAAAGCCGAGCTGGAACAAAAAGTAGCTGAAGCCTCAGCTAAATATACGGCTGAACACCCAATCATGCAGCAAATGAATGCCCAATTAACGGCCATTAATAAAAAGATTAATGAATTAGATGGAACATTAAGACGCTTACCAGAATTGCAACGCCAGTATCTGCAACTGTTCCGCGAAGTGGAAGTAAAACAGCAGCTGTATACTGGCCTGCTCAATTCTTATCAGCAGTTACGTATTGCCAAAGCCGGTGAAATTGGTAATGTGCGTATTGTTGATACCGCGGTTGAGCCAATTGCCCCTATTGCTCCAAAAAAGTTACAAATCCTGATTCTGTCAATTGTTCTGGGCGGTTTCCTCGGTACACTGCTGGCCTTATTACGTAATATTCTGCGTAGTGGCGTTAAGGATTCTACCCAAATTGAAAATGAACTGGACTTGCCGGTGTATGCCACTGTACCGCGTTCGCCTGTACAGGAAAGCCGGATTAAACTGCTGAAGAAGAAAAAGAATATTCCAATTCTTGCGGTTAAAAATAGTGATGATATTGCCATTGAAAGCCTACGCAGCATGCGTACTGCCATTCATTTTGCCTTAAGCAGTGCCAAGAACAATATTATTATGGTTTCTGGTCCTGCACCGGAAGTCGGTAAATCCTTTATTTCAACCAACCTGGCCACCATTCTGGCGCAAAGCCAGAAACGGGTACTGATTATTGATGGGGACTTGCGCCGCGGTTATTTGCATAAATATTTTAATCAGCAAGCTCAACCGGGTCTGGCAGAATACTTAAATGGTCAAACCGAATTAAGCCAGGTCATTAAAGCTACGGAAGTATCCGGTCTAGATGTAATTGCCCGTGGCAAGAGTCCAGCCAACCCGTCTGAACTGCTCAGCACCACACAATTTGCGACGATGCTGAATCAGCTGTCAGAACAGTATGATCATATCTTGATTGATACTCCACCAATTCTGGCCGTCACAGACGGGATTATTATTTCCCAGCATGCCGGGGTGAATCTGGTGATTGCGCGCTATGCCAAGACACAAATGAAAGAGCTTGAATTGACCATCAACCGTTTTGAACAGGTGGGTGTGAAAGTCAATGGTATTATCCTGAATGATATTCAGCGCTCCAGTGCAGGCTATGGTTATGGCTATAACTATTCCTATGCCTATAAAGCCAATAAGGATAATGACTAATTTTGCAGTGACCGATTGCTTTAAAAATCTCGCTACGGCGGGATTTTTAATCTTTCCAGATTACAACTCTACTCAACAGTTTGCATTGAAAAAATAAACTCGTCCGCCTATGGTGTGGAGAGCAAAAAACTCCTGAGAATCAAAAATGCGTCTATCAAAAATATTGCTTGCGACCCTTGCCCTCAGCTCATCCCTGACCTTTGCTCAAGGGATTGTGCTGAATGACCAGAACCTGCGTACCGACCTGAATTGGCTGAATCAGCAAGGGGTGATTCAAATCAGCACCTCCACCTGGCCCATGAGTGGCGATGAAATTCAGCGCGCCCTGTCTCAGGCGAAAATCAGCAACTCTGTCCAGCAAAAAGTAGTGGATGCTGTCCTCACCCATTTAAATGCCGATAATCAGCTTCTGAAAGCTGCGCTGTTTGCAGAAACTGATCATAAGTATCTGCCTCAAGCCTTTGCTGATCAGGAAAAATCACAATATCAGGCTGGTCTGGAACTGAATGCTGGCGGCAGCCAATGGGATGCCCGGTTACGGGTGAATGCCGAAAAAGACCCTCAGATTGATCATGATCAGGATGTGAATGTTGAAGGCTCTTATATTGCCGGGAAACTCTGGAATCAATGGCTGATTGCCGGCCAGATTCCGACCTATTGGGGACCAGGTCATGAGGGGAGTCTGATTCGTGGCGATGCCAGCCGCCCAGTCTATGGTATTACTGCACAGCGGGCAGAACAGACTGCTTTTAGCAGTAAATGGCTGTCCTGGATTGGGCCATGGCAATATCAGGCCTTTGCCGGTCAGCTGGACCATTATGATGCGGTTCCAGATGCCAAACTGATTGGCCTGCGTGTCACTGCTCAGCCGCTCCCCTATCTGGAACTGGGTGCTTCACGCGCCATTCAGTGGGGGGGTGAAGGACGTCCGGAGAACTTTGATTCTTTATGGGATGCAATCATTGGTAAAGATAATGTCTATGGGGATACAGTCAATCCATCCAACCAGATTGCTGGTTTTGATGCGCGTTTAAACCTGCAACCTTTAGTGCAAATGCCGCTGGGTATCTATGCCCAGTATGTCGGTGAAGATGAGGCCGGCGGCCTGCCCGCGAAAAAAATGTATCTGGCCGGGGTGGATTATTCATCTAGCTACCAGAATATGCCCTACCAGCTGTATAGCGAATGGGCTGACACGCGTACCAATGGCAAGGCACAAGGGATTTCCTATAATCATAGTGTTTATACCGATGGTTTCTATCAGCATGGTTATTCATTGGCCCATGCAATGGGCGGCGATGGCCAGATGATTGCTGTCGGCGGTGATATCCGTTTTGATCCTTTAAACCGTCTGCATGGCCGGGTGCTGTTTGCTAAATTTGATCAAGCAGCCAATCGACCAGGTAGCCGTCAAACAAACTATGCTTTTCCTGAGCAAGATGAGCTAACAGCTTTAGATATCACCTGGACACATTATCTACGTCCGGATATTCCACTTAAACTGAATGGCTGGCTGGGGGATTCAGACCTGCACGGTAAAGATGGCGGTGCCTCAATCGGCATTGAATTCCCGCTGGAAAAAGGACTGTTTAGCTACTAAGGCAGTTAAATCTCGTTTTAAAGACTCAGATCAGCGGTATTTCAATACGCTGTCTGAGTCTGCTAATGCCTGACCCGTCTAGCACCAGACGGGTATTTTTTATCTTAAAATCGCCGGTAAGGGTCGCTCGCGGCCCAGCAAACTCAGCTCAAGTTTCATTTTTTGCAGCATCTGATAAGGCTGCTGCTGCACAAACATATTCACAAAACTGGTTGGAATCGAACCGGCCGGATCGGCATAACCATAGGTAGACACCTTAACCCGGTTGGCCCCCAGTTTTTGAAAGGTCCAGTCGCCTTCATAATGGGTTAAACGTACATAGCTCGGGTTTAAGGGATAACCCTGGCTGACCGCCTTGTTCTGAATATGAATCACGCCTTGGGCATCTTTAAACATTCTGCCTTTGACCACCAGATCACGGTCTTTTAACGGAAAAGGAAAATCCAGCACCATATACAGCAGGAACTCACCTTTCTGGTCATCACGCGACAGTACCTTAACGCTGCCCATATACGGCACCCAGCTAATGGCATGTTCGACATCTAGAATCAGGCTGGCGGCTTTTTCAATCGAGACCGGAAAAGTGGTTTCTGCCTTGTACAAAAATACCGGGTTTTGCGGATGCTGATAGGTCCAGACCTTAATATTATTTTTATGAATATTGAGTTTGGCATTCTGCAAATTCTGGGCGGGTACACTCGCCGCCATGGCGAGCGCACCGGCCAATACAATCCATTTTTTCATTCCATTGTTCATCTTATTTTAGTTTTAGTGTTGTTATAACGGATTTTACAGCGGTTTTAAACTTGAATATCGTTAAAACCCAAGACATCTTTCATGTCATATTTACGCGCATCACGACCGACCACCCAGGCAGCAGCACGCACGGCACCGGCAGCAAAGTTCATCCGGTTGGTGGCTTTGTGGGTAATTTCGACGCGCTCGCCTTCACCAATAAACATGGCGGTGTGTTCACCGACAATATCGCCGCCACGAATGGTCTGGAAGCCAATGCTTTGACGCTCACGTGGCCCCGTGTGCCCTTCACGATGATAGACCGCATCTTTTTTCAGGTCACGGCCCAGGGTTTCTGCAATTGCTTCACCCATCATTAAAGCAGTACCGGATGGCGCATCGACTTTATGACGATGGTGCGCTTCAATCACTTCAATATCTACCGTATCGCCAAATACTTTAGAAGCAAGTTCTAAAAGCTTAATTGAAACATTCACACCCACTGAATAGTTGGCTGCATAGACCACCGGAGTTTGCGTTGCCGATTCATCCAGATAGGCTTTTTGTTCATCATTCATGCCGGTGGTGCCAATCACGATCGCCACGCCTGCTTCACGACAAATTTTCAGATGGTTCACTGTGGCTGCCGGTGCAGTAAAGTCGATGACCACGTCACACTGCTTCACCACCTCTTCCAGGCTGCCAACCACTTTTACACCCAGGCTGCCAATGCCCGCAAGCTCGCCTGCATCTGCACCGATTAAGCTACTTTCCGGACGTTCCACCGCAGCTGCAAGTTGATAACCGGCCTGCTCAACGGCTTGAATAAGGATGCGTCCCATACGGCCACCGGCACCTAATACACCAATGCGTGGAGTTGCTGACATAACATATTCCTGATGTTGATTCGAAATTGTCCTTACTATATCAAAACTCCCTGCCCAGACTAAGCCGGCAGTCTAAAAAAGCCAAAAAAAACTAAGATGACTCAACCGTAACCCGCGCACCCGGTAATTTAAAAATAGAAATTGAAAAGAAAGTTCTGATTTCTCGCGTTTTTTCACGAAAGTGCAAAATTGCTGCAGCAGACTAGCCGTCACGAATGAATAGAATAGAGATTATAAGGAGATCAAGCATGCATTCGAAACAACTGGGGATGGCAGTGTGTATGGGGCTACTGATGAGCTCGGCTTGGGCAGAACCACCATTACAACCGGGTGATACCTTGGAAAGCCTGTCTCAAGTCCGCATTACCACCACTTTACAGCCAGCAGTATCGGCAGAAGAAGCAGCACAAGTGGCGTTAATTGATGCAATTGAAGAAGAACAAAGCGAACAGAGCACCGAGATGGCTGTATCTCAGGAAGATGCACTGGTGGCAGAAATTGACCCGGTAGAAGGGGTTTAATTTTTTATTCGCCATAAAAAAGGGAGATGATGTTCATCTCCCTTTGTGTTTGAGCGCGCTGTTTCAACTGGCTTAGTCAAACAGGCGGTCAAAGAATGACTTTTTCTTTGGTGACGAATTGTTGTTATCGCCATCCAGCGTCGCTTGCAGTTCTTTCAGTAATTCACGCTGACGCGAAGTCAGGTTCACAGGGGTTTCCACCACAATACGGCACAGCAGATCGCCGACCATGCTGGTACGTACCGGTTTCACGCCTTTACCGCGCAGGCGGAACAGTTTACCGGTTTGGGTACCTTCCGGAATTTTCAGGCTCACCCGGCCATCCAGCGTCGGAATTTCAATTTCTTTACCGAGGGCAGCATCGGCAATTGAAACCGGCACATCCATATACAGATCGGCACCATCACGCTGGAAGATTTCATGCTCGCGCACCACCACTTCTACGTACAGGTCGCCGGCCTGGCCATCACGGATCGCTTCACCTTTACCGGTTAAACGTACCCGGTCGCCATTGTCGACACCGGCTGGAATGGTAACTTCCAGAGTTTGCTGACGGTCAGATACCCCTGAACCATGACATTTGTTACATGGGTTCTTGATGATTTTGCCCTGGCCACGACAGGTGCTACAGGTCTGCTGCACCGAGAAGAAACCTTGCTGCATACGTACCTGACCGGCACCATGACAGGTTTTACAGGTTTCAACATCATTCGGATTTTGCGAGCCTTTACCATCACAGGCATCACACGGTGCAGGTGCGGTAAAGCTGATGGTTTTTTTCACCCCTTTAACCGCTTCTTCCAGGGTCAGTTCCATCACATAGCGCAGGTCCGAACCACGGCGCGCACGTTGCTGACGGCCACCGCCCCCAAAGGCACCACCAAAAATATCGCCGAACTGGCTAAAGATATCTTCGGCACTAAAGCCACCGCCGAAGCCACCACCGCCCATGCCGCCTTCAAAGGCCTGATGGCCCATACGGTCGTACATGCTGCGTTTTTCGCTGTCCGACAGCACTTCATAGGCTTCTGAAGCTTCTTTAAATTTTTCTTCAGCTTCCGGGTTATCTGGGTTACGGTCCGGATGATATTTCATCGCCAACTTACGGTAGGCTTTTTTAATTTCATCATCACTAGCGGTTTTAGCAACACCCAAAACCTCATAATAATCACGTTTAGCCATGTCTGGCGATGCTCCTCACGGAATTTTATTTAAGACTCAACTGAGGTCTGAAATTGGGGTTTATCCCAGATTTACAAGGGCAGGCAGCGAAAAAAATTTAGGCTGCTTAAAACACCGCCTTGTTTTTCATGAATTTACTTAAGCCTTTGATCCAGGCATTGAGTAAATATAAGAAGGCAATGGCGCTAAACACCACACCGGCAATGGTGGTCGCAGTGACCCAGGTGGCATCATTCCAGGCATAGAAAAATAGCGGAATAAACCACAGGGCAGCAAATACCGCCAAAATGGAGTAGATCATGACATTGCGCATGACCCAGAGTGCCTGGGCCTGTAACCAGACTTCGGTCTGATCGACCATCACCACTTTACGGGCCAGCCAGTAGGCAAAAATGGCGCTAATTAAGGTAAACAGGGCGAAAAACATGAAGACGTAAGAAAGAGCAATCGAACGACGTAACTTGGCTAAGCTATCTTGCTGCATGTGTGCTTCAACCCCATTTACTGCATGTTTGGTTTTATAATATGCAGTAAATTTACCTATTGAAAATTGTAAAAATGAAGGTGCTACTATATTGAAATTTTCAAGCTTTCGCACCTTATATTGACACAAAATCAGGCCATATTCTGATTTTTTTTCACTTTAAACCACTGCGCATACAGGGCCGGCAAAAAGAATAAAGTGAGCAGCGTCGCAATAATCAATCCGCCCATGATGGCCACCGCCATTGGGCCAAAGAAAATACTGCGCGACAGCGGAATCATGGCCAGCACGGCGGCCAGTGCCGTCAGCACAATTGGACGGCAGCGGCGCACCGTGGCATTGATAATCGCATCCCATGGCGCTTCACCGGCCTGAATATCCTGCTCGATCTGGTCAATCAGAATCAGCGAGTTACGCATGATCATCCCCGACAGTGCGATGGTGCCGAGCATGGCCACAAAACCAAAAGGTTTATTGAACAGTAGCAGAAACAGCACCACCCCAATAATGCCAAGCGGCGCGGTTAAAAACACGATACAGGCCCGTGACATGCTTTTAAGCTGCAGCATCAACAGGGTAAACACCACCGCCAAAAACAGCGGCATACCGGCATTGACCGAGCTTTGCCCTCGCGCCGATTCTTCCACCGTCCCGCCGACTTCTAACAGATAGCCATTGGGCAACTGGCTGCGAATCTGCTGTAAGGGTTCGCTTAACTCCCCCACCACCGTGGCCGGTTGTAAACTGCTGCTGATGTCAGCTCGTACGGTAATGGTCGGTAAACGGTTACGGTGCCAGATCAGGCCTTCTTCAAAACGGTATTCAATCTGGGCAATCTGGGCCAGCGGTACACTATTGCCCTGTGCGGTTGGCACTGCCAGGCTGCTGAGCGAACCAACATCGACCCGCTCGGCTGCATCACCGCGCAGGCGGATTTCAATCAGCTCACGTTTTTCCCGGTACTGGTCAATCGCGCTGCCCAGAATGGAACTGTTGAGGAAAGTAGCCAGATCAACACTGCTGACGCCCATTTGTCGCGCCCGGTCCTGATCAATCTGTAGATGAATCACCTTGCTTGGCTCACCCCAATCCAGATGGACATTGGTGGTGTTCGGATTGTCATCGACCTGAGCTGCGACCTGCTGTGCCCATTGCCGCACCTGAGCCAGATCTTCACCGGAAACCCTGAACTGGAGTGGATAGCCAACCGGCGGACCATTTTCCAGCAGCGATACGCGGGTACGCGCTTCCGGTAATAATTTACGAATCTGCTCATCCAGCGAACGGCGAATTTCATCCCGGTCTTCTAGCGATGAAGCCAGCACCACAAACTGGGCAAAACTGGTTTGCGGTAACTGCTGATCGAGCGGTAAATAAAAACGCGGCGAGCCAGTGCCCACATAGGCCACATAGTTATCAATCCCCTCCTGCTTGGCCAGGAACTGCTCGACCTTTTGCACTGCGGCTTCGGTGGCTGTTAAAGAAGCACCTTCTTCAAGTTTCAGATCAACCAGAATTTCGGCCCGGTTCGAGGGTGGAAAAAACTGCTGCGGTACCAGCTTGAACATCAAAATCGACAGCACAAAAATGCCTACCGTAGCGGCAATCACGGTTTTGCGATAGGTCACACAAGTATCGACCCAGCGGCGAAAGCCCTGATAAAAACGGGTCTGATACGGATCATGCTGCTCACCGACATGATGCACCACAGGCGCTGGAGCGGGCTGCTTGCGCAGGCGTGCCCACAGGCGCTGATACCAGCTGGCCTGTTGTGGCTGCTGATTAAAATCGGGCAGCAGTTTATCACCCAGATACGGCACAAACAGCACCGCGGCAAACCAGGACACCACCAGTGCAATGGTCACCACCTGGAAGATGGAGCGGGTATATTCGCCGGTACTGGACGCGGCCGTAGCAATCGGTAAAAAGCCGGCCGCGGTAATCAGGGTACCGGTCAGCATTGGAAAAGCGGTGGTTTTCCAGGTAAAACCGGCCGCCTGAAGCCGGCTATAGCCTTGCTCCATTTTAATGGCCATCATCTCTACCGCAATAATGGCATCATCCACCAGCAGACCCAGCGCCAGAATCAGGGCACCGAGGGAAATCTTGTGCAGGCCGACATCAAACAGGTTCATGCCGGCAAAGGTCATCGCCAGCACCAGTGGAATCGAAAAAGCCACCACCAGACCGGTACGGAAACCGAGCGAGAAAAAGCTGACCAGCAGCACGATAATCACCGCCTCGGCCAGCACCTTCATAAACTCATTGACACTGTGCTTGACCGCCACCGGCTGATCCGAAACTTTTTGCAGCTGCATACCCAGCGGCAAGGTCTGCTGTAGCCGCTGGAATTCAGTGGCCAGATTCTCCCCCAGCGCCAGAATATCGCCGCCTTTACGCATGGACACGGCAATGCCAATCCCGTTTTCGCCCATAAAACGCATCCGCGGCTGGGCCGGATCACTAAAACCGCGGTAAATCTCCGCGACATCACCCAGCTGAATGGTGGTGCCATTGACCAGTAGCGGCATCTGCTGCAAGGCTTCAACACTGTTCAGCTGGCCGCTGACCCGAACCTGAATCCGGTCGGTTTCGGTTTCAAAAAAGCCGGCACTGGCCATGCTGTTCTGCTGCTGCAACGCCTGCTGGATGGCGGTAACCGGGATACCGAGCTGGGCCGCTTTGGTGTTGGACAGTTCAATCCAGATTTTCTGGTCTTGCAGGCCAATCAGTTCGACCTTGCTGACATCCTTGACCCGTTGCAATTGTAGCTGCAGGCGGTCGGCATATTCTTTTAAGGTGGCGTAGTCAAAATCTTCGCCGGTCAGCACATAAATATTGCCGAAGGTATCGCCAAATTCATCGTTAAAAAACGGCCCCTGCACGCCTTGGGGCAATTCATGCCGGATATCATTGATTTTCTTGCGTACCGTATACCAGATATCCGGAATTTGCCCGGAACGCAGCGAATCTTTGGCAATAAAGGTCACCATTGATTCTCCCGGACGCGAATAAGCCAGAATCCGCTCGTACTGCCCGGTGGTCATCAGCTCTTTTTCAATCCGGTCGGTGACCTGCAAGGACACTTCCTTAGCGGTGGCACCCGGCCAATAGGTCTGCACCACCATTACCTTAAAGGTAAACGGCGGGTCTTCACTCTGCGACAATTTGGAATAGGAATACATGCCAATAATGCCGAGCAGCAGCATGAAATACAGAATCAGGCCCTTGTTTTTTAAGGCCCATTCCGACAGGTTAAAGTTTAGCGGTGCGCTCATGCTTAACCCCCTGCCTGAATCTTGACGGCACGGTTTTCCCGGTCAATCGGATGGATTTTTTGCTGGTCGCGTAGCAGATGCACCCCACCCACCACCACATAGTCCGTTGGCTTTAGCCCACTCAGTACCGGTACGCTGTCACGGCCATAGGCACCCAGCTGTACATCTACTTTACGTAGCTGATGATTGGCACCCACCACCAGGACATAGGCCTGCTGACCATTGGCCGAGACGCTGGACAGCGGTACGGTCAGCTGCTGCTGTGCATTGCCATTTAAAAACACCCGCGCACTTTGTCCCAGCTGGATGGCCGGATTGGCAGCACGTAGCGCCACCTTGACACTAAAAGTACGTGACTGGTCAGCTGCCGGTGAAATCTCCCGCACATAGGCTTCAAAGCGCTGATCCGGCTGTGACCACAAGGTGACTGTGGCCGGCTGACCGACTTTAATCTGGCTCATGGCCTGCTCCGGCACGCCAATCACCACTTCACGTTCACCGGAAATTGCCAGCTGATAGGCTGCCTGACCGGCTGCCACCACCTGCCCCACTTCAATATTGCGTGCGGTAATCACCCCGTTTTTATTGGCCACCAGCCGGTTATATACGGTCTGGTTCTGCGCCACCGCATAATTGGACTGCGCCTGTTTCAGCGCCGCCACGGCAGATTTGTACTGATTGTCGATGGCATCGTATTGCGAGCGGCTAACCGCATTCATTGGCAACAGCTGCTGAAAACGTTGCAATTCATCTTGGGCAATTTTGGCGGCCGACTGGGCACTGTCGAGCTGGGCGCGCGCTGCATTCAGCTGTAACTGGGCATCTTTAACATCTAAACGTGCCAGCACCTGCCCGACCTTGACCTGATCGCCAACATCGACATAGCGTTCCACCACCTGACCACCGACCCGAAAGGCCAACGCGGTCTGCTGACGCGCCTGCACCTCACCGGCATAGCTTTTTTGTGCCTGATGACTGGAGGTGGGCTGGGCCACCATCACATAGGGAATATTCTGTTCAGTGCTGGCGCTGTCCTTGCTGCAACCGACCAGGGTGCTACACACCAGGATCAGGCTGAGAACTACCGTGTTAATCGTGCTCATGCGGTTGACTCTTATTTGTCAGATGTTTTTCAGGCAAAATAGCAATATATTAAAAATGATCAATTTTTAATTAATATACCGATGAGTACATTAATTGCAAGAAACAGCAAAACACAATGACTGTTTTTATTTTATTTAGGATATTTTCAGCAAATGAACGTCGGACGTCCCAAAGATCTCGAAAAACGCCAGCGCATTCTGGAATCGGCTAAATCCTTGTTTTTAAAGCAGGGCTATCATGGTTCGAGCATGAATGAAATTGCCCGCGATGCCGGCGTGACCAAACTGACGGTCTATAACCATTTTCAGGACAAGGCCACCTTGTTTACCTGTGCCATTGAAGATACCTGTGAAGCCCTGATTATGGCGCGTCCGCCGCAGCTCAGTGCCGACAGCAATTTCCAGCAGGCGCTGGCGCAGCTGTGTGCGCTGTCCCTGGAAATTGTCTATTTACCCGAAGCCATCAAGCTGGAATATCTGCTGCTCGATTTGGCCTCACAGCAAAGTCCGCTGTTACAGCAGTTTTATCAGGCTTCGCATCAAAAGCTGAACCAGGTCTGGCAGCACTTTTTCCAGCAGGCCATTGCGTTAGAGTTCATCCCCAACAGGCCACTTGAGCAGTTGATCCAGTTGATCCTGTCACTGTTGCTCGGTCAGCGCCACCATGAAATTCTGCTCGGAATCCGCCCGATTCCGGCCGCCGAGGAACAGCAGCAGCTAATCCAATCTAGTATCCAGCTGTTCCTGCAAGCCATCTCCGAGTAGCCGGCTGCCTAAGGCTTGAACAAAACCGGCTTTTTTGCAGCGCTTCTGGATAAAAATTATCCGACTTTCGCCTGGTGCTGGCTTGGATTGTCACGAATTCCGGGTATAGTCAAAACAGGAACTCTGGAGAGGGAAAAAAATGATTCAACAAATTGCTGCTCCATTACGCGAAGATGTGCGTCTGCTGGGAAATTTACTGGGCGATACTCTGAAACAGCACGCCGGACAAGATTTGTTTAATCAGGTCGAACAGATTCGTGCGCTGGCCAAAGGCGCCCGTGATGGCCAGATTGAAGCAGAAAAACAACTCGAACAACTGCTGTCCAGTCTGGAAGATGAAGAAATTCTGCCGCTGACCCGTGCCTTTACCCACTTTTTAAATTTTGCCAATATTGCCGAGCAGTATCATGTGGTGCGTAGCCGCCGCCAGAGCGAATTTGATGACAGCGCGCCCTCCCCGAATCCACTCGACCATCTATTTCAAAAATTCCAGCAGCACGATATTTCTGCCGAGACCTTGTTCCAGCAAATTTGTGAACTGAATATTGAACTGGTCTTAACCGCACATCCGACCGAAGTCAGCCGCCGCACCCTCATTCAGAAATATGATGGCATCAATGCCTGCCTGTCGGCTTTTGACCAGCAGAAACTGACGCCGCGTGAACGTCAAGCCGTACTGGAAGAACTGAAACAGCTGATCAGCTCGGCCTGGCAGACCGATGAAATTCGTCAGCATCGCCCGACACCGATTGATGAAGCCAAATGGGGCTTTACCACCATTGAACAGACGCTGTGGAATGCAGTGCCTAAATTTATCCGGGAACTGGACAACATGGTGCAGGCCCAGTGTGGCCAGCAGTTGCCACTGGAAATTGCACCGCTGCGCTTTGCCTCCTGGATGGGCGGTGACCGCGATGGCAACCCGAATGTGACCCATCAGGTGACCCAGGAAGTGCTGTGGCTCTCGCGCTGGAAAGCCGCCGATTTGTACCTGCGCGATATTGAAGATTTGCGCTGGGAACTGTCGATCCAGCAATGCAGTCCGGAGCTGCTGGCTGCCATTGGTACGCCGCATCCTGAACCGTATCGTGAATATTTACGTGAGACGCGCCAGCGTTTAACGGCCACCCGTGACTGGCTGGCGCAAAAGCTGCAAGGACTGGATGCTGATGACAGCCAGGTGATTAAAAGCAAACAGGAACTGCTGACCCCGTTATTGTTATGTCACCGCTCGTTAATGGCCTGCAACATGCCAGAAATTGCCAATGGCAAGCTGCTGGATTTCATTCGCCGGGTCAACTGTTTCGGGATTGAACTGCTCAAGCTGGATATCCGTCAGGAATCTGGCCGGCATCGTCAGGCCATTTCGGCAATTACCGAATATCTTGGTCTGGGCAATTTTGAAACCTGGACCGAACAGGCGCGGCAGAATTTCCTGCTACAGGAACTGCAAAGCAAACGTCCGCTGTTGCCTAAATACCTGCAGGAACCGAAACAGAGCCTGATTGAACGTCCAGATGTACAGGAAGTGTTTGCCACCATGCGGACTCTGGCCGAACAGCCATCGGAATCGCTAGGTGCCTATATTATTTCCATGGCCGAATATCCAAGTGATGTGCTGGCGGTGTTATTGCTGCAAAAAGAAGCCGGTATTCAAACGCCGCTACGCGTGGTGCCGCTGTTTGAAACCCTGAAAGATCTGGACGGCGCAGCCAATACCATGCACACCCTGTTTGGCATGCACTGGTACAAGCAGCATATTCAGGGCAAACATGAGGTGATGATTGGCTACTCCGACTCGGCCAAAGATGCCGGCTTTATGTCGGCGAACTGGGCCCAGTATCGTGCCCAGGAAGAACTGACCGCTGTGGCACAGCAGCACGGGGTTCAGCTGACCCTGTTCCACGGCCGTGGCGGTTCTATCAGCCGTGGCGGGGCACCGACCCAGCAGGCCCTGTTCTCGCAACCACCAGGTTCCATTTCCGGCGCGATTCGCGTCACCGAACAGGGCGAAATGATTCGCTTCAAGTTTGGTCTGGAAGAAATTGCCTTACAGAATCTGGAAATCTATACCGCTGCAACACTGGAGGCGACCTTGCTGCCACCGCCGGTTCCTAAACAGGAATGGCGCCAGTTAATGCACAGCATGACCGACCTGTCGGTGCAGGTCTATCGCCAGACCGTGCGGGAAAATCCGCATTTTGTGAAATACCTGCGTACCGTGACCCCGGAACTGGAGCTGCAAATGCTGCCGCTTGGTTCACGTCCGGCCAAGCGTAAAGTCAGCGGCGGCATTGAATCGCTACGTGCCATTCCCTGGGTGTTTGCCTGGACCCAGATTCGCCTGATGCTACCAGCCTGGCTGGGTACTGGTGCTGCCATTAACCAGGTCATTGCCCAGGACCAGCAGGCACTGCTGGAAGAAATGCTGCGCGAATGGCCCTATTTCCAGACCCTGGTGGATATGCTGGAGATGGTTCTGTCCAAGGCCGATGGGCATATTGCGCTCTACTATGAGGCACATCTGACCGAAGATGAAGAACTGAAAGCCTTGGGCGCCGAGCTGCGTCAACGCCTGAAAGATGCGGTCCAGACCTTGCTGGCGCTAAAAGGTGAGTCACAGCTACTCAGCAGCAATGATGTGCTGGATCAGTCGATGAAAGTGCGTAAACCATATTTGCTGCCGCTACATCTGCTGCAGGCCGAACTGATGAAACGCCGCCGCCAGTATCTCAACAGCCAGCAGGCCGAACATAGTCCGGTAGATCATGCCTTAATGGTCACCATTGCCGGTATTGCCGCCGGATTACGCAACACCGGCTAAGTCAAATTGGCAAAAACATACAGCACATGTTCTGCATGTGCTGTATTTTTAAGCAGTCATAAAGCTGTCATTTCTTTTTTTATGAATAAAATAATTATTATTTATACATTCCCTCCAGCCAAAGTCGATGAATTAATCTACTGATTTCATACTATTTTTATATTGAAAAATTTTTACCCTACGGTAAAAAACAAAGCAAAGTCATAGAATTAATTTGAACAAAAATTTTGTATCTCCGATTAAATCTTTTAAAAAACAGGAGTATGATTGGCACAATTTGTCTTTAGAGTGCTCAAAATATGTCCAATTGGTTTCCCAAATGGCGCCCGTATCAAGGCAGTATCGATGCACGTCCTGTAGGTACCAATGAGTATCTTCCACCTGCGCAAACCGTGGTCCTGGGGGTTCAGCACGCGTTTGCCATGTTTGGTGCGACGGTACTTGCACCTTTCCTGATGGGCTTTGACCCAAACCTGGCCATTCTGATGTCCGGGATCTGTACCATCCTGTTCTTTATTATGACCGGTGGTCGCGTTCCTAGTTATTTAGGTTCCAGCTTTGCCTTTATTGGGGTGGTAATTGCTGCGACCGGTTATGCCGCATCCGGCACGGGCGGACCCAACCCGAATATTGCGGTGGCAGCCGGCGGGATTATTGCCTGCGGTATTTTATATGCCCTGCTCGGCTTTCTGGTCATGGCCACAGGCACGCGCTGGATTGAAAAATTAATGCCACCTGTGGTCACTGGTGCAGTGGTGATGATCATTGGTCTAAACCTGGCACCGGTCACCGTCAAAGGCGTGGCTGGTAATCCATTTAATATGTGGATGGCGCTGGTTACAGTGCTGTGTATGGGTTCGATTGCGGTATTTACCAGAGGACTGTTACAGCGTCTGTTGCTCCTGGTTGGTCTGCTGCTGGCCTATCTGGTTTACTTTATTGTCAGTAATGTCATGGGTTATGGCACGCCAATTAACTTTGCCCCAATCCAGCAGGCGGCATGGTTTGGCCTGCCAACCTTCCATGGTCCGGAATTTGAAGTCAATGCCATGCTGATCATTGCCCCGGTAGCGCTGATTCTGGTGGCAGAAAACCTCGGTCATATTAAAGCCGTGAGTGCCATGACCGGTGAAAACCTGGACCCGCACATTGGTAAAGCCTTTGTCGCCGATGGTGTAGCCACGACTTTAGCCGGTGGTGTCGGTGCGCCGGGCATGACCACCTATGGTGAAAATATTGGCGTGATGGCAGTGACGCGTGTCTACTCGACCATTATTTTTGCGGTTGCCGGTGTGTTTGCCATTTTCCTGGGTTTATCGCCTAAGTTTGGTGCCATTATTCATACCATTCCAAGCGCGATTTTAACCGGTGCCTCAATTGTGGTGTTTGGTCTGATTACCATTGCCGGAGCCAAAATCTGGATTGAAAACAAAGTCGACTTCTCGAAAAACAAAAACCTGATGGTGGCGGCAGTGACCATTATTTTAGGTACCGGTGACTTTGCCCTGCAATTTGGCAGCTTTAACCTGGGTGGTATTGGGACGGCGACCTTTGCCGCACTGTTACTGAACCTGTTCTTTAGCCTGGGCGAAAAATCAGAAAAAGCATAACTGCCCTGACTAATATACAAAAAACCGAAGCCGGTATGATCAGTACCGGCTTCGGTTTTTTTATCTGAAACCTAAACGCTAGCAGTCAGGTTTCAAGGCAAAATTAAATTATTTTTGCTTTTTCAGGGCTTTTTGCAGCTGTTTCAATTTGCCCTGATGTTTTGAAATCTTTTTCAAACGTGCTTTGATTTTTTGCTTTAACGATTTAACTTGCTTCGCCATGGTATTACTCCCTAGTAAGGCTATTCGCGCTTGTGCTGTTTCACAAAGCTACGAATAAATTTTCTTAATTCACGAGCAGCACTAGTATCCAGTTCTTCACACAGATGAATAAATTCATCGCGTTCAGCACTATTAATACGAATTAAAAGTTGTCCATCTTTTTTGCCTGTCTTTATTTTTTTGATTTGCTCGCTCATTGCTTCACTCCAAAATAAAGACGCTTTAACAAAAAGATGTATATACAATATATATACATTTTCAATTAAGTCAAATCTATCGTGTTAAAATATGTAATAAAATCAATATATTTAGTTTACCAAGAAACTATAGACGCGCGCAAAGCCTGCCGGGCTCTAGCTTTGCGCAGAATGCCGCCATCGGTTTATTTTTAAATTAAAGCTAGATGATTCGTTTGTTTTTCAACCAATCTCAATCTTGAAGCGAAACAGCAGCTCAGATTCATCTCACCTGCTGAGTGCGGATTTCTATGGTTCTGGCTGACGATTAAAGACAAGTAAATAAAGCGCTGGCCACACCAGGAAGATCATTCCGGCCTACTGTGATAAAAACAGAGTGCCAGCGCGTTTTTAATTGTTATCGGTTTTAAGGTCTAAACTGTTTCAGTTCACGCTGAATAAAGTGCTGGAACATGGTCTGGTACAGCTGTTCAATCAGCTGAGCATCGAGCCCCAAGCTGGTGGCCTGGCTACGCAAACGCTCCAGAATCTGGGCCTGGCGTTCCGGGGTATGCATATCGGTTTCTGATTTTTTAAAACGGGTGGTCTGATCAACATAATATTGACGCGCTGCAATCAGCTCCACCAAAGCACTATCAATCACATCAATCTGTGCGCGAGCCTGTTCCAGCGACTCAACTTTCTCTTTTTTCATGTTGTAAGATGTCATTTTCAGCTTCGTTTTCACTTTTGTACTTTTCTTCTAACACATTACTGAAAATACTTTCAATCATCCAGACGCGATAAAGGCTATTAAACACATAACTTTGCCCATCAATCCGCAGCTCCAGCACCGGTAAATTCGGCTGAGACTTCATTTCACAAAGCATGTCATTGTCTTGAAGATACTGTTCAATATCGGCACTGCTCAGTTCAACAATGTTCAACTCACGGCGTAACTGCTCGAAATGGGCTTTAAAAGACAGGTCTTTGCCCTGGGTCCACACCGCCTGCAAAATTCGGTGAATGGCCTGCATACGCTGTTCTTCCGGCACGCTATAAAACAGTCGCGCCATCTGATAGGTGGCATCCTGGGTCGGCCGGCAAAACGGGGTAAAGGCCACTTCGGTGCGTTTGGATAAACGGGTCGCCAGACTCCAGTCAAACAGGTCACGGCCCTGATAACTGAGCGGATAGACATTCAAATGAATATTATAATAATTGGCCAGCTCTTCCTGAATATAGGCCAGTAGTAGCCAGGAAATCGGATCTTCCAGCGCGATATATAAATCCAGCTCCGGGTCCATACGCTGAATTTCATTTAAGGCTTCGGCATCATTAATTAAATGCTCGCGCCATTCAATATGATTGATCAGGAAAATCGGATTGCCGGTCAGCAACTTCTGCTGTTTTAGGCGCCGGGTCAGGCGCAACAAATCATCTACCGCATGATACTGGCGGCCACCAAACTCGAAATAGCTGGCAAGGATGGCGTCCTGATTAAAAATCCGTTCCGGAAAATGCTGTTCCTGATGATGGCGACTGGCCATGGCATACAGGGTGCGCAATTTGCCATACTGCTTTTGCCAGAGCATATGGAATACATCTTCCAGCAAATACAGAAAATCCTGACCGCGTAAAGGCGTATGCCGCAAGATGGTTTCGGCCTGTGCCAAGGCTTCCGGGGTCGGTTGCTCCGGCGTGTCATGAAAACTGAAACGGTGCTGCTTGGACAGGATCTGTGCATCATTCAGGCAATAGTTCTGCCATTCCAGCGCCGACATCTGGTTTGGCGGTTCTGCGCTGTCACTGGAAATAATTACCTTTAACGGCTTTAAGGCATCGGAGAGGATTTCTTCAAGCTGTGGCAGTTCCTGCACCGCCAGATAGCTATACACATCATCTAAACGCAGATGAATACTGAGGCCCTGCTCAATCGGTAACACCGCTTGACGAGACGGTTTTTGATAAAACCAACTCGATCGGATTGGATCAAACCAACGGCGTAACAGTGACATGAGCTGAGCCTCTAAAGGATTAAACGGTGCAATAAAAGATACTACACCGGTTTATAACAATTTGATCTTAAATGATCAATTACACATCCAAATTTAAATCGGTCACGGCGCCGGTGTCTGCCCCTGAGGTCAGTCGGGCAAATTTGGCCAGTGCACCATGCGTATAATTTGGTTTTGGCTTGACCCAGGCCGCCTGACGCGCGGCAATGTCCTGTTCAGACACATGCCAGGTCATTTCACGGGTTTCGGCATTGATGGAGATTTTATCGCCATTTTTCACCAAACCAATTGGCCCACCTTCATAGGCTTCCGGGGTCACATGGCCAATCACAAAGCCATGACTGCCGCCAGAGAAACGGCCATCGGTAATCAGGGCCACAGCATCGCCCAGGCCTTTACCAATAATCGCTGAGGTCGGTTTTAGCATTTCAGGCATGCCCGGTCCGCCTTTTGGACCAACACCGCGAATTACCACCACTTCGCCCGGCTGCACCTGACCGTCGAGAATACCGCGCATGGCACCTATTTCACCTTCAAACACCCGTGCCGGACCTTCAAAATACAGCCCTTCTTTACCGGTAATTTTTGCCACCGCACCGGTTGGCGACAGGTTGCCTTTTAAAATCACCAGATGTGAATCTTTTTTCACCGGTGCATCAAATGGCAGGATAATCTGCTGGCCTTCCGGATAGTCTTCAACATCCGCCAGGTTTTCGGCCAGTGTTTTACCGGTCACGGTCAGGCAGGAACCATCGAGCATACCGGCGTCCAGCATCCGTTTCATCAGCGGCTGAATCCCGCCAATCGCAATCAGTTCAGACATCAGGTATTGACCGGATGGACGTACATCGGCCACCACCGGAATATCCTGTCCAATGCGGACAAAATCATCCAGACTCAGCTCGACCCCGGCCGTATGCGCCATCGCCAGTAAATGCAGCACACCATTGGTCGAACCGCCCAGAGCAATCAGCACTTTAATGGCATTTTCAAACGCGGCTTTGGTCATAATGTCGCGCGGTTTAATGTCCAGACGCAGCAGGTTCATTACCGCTTCACCGGCACGCTGACAGTCAATTTTCTTGTCCTCAGACACCGCTTCCTGTGCTGATGAACCCGGCAAACTCATGCCCAAGGCTTCAATCGCCGAGGCCATCGAGTTAGCGGTGTACATGCCGCCACAGGAACCCGGTCCAGGCAAGGCCACTTCTTCAATCTGTTTGACCTGAATTTCGTTAATTTCGCCTTTGGCATGCTGCCCGACCGCCTCAAATACCGAAATCATGTCGGTATGGCCGGCGCCCGGCTTGATGGTGCCACCATAAACAAACAGCCCCGGACGGTTGAGGCGCGCCAGCCCCATAATACAGCCCGGCATATTTTTATCGCAGCCGCCAATGGCAATCACCCCATCATAGGCCTGACAGCCGACCACGGCTTCAATCGAATCGGCAATAATTTCGCGGGTCAGCAGCGAATATTTCATGCCCTCGGTGCCGTTTGAAATCCCGTCAGAAATGGTGATGGTATTGAAGATAATCCCCTTACCACCAGCGGCATTGACCCCGGCTTCGGCTTCACGCGCCAGCCCATCAATATGCATATTACACGGCGTGACATTGGCCCAGGTTGAGGCAATCCCGATAAAAGGACGCGTAAAATCCTCATCCTGAAAACCGGTGGCACGCATCATGGATCGGGCCGGTGCATTTTCAATGCCTTCATAAACAGGCGCGGAATGTTCTCGGATATTGTCTTTACTCATTTTATTCGTCCTGAGTGTAATTTTTGAGAAGCCTAAATATTGGCTAGGTTTTATCCGATTGTATAGAAAGCAATCTCGACATAAAAGTAAGACTCTGTGTATCTGACTCAGTTATTTTTTATTTTCTTAGATGAGTATTTGAAGTACGAAGTTGCCATACATAATAAAAGACCCGGTCTTTTCAAGCCGGGCCTTTTACTGAGACTGTAAATCAGTCATGGGATGATTTCTGATTAGATTCATCTTTACACTATTTAAAATCAATTACTTATAAATTTTTAGTGTAGGCGTACTTAATTCACCTGATGCAGACCAAGTTCTTCATTGGAAGCCAACACCACAGATGCCAGAATCGGAGCCGCCAAAATCACAGGAACAGCTAAGATCCAAAAGACGACGGTATAATGTGGATCAAAGAAAAATTGAATGCTCAGTGCAGCTAAAATCATAATGAGCGCTAAAATTGCCACAAAGCGGCTAATAAATTTCATGGACATGCGTGTAATCACTTTTGCATTGATACTGTCGCTTTAGTATACACATACTTTTTTTAAGACTTTATCGGTTTTAAGTATCTAAAGCCCTCTCTCCATTGATTTTATTGAAAGTTTAGGTGTTTTACTTAAGTTTAAATCGCTAAGGAATAAAAAAGCACTCCCATCTGGAGTGCTTTTTTAGCTCTAAAAACTTAGCGCTTAGATTTCACGTACCGCGCCTTTGGCCGCACTGGTGGTGTGCATGGCATAGGCTTTCAGCGCTTTAGAAATCTTGCGTGGACGTTCCTCAGCTGGCTGCCAGCCTTTGGCTTCCTGTGCTTCACGGCGCGCTGCCATGGTTGCATCATCAACCGCCAGGTGAATGCTACGGTTTGGAATATCAATTTCAATGCGATCGCCATCTTCGACCAGACCAATCGCACCACCTTCAGCCGCTTCCGGAGAGACGTGACCAATCGACAGGCCAGATGAACCGCCCGAGAAACGGCCATCGGTCAGCAAGGCACAGTCTTTGCCCAGACCTTTAGATTTCAGGTAGCTGGTTGGGTACAGCATTTCCTGCATCCCCGGACCACCACGTGGACCTTCGTAACGAATCACCACCACATCACCGGCGCTGATTTTACCACCCAGAATCGCCTCTACTGCGGTATCCTGGCTTTCAAATACGCGAGCTGTACCATTAAATTTCAGGATGGATTCATCTACACCCGCAGTTTTTACGATACAGCCATCCAGCGCGATGTTGCCGTACAGCACGGCCAGACCACCATCTTTAGAGAAGGCATGTTCAGCATTACGGATCACGCCATTTTCACGGTCGCCATCAAGGCGTGAATAATAACGGTCCTGTGAGAATGCAGTCTGGGTCGGAACGCCACCTGGCGCCGATTTGAAGAAGGTGTACACCTCTTCATTTTCAGTACGGATGATGTCCCATTTATCTAAGGCATCTTTTAAAGTGGCTTCATGTACGGTCGGTACAGAAGTATCCAGCAAACCGGCACGATCCAGCTCGCCTAGAATACCCATGATCCCGCCGGCACGGTGGACATCTTCCATATGTACATCATTTTTTGCCGGAGCCACTTTACACAAGACCGGCACTTTACGCGATAAACGGTCGATGTCATCCATGGTGAAATCAACACCGGCTTCATTGGCCGCAGCCAACAGGTGCAATACAGTATTGGTTGAACCGCCCATGGCAATGTCCAGCGTCATGGCATTTTCATACGAGGCTTTGGTGGCAATTGAACGTGGCAGAACGCTGTAATCATCCTGTTCATAGTGACGTTTGGCCAGTTCCACAATTAAAGAACCAGCACGTTCGAACAGTTTTTTACGGTTGGCGTGCGTCGCCAGTGTAGAACCGTTACCTGGAAGAGATAAACCGAGCGCTTCGGTCAAGCAGTTCATTGAGTTGGCAGTGAACATGCCTGAACATGAACCACAGGTTGGACAGGCTGAACGTTCGTATTCTGCCACTTCTTCATCGGTAAAGTTGTCATCTGCAGCGACAATCATGGCATCAATCAGGTCGATGGCTTTTTCATTACCACGGATTTTGACTTTACCCGCTTCCATTGGACCGCCGGACACGAACACCACCGGAATATTCAGACGCATGGCGGCCATTAACATGCCCGGGGTGATTTTGTCACAGTTTGAAATACACACCATGGCATCAGCACAGTGTGCGCTGACCATATATTCGACCGAGTCGGCAATCAGATCACGTGATGGCAAGGAATACAGCATACCGTCATGACCCATGGCGATACCATCATCGACCGCAATGGTATTGAATTCTTTGGCTACACCACCTGACGCTTCAATTTGACGTGCCACCAGCTGACCAAGGTCTTTTAAATGCACGTGACCCGGTACAAACTGGGTAAAAGAGTTGACCACCGCAATAATCGGCTTGCCAAAATCTTCATCTTTCATCCCGGTCGCACGCCATAAGCCACGTGCGCCCGCCATATTTCTTCCGTGTGTCGATGTTTTTGAACGATAGTCAGGCATGTGTATTTCCAACGAGTTGTGCTTGAGAGGGTGAATCCCCATCTCTGGCTAAAATGTACTGATCTTCAGGTTATCAGTTGAAATTTCGTCACATCATACTACAGCTCAATCTGTCAGCGTGCTGGGTGATCGGGTCTTTTGAACCTTTTATTCTGCGATCTTTCAACTGATGAAAACTGGGGAGACTCGCCTACGGAGCCGATATGATTTGATCATAAAGCATTAGCTCCGGCATTTTCATGAATAATTTTTACCTTTTATATAAACAAAATTTATTGATATTAATTTTTTAAATAAAATTTTGTTTGCAAAGAACAACACCCAGCCGAACTCATGAAGATGCAATCTCTATTTACATGACAATTTAGGCTTAAAAAGGCTTTTCGCATATAATGTGGGGCAAGTTTATATGGAATCTCATGTGTGAAAATTATCTTTGCGGGAACACCAGAATTTGCAGCTGTAGCGCTCGATGCCTTATTAAAAACCGAGCATGAAATTGTGGCGGTCTATACTCAACCTGACCGCAAAGCAGGCCGCGGACAAAAACTTACGGCCTCTGCCGTAAAACAACTGGCGCTGGCACATGATCTTCCGGTATATCAACCGTTACATTTTAAATCATCCACAGAAGAAGGTCTGGCTGCGCAGGCAGAACTGAAAGCCCTAAATGCCGATGTAATGGTGGTGGCAGCCTATGGCCTGATTTTGCCGCAAGTGGTGCTGGATACACCCAAATATGGCTGCCTGAATATTCATGGTTCGCTGCTGCCACGCTGGCGAGGAGCGGCGCCCATTCAACGCGCCATTGCCACCGGCGATGCTGAAACCGGCGTGACCATTATGAAGATGGCGGCCGGGCTGGATACCGGCGATATGATGTATAAAACCCTGTGCCCGATTACAGCCGAAGATACTTCTGCCAGCCTACATGACAAACTGGCCATTCAGGGTGCGGAGGCGATTGTGGCGGTACTGGCTTCGGAGCAGACTTTACAACAGTATCTGGAACAGCGCGAAGTACAGGATGAAGCTTTAACGGTATATGCCCACAAGCTGTCTAAAGCCGAAGCGAAAATTGACTGGTCTCAGGATGCTGTGACAATTGACCGCAATATTCGCGCCTTTAACCCGTGGCCGGTGGCGTTTATTCCGCTGGATGAGCAAAGTAATTTACGGGTCTGGGGATCTGTGCTGTCGAATGAAGCGGTCAATGGCCAGTCGGCGGGGACCATTCTGGCACTGGATAAACAGGGCGTGCATGTGACCTGTGGCGATGGCAAAGCCATCTGTCTGACCAGCCTGCAATGGCCGGGTGGTAAAGCGCTGAATCCGGTCCAGATTGCACAAACCCAGAAATTAAGTATTGGGCAGGTGCTGGCATGAATCAACATCCATCCGGTCAGTCACATCTGAACTTACGCGCCCAAGTCATTCGTACTTTATTGGCCGTCCAGCAGGGCCAATCTCTGGCCAGTATTTTACCGCTGCATCTGACCAAGGTCGCCGAGCGTGACCGGGCGCTGTATCACGAACTGGTCTTGGGCACCTTACGTCAATGGTATGGCCTGAAAAGCATTACCCTGCCTTTGCTGGTCAAACCGCTGAACAATGAAACCGTCGAAACCTGTCTCTATGTCGGGCTATATCAGATTTTATGTACCCGTATTGCCGACCATGCAGCCATTTCAGAAACCGTGACTGCCACCAAGCAGCTGGGCTTTCAGGCACTCAGTGGTGTGGTCAATGCCATCCTGCGACGTGTTTCACGTGAAACATCGGTCTTTGAGCAGGCCCTGCAAGCGGCGCATGGTTTACCTAGCTGGCTGTTTAAACGTCTGAAAAAAGACTGGCCGGAACAGCTGGAGCAGCTGACCCAGGACCTGAAACAGACAGCGCCACTGACCTTAAGGGTCAATCAGCGCAAGATCAGCCGTGAAGCCTATCTGAATAAACTGCTGGGCGCCGGTATTCAGGCACGTCCAGGTGAACGTTCCGATGTGGCAATTATTCTGGAGCAGGCGGTGCAGATTCCGGAGCTGCCGGGCTTTGATGCCGGCTGGTTCTCGGTACAGGATGAACATGCCCAGCTTTGTGCGCAGTTACTGCCAGATTTAAATGGCAAAGTGGTGATTGATGCCTGTGCAGCCCCGGGCGGAAAAACCGCACATATTCTGGAAAAATTTAGTCCGGCCACTTTGGTGGCACTGGATCAGGACCCGAAACGCCTGCTACGGGTCACGGAAAATCTGGAGCGCCTGCAACTGACCGATACGCAGCAGGTCGAAATTCTGGCGGCAGATGCTACGCGCTGGACCGCAACCGAACCGGTCGATTGTATTGTGCTGGATGCACCCTGCTCTGCCATTGGGGTGATGCGCCGTCATCCGGATATTCGCCTGTTACGCCAGTCCGCTGACATTCAGCAAACTGTCGAGCTGCAGCAGCAGATTCTGGAACAGATGTGGTCCCAGCTAAAAGTCGGCGGCACCTTGCTGTATATCACCTGTTCCATTTTAAAAGCAGAAAATGAACAGCAGATGCAGCAGTTCTTTGCCCAGCATGCCGATGCCAAAGAAATTAAAATTGTCACAGACTATGGTGTCGAACAGCAGTATGGCCGCCAGCTGTTACCGGAAGCCGGACGCGGCGATGGCTTCTATTATTGCCGGATCGAAAAAATCTAGACGATAAAAAAAGGAACCCTCAGGTGGTTCCTTTTTTTATTCTACAGCAGCTTAGTCTGCACATGCATGTACCACAGACTTAATCCTCTGGTTCATCTGGATGTTTGCTCAGATGAATCATGGCCAAGATTAAACCGCCCCAGAGCAGGACAGTCGAGATGATCATCATGATAATTGCTTCAGTATTCATCTTAGTTCTCCTCTTCCGCGACTTTGTCTTTCAGACAGCTCAGTACAATGGCACCCACAATAAACAGGGCCAGCGTACCGCCACCCACCAACCATAAGATTTCAGCCGGATAACCGCCATAACCTTCTGCAACAATCGACTTGATGGTTAGGCCTAAAGCCACCAGTAATGATAATGGAGTAATCACGGTTAACAGGAAGTTCCAGCCGGCACCCAGTTTAATACTAGAGTACTGGTTGATATGCGCCTGTAACTGTGACAATAGCGGACGACGGAACCATGACACCAGAATAATCGACAGTAAACCACCACCCACAATACCAATGTTATTGGCAAAGTAGTCAATGATGTCGACAAAGGTAATCGCGCTATGGGTCGAGAAAATCAGGGTCGAAACAATGGCTGAACCACCGGCAATAATGCTGACCGATTTTTTACGTGACCAGCCTAACTTGTCCTGGAAAGCTGAAATCGGCACTTCCAGAATACTGACCATCGAGGTAATCCCGGCAACGGTCAATGAGGCGAAGAACAGGAAGCCAAACAAGTCGCCGCCTGCGCCCATGCTGGAAATAATTTTCGGGAAGGCAATAAAGGCCAGACCAATACCGCCAGATACCACTTCTTCCACGGTTGAGCCTGAGCTGAAGGCCATAAAGCCCAAAGCCGCAAATACCCCGATACCGGCCAGAATTTCAAAAGATGAGTTGGCCAGCGCAACCACCGCACCGGAACCAGTCATATTGGTTTTACGCTTTAAATACGAGGCATAGGTCAGCATGATCCCGAAGCCAACAGACAGCGAGAAGAAGATATGACCAAATGCGGCCAGCCAGACTTTATAGTTGCCCATCGCTTCCCAGTTCGGGGTAAAGAAGGCATTTAAACCTGCGGTTGCACCCGGTAAACGGATCGCCTGAATCACCAGAATCGTGAACAGTACCACCAGTAACGGCATAAAGATTTTATTGGCCAGTTCCACACCACGACGTACACCACCGTAAAGAATGAACATCACCACCGCCCAGACAATCACCAGACCGAAAAATAAGGTCGGTACAAAGCCCAAGGCCAGCCCTTCGCCATTTTGCAAATAGGAATTAAAGAAGAAAGCCTGCGTATCTGCCCCCCATTTCTGGCCAATTGCGTAGTACATATAACTACCGGCCCAGGACAGAACGCTGGCATAGTAAATCCCGATGACCAAAGTCACCATCACCTGCCACCAGCCTAAGGACTCGCTGTTCATGAGCTTTTTATACGCCAGTGGCGGCGCTTTACGGAACTTATGTCCAACCGCGTAATCTAAATATAATAACGGCAAACCGGCAGCAAAAATTGCCACCAGATACGGCACCAGGAAGGCACCACCACCATTTTCGTAAGCCACATAGGGAAAACGCCAAATATTCCCCAAGCCTACAGCTGAACCAATCGCTGCAATAATAAAGCCTGATCGCGCGGACCAGTTTTCACGATTTCCTGACATAAAACACCTAAACCTAGATGCTTTTTTCACTGCTTTTTATGTGGTTTTCTCGCAAGCAAAAAAGCACCATGCAATATTAATCTTGAGTGTTTGATTTAGCCTTGACCTTTTGGGTACTGGTTTCTAAATGACAAACAGGGAGTGGATGACGAAAACTTGCTTAAAGTGCATCGTGAAGACTCCCTTTTATATGGTTCAACAATACTCACTTTTAAAAAATTATTCTGTAATTTCTGCTCCAAATCTTGGGTTTTTATAATCTATCCTGATTCAACCGCTCAATTAATCGGCTTATTTATTGTACAATTTTGGTTATGAATTACCAAACTTTTTGGAATAAATTATGAAGTAAAACTGAAAACTCAATTGCTATCCTTTAAACGGTCATTTATACCCGATGATATAAAATGCCTATCACCTACCCGCACTGCTTTCTTCAGATGCTGTATTTAAATAGATTGCCGTGATCCATAGATGAGGATGCATCAAGCTCAAGCTTGCCCTTGATGCATCTACAAACGATCAACCCGGTTGATGGATCACCAGCAAACGTTCTTCCTGCATATCACGAATTGCCGATTGAATTCCCTCACGGCCCAGACCCGAATCTTTGACCCCGCCATACGGCATGTTATCGACCCGGAACGATGGAATATCGTTAATAATCACCCCGCCAACATGCAGCTGGTCCCAAGCATACAGCATCTGCTGCAGATTCTGGGTATAGACCCCGGCCTGCAAACCAAAGCGGCTCTGGTTAATCCGTTCAATGCCCTGCTCAAACTGTTCATACGGCTCCAGAATAGCCACCGGACCAAAAGCTTCATTCTGGTAAATTTCTGACTGAGGCGAAACCTGCTCCAGCAATGTCGGCTCGAACATCACTCCCTGCTGTTCACCGCCCACCAGTATCGTCGCGCCTTCTGCTACGGCCTGATCCAGCCATTTTTTCAGGCGCACGGCTTCATTCTCTTTAATCATCGGCCCAACCAAAGCGCTGTCCAGCCGCGGATCAGCCGCCCGTAATGACTGCAAACGGCTGACCAGTTTATCTTTAAGCTGTGTGTAAATCGCGCGATGTACCAGAATACGCTGCACACTAATACACACCTGCCCGGCATGGTTATAGGCACCTCCAATTAACCGGTCAACCAGCGCATCATTGACCTCGGTATCGGCCTCAATCATCACGGCAGCATTGCCGCCCAGCTCCAGCGTGACCTTTTTACGTCCGGCACGCGCTTTCATGTCCCAGCCCACCACATCGGAACCGGTAAAGCTCAGCAGTTTAAAGCGGTCATCGGTGACCAGCACATCGGCCTGCTCACGCGGACAGGGCAATACCGAAAAGGCCCCAGCCGGCAAATCGGTTTCCGCCAGAATCTCGGCAATTTTTAAGGCAGAAATCGGGGTTAGACTGGCCGGTTTTAAAACAAAGGGACAGCCGGCAGCAATCGCGGGTGCAATTTTATGGGCAGTTAAATTCAGAGGAAAATTAAATGGACTGATCAGCGATACCGCGCCAATCGGTACCTGTTTACTGATGCCCTGATAACTGCAAGCCGCGGCAGTTACTGCCAATGGCATCATCCGGCCCTGATCCATCTGGGTTACTGCATCCGCAGCCAGTTGAAAGGTATTGATTAAGCGCTCTACTTCAGCAGCGGCAGCCCTTTTCGGTTTACCGCCTTCAATAATCAGCAGTTCGGTGAGCTCGGCCCGGCATTCCTGAAAACGCTGCACACAATGCAGCAGGATTTTCTGTTTCTGAAACGGTTTTAATGCCGCCATCGCCGCTTCCGCCTGGACTGCGGCCTGAATCGCCTGCTCCAGCGTCTCTGCATCGGCCAGCGCCACACGTGCATAACAGCGCTGCAGATACTTATCTTCGACCTCTAGCCACTGGCCGGTCACATGCGGCTGTCCAGCCAGATATAAAGGATAATCGTGCGGATGATCAGTGTGCGTAGCCATGTGCAGGTCCTCTATTTTTTGCATGATGCGTCAATGCAATTTATACCAATTCCCGATATGATGCGCCGAGATGTTTCCCGGTTCCATCCTCCACAATAAATTTATTCTGAGAATATACAAGCTCTACAGGGATTTTTATGCGTACACGTCCAGCATTGTGTTTCATCCTCGGTCTTGGCTGTTTTAGCGCCGCACAGGCCGATATTATTGGTGTTAAAGGTAGCGTCGATTACTGGCATTATAACAGTGACTTATCGAGTGCCTTGGGCCAACCCGAGATGAAAGATGACTCCAGTTTGTCTTTTGCCTTGGCGGTTGAAATATAATTTTATTGATCAAAACTAAGAGCGCATTCTCGCTCTTTTAAGGGCGAGTTAGCTCTTTTTTAATGACATGGACTTTTTAGCATTTTTTTCTGACGTTGGTGTTCTTTGTTCTTCAATGTATTTTTTCACTACATCCAAACTTGCGCCACCACAGGATACAGCGCAGTAACTAGGCGACCAAAAGTGATTGCCCCGAAGCTGGGGTAAAACTGCCTTTTACCGGTTTAAGTGCCGAAGCCAGCTATGCCAAGTTTGATGATACTGTCATTAGCGATGCGCAGGCAGAATTGAAATATAATTTTATTGATAATTTACTGGTCGATGTCGGCCTGAAAGCCGGTTACCGCATTCTAGATGTGGAGCTAAACGAAGGTGATGAACGTAATCTCCAGCTGGATTTCAAAGGTCCTTATCTCGGGCTGGAACCACATTTCTAAAACAACAAAACATCTTTTTCCCTTTAAACAAAAAGCCTCTACTGAGGCTTTTTGTTGGTTTAGATGAATTACATCAGTTTAGCTATAAGAGCGACTGGCCTTAGACACCACCGGTGGTGTTTCAGTAACCGGCTCTGAGGCTTTCTGGATGCGAATCAGGGCAACTGCAATTGCACCAATCACCGCTGGAATCGCCACCGCCAAGAAATTCAGTTTATGCGGTAATTCCATACCCAATAGCACCCCGATAATAATCGGGCCGACAATTGCACCTACACGGCCGACCGCAGAGGCACAACCAATCCCGGTTGAACGCACCGCTAGTGGATAATACTGCGCCACAAAGCTGTATAGCAGAATACTACTACCAATCGCGGAAGCCCCAGCCAGCGCCACCAGTAGGTAGATCACCGGTTGTGGCGAGTTAAAGCCTAATCCAACCAGCGCCACAGCCCCCATCAGGAACATGCCAATAATCACCGGTTTTAAATGGAAACGGTCTGCCAGAATCCCGCCGCCAATGGTGCCAATTACTGCACCAATATTCATTGACATCAGGAACATCAAGCTGCTGCCCAGCGAGTAACCGGCGGCCATCATCAGTTTTGGTAACCAGCTGCCCAGTGCATAGACCATCAATAAACACATAAAGAAGCAGCACCAGAACAATAAGGTACTCATGCCACGGTTTTGCTTAAATAAGGCGGCAATAGAGGCATCCGGCACCTGTACTTCATTTAAGACCAGCTGGGTCTGCGCACTGACTTTTTCTTCTGGCGTGATTTTCTGAATAATCTGGCGCGCTTTTTCATCCTGCTGTTTTTTCACTAAAAAGGTCAATGATTCAGGTAAAAACTTCCACAAGATCGGTAACAGTAACAGTGGAATACCCGCGATATAGAACATCACTTCCCAGCCAAAACTTGGAGTTAACCAGGCACCCAGTAATGCAGCCATAATACCGCCGACCGCATAACCACTAAACATGGTCGTCACCAAGGTACTGCGCAGTTTTTGTGGTGCATATTCAGAGGTTAAGGCCACCAGATTCGGTAATACTCCGCCAATTCCTAAACCTGCAATAAAGCGCAAAATTCCGAATTCAGTCGGGTTAGATGCGAAACCGCCCCAGAAGGTAAAACCGCTAAATAAGGTCACACAAATTAAAATGACATTTTTACGGCCAATCTTATCGGCCAGCATGCCAAAAAACATGGCACCGAACATCATTCCGGCCAGGGCAGTACTGGCCAACATGCCTGCTTGCACAGCAGTCATATTCCATTCTTGCATCAGTAGTGGTAGGGCTACGCCATTAATCGCCAGGTCATAACCGTCAAAGATGACTACAAATAAACACCAGAGTACGACGTTTAAATGAAAAGGTTTGAACTTCGCCTTGTCCACTACAGCATTCACATTCATTGTTGTTGCTGTCATTAATCCTCACCTCCAATTGTGAGATTTTATTCTTAATATGAAAAAATGAACAATCATTCACTTTTGTCTATAAAATGAATGATTATTCATTTTTTGTCTATGGATAAAAGGTCTAAATGATAAATTTTTCTTAAAAATCAGATTTGATTTAGCAATAAAGCTCAATTTCAGAGCAGAAAATTTAGTTATAAATCTTACAATTAGTGGAAACTTATTCTATTTTTTAAAATTTTTATATTACAAAACAGTGAAATAAAAGCTTCATCATTGCAATTTTTAAGACAGGCTTAAATGACAACTTCTACCACACAAATTTGCAAATAAATGTAAAAATTGTGTCATAAAGCCAGAAAAATACTATCCAAGTCGTAGATGTAGAAACTAGAAATTACGCC
>NZ_JAYJLP010000017.1:0-69278 GCF_051949055.1 Acinetobacter sp. Brlt_5
TAGTGTAATGCAAATTGCATTACAAGTCGACTTCGCATAACAGCCATTATGTTAAATGGGGCGGATTATTCTCATTACTGATCCCAAAAGCTTTTCTCCATGCCTGAGGGCTGGTGCCATATTTTTCACGGAAATTCTTTCTAAATGACACAGTATTATTAAAACCTGAAAGCTCGGTTATCTTTTCGATAGACAAGTTTGTCGCTTCTAAAAGTTCACAACTTAATCTGATTCTTTCAGTATTCAGCCAATCGACTAAGGTCATACCTGTCGCTTTCTTAAAGTGCCGTGTGAACGTCCTGCGTGTCATATGTGTCCGTTCAGCGAGGCTTTCAATATTATGTTGTAAGGCTAAATTCTTTCTTAAAAAATCAAGTAATAGGTTAATTTGTGCATCTTGGCTCGATTCTGCGACTGGCTGTTCAATAAACTGAGTTTGCCCACCTTCACGGTGAGGCGGGATCACCATTACTCTAGCAACTTTATTCGCAATTCGTGCATTATAGATTTCACGTACCAAGTACAAGCAGCAGTCTAACGCTGCGCCTGTTCCAGCAGAGGTTACGATCCTTTGGTCTTCTACATACAGGGCGTCATTATCAAGTTGAACCTGTGGAAATCGTTCACTAAAATCCTGTTCAGCCATCCAGTGCGTAGCTGCTTTTTTATGGTCAAGCAGCCCTGCATATGCCAATGCATAAGTTCCGTAGCATAACCCTACAATTCTAATTCCAGCTTGATATGCACAATTTAGGGCATCGATAAGTACTTTTTCAGGTTTGTGATTAAAATCATCCCATCCAGGAATAATAATAAGATCCAATTGTTTAATAAGTTCGATCCCCCCATCAGGGATAATCATCATAGACTGTTCTGTTTTTACGGGTTGACCATCTATAGAAAAAATTCTCAGATCAAATAAGCGTTTATCTTCAATCTTGATATTGAAAATGATATGGGGGATAGAGAAGTGAAATGGATTTATATTGGGATATACGAACAATCCAATCACTGGTATAGCCATTCAATCTACCTCTCTAAAATAATAAATATAGCATGTTGTCCCAATAGTTTCGATGATTGTCCTTAAGGACAATTTTATTGCTTAATTTTTCCTATCATGATTCGAGTATGACTAAATGATTGGATCTGGAACATGAATAAAATTTTAAGTAGCTCTGTTATTGCACTCTCTCTGGCAATGGCTTCAGTCTATTTATATGCGAATGATAAGGTGGTTCAGCGAGATACTTCTAAAGTTACGCATATACAAGAAATTCGCAATGCAACGATTAAAGTAACCTATGCTGATACGACTTTTTTAATTGACCCAATGTTTGCTAAAAAAGGATTCTATGAAGGTTTTCCTGATACTCATCGTAGCTATTTACGGAACCCATTAGTCGATTTGCCTATCAAGCCCGAAACGATTTTAGAAGGTGTAGATGCGGTAATCGTGACCCATACCCATCTAGATCATTGGGATGATGCAGCACAAGCGACTATTCCGAAAAACATGCCGTTGTTTGTACAGAATAAAGAAGACCAGAAAATCATTCAGTCACAAGGCTTCAAAGATGTTCGTGTATTAACTCAAGCGACCTTTGAAGGGATTAAGCTCACTAAAACTGGTGGTCAACACGGTACTGATGCCATGTACCGTATTCCTAAGCTTAAAGCTGGATTAGGTGAAGCAATGGGTGTGGTATTTGAAGCTGCTGGCCATGAAACTGTTTATGTGGCAGGAGATACCATCTGGCGTTCTGAAGTTGATCAAGCGATTCAAACATTTAAACCTGATGTGATTGTCTTGAATACAGGTAACGCCTTGGTTGATGGCTTTAAAGAATCCATTATTATGGGCAAAGAAGATACTTATCATGCAACTCAGAAAGCACCAAATGCTAAAGTGGTTGCTGTTCACATGGATGCAATTAACCACATGTCGGTAACACGTGCTGAGCTTGCAGATTACGTAAAGGACAAAGGAATCCAAAATAAGGTTTTAATTCCTATCGATGGTGAAACGCTTTCTTTCTAAAGTGACTTAAAGAAGTGGAAGCATTCCACTTCTTTAAAACATAAGTAGAACAAAACAAATATTAGTTAAGTAAAGGAATAGGTATGTCAAAATCAGCTTTATTAGTTATCGACTTACAAAATGAATATCTACCTACAGGTAAATTACCATTGGTAAATATTGAACAAGCTGCTG
This sequence comes from Acinetobacter sp. Brlt_5, assembly GCF_051949055.1. Taxonomy (NCBI): domain Bacteria; kingdom Pseudomonadati; phylum Pseudomonadota; class Gammaproteobacteria; order Moraxellales; family Moraxellaceae; genus Acinetobacter; species Acinetobacter sp. Brlt_5. The sequence continues at coordinate 2,216 of NZ_JAYJLP010000017.1, forward strand.
CTAATGCAGTGAAAGTAATTACGAAAGCACGTCAAGACGGTACTCAAGTGATTCATGTCCAGCATATTGCGAATGCTGAATCACCTATATTTCAACCTGACTCAATTGGTATTGAATTTCAGGACACAGTTAAGCCACAAGCAGATGAAACTGTGGTCATTAAAAATCACATCAACGCGTTCTTAAATACGAATCTCAAAGAAATTTTAGATAGCAATCACGTGACTGAGCTAGTCGTGATTGGTGCTATGAGCCATATGTGTGTTGATGCTGCTGTTCGTGCTGCTTCTGACTTTGGTTATAAGGTAAGGGTTATTCATGATGCTTGTGCAACGCTAGACCTAGAATTTAATGGCGTTAAAGTACCTGCTGGTCATGTCCATGCAACATTAATGGCCGCTTTTGAATTTGCATATGCTCAAGTAATATCAACTGAAGATTATGTTAGCTAAAGACTAAGATTTCCTAAAATTAACATAATACGCGTTATACGAAATGCGTTATAATTCTCTTGAAAATTCAAAGCTGTAGTTCCTTTTTTGCCCAACCTCCCCAAGGTGGGCTTTTTTGTTGATTTTTATGTTCCACGATTAATATTTTTCCCATGTTTCACGATTTTGATTAGCTCCTCTGCTTAATCTATATTTAACTCCTTGCTTACTTTTTAAAGGAGGGAGAGGAATAGGAAAAAGTCTTCATTTAGTACCGGATGATATAAGTAACTGAATATATAGAGAATCCTAAAAATTACATTTGAGAATGGCTTTGTTGCACAAAGATTTCATAACTATATGATTTTAGAAGTTTTGATTATTTTTTGATCCAAAATTAAATTTATTTAAATCAGATGCTTACATATTTATGCAACAAAGCCCTATTTGATTATCGTTACTCAGAGTTCAAATTTTTATTACAAACAGCTTAAAGATGAGAAACTATCATTAGATACATCAGTAACTTAAATACCCCAAGTGCTTTTGCATCTTTACTTTTGAAGCAGAATTTAATTCGCCTTTCATTTTCATTCAGGCTGAAGTTTTCTGCCCGTAATGTTAAATCCTGTAATGTCTTTTTGAGCTCTGTCTTGCTCTGTTGAGATAGTTCTAAATGAAGATATTTTTTCGGAAATAAACTATGAATAAAAGAAAGAAGTTTCTTCAGTTGCCGTTTTTCATTCAGTTCAAAAATTAACTGGGCTGAATTGGGCTGAACTTTTTCAAGATAAATTGAGTAGATCGTATGAAGCTGTTTTTTGTATTTACTTTGTACATTTGCATAACGCTCCTGAACATGTTGAATGACCTTTTTTTCCTCCTGATTGGTCGGCAACATGGTGACTAATGCATCAGGAGTTTTCCTTAAAAAATCTGTGGTAAATAACCTCGATGATTTTTTTTGGTTTACACAGGAGGTTTTCAAATGCAGAGCTCTGGCACGTAATTTTTGCGCGATTTGCAAAGGAATAGCTTCAGGTAACAAAAGGTCTTGTTCTTTTTCTACTGCAAGAATGTGATGCAATAGTTCAAAAGTCATCTCTGAGTCATGAGCTCCTAGCATCAGTGAATCAGGTGATTTCTGTTGCCCTGGTTGATATTGATGATCATGTTGCCTGTAACGGTCTTTAGTGAGTTGATCAAATAAAAACTGTTTGATCGCCCGTTGCTGAACAGGATATTTAATAGCATCATCATGTTTTAGAATATTAAAATAGGCTTCTTTAGGAAGCGGGCTGTGCATTTGATTCAGCTGGTAGCTAATTGCTAGATGCATTAAATGCAGATAGCTAGAACAGGTAGTTTCAGGTGTCAGGTGCCCGGCAAAATGAGAAAGCGCATACCAGGTTTGCTGAGTATTTCTGTTTCGCAGCAATGCATAACGGATACGTAATTGCTCATGTGGGCTATAGTCAGTAAATGCATCTGCAAGTGTTGAGTTTTTTAAAATCAGGTAAAGATGATTAAATGCAGAATGACGCAGACTATGGTAAGTAAAATTGTGCTCTCCAAAAGCTGGCTGGATCAATTGTTTCAATAGAGCATTGACTTCATTTTCATGAGTTTCTTCTAGCGACTGTTTTAAAAATAGCGGTTGTGTAACTGATTTCCCTTGTTCTTTTAGCAGGCGTTTTCTATTCTGACTATATGTTTTAAATGCATGTAATTCTTCTGCTTTAAGTAGATGATGCAGAGGAATCTTGCGGTAAGCTGAGTAGCTTTTTTGATTTTTATTGCGATTGTTGCGAATGGTGAGTATCACAGCATCTTCACTAATAAATAGATCACGTACGAAGATATTCAATGTTTCATTGATCCGTAGTCCGGCTCTGAAACCCAGAATAAAAATCAGTTTAAACATATTTTTATCCTGAACTGAAATACCTTGAGTATTTTCGAGTTGCTCTAGCATATGGTGAAAAATATGGGGCGAGATCAATGCGGTTCTGCAGATTTTTACCTGGATTAAATTATCTAGATCGATAGTGGGTGCGTTAAAAAATAAGGTCTGTTTGTGATGAAACTCCTGTAGACGTTTTTGTAAAGTCTCTCTAGTTGTTTCTTTCTTTAATAAAAGCATTTCTCCATACATATCTTCAAAATCGGCATTTGAAAATGATGAAATGTCTTTGTTTTGCGTTGCCTGCAGCCAATGGACTGCAAACTGTGAAAACATGGTCTTCAGAGAACTTTGCTTGACCGGCTGAAAATCTGCACGTATAAGCTTGCGCTTAAATCGTTGCTGCTGCTGAATAATATGATTGAGAAGGTCCAGTTGAGGTTCCGTTAATTTTGAGCGTAGAATGCTCCACAGCAGCAAACGTTCCAAGGCTGGAGATTGTTTTTTAGCATATAATTCTATGAGTTGATCGCTATAGTTTTTTGCACGAATAGCTTGACGTATTTCTACTAAAATATCGACTTCATCTAACGTAATAGTGACCGTAGGCTTTTTCTGAAGTTTTTCACAAATATTCTGAACTGTATGGGTAGGCGTGGGTTCAGACTGAATAAAATAGGCTGCTAATTGTTTTTCGAGAGGGCTGGAACTGTAAATTTCATTTTTTAGGATACAAATGGACATTTGATCCAGTCCGCTGTTTTTCAGGAACTGTGTATAGTAAAAACCGTATTTTAACAGGTCTTTACAACGTACCTTTTCCTCAGGGAAGCATTCAATAATACAAGCGTTAATCAGATGTTCTGCATCTTCAATATCCGAAAATAAATCAAACTTTTGATGTTTAAGTCTGTAAATCCAGCATTTCACAATGTCGTGTAGCACAAACGTTTTTGTATAGCTGACTGAAAAATCAGGGTCATTTATACGCTGATTACCGAAATTCCGGTTCGGGATTTCGAGTGTTACCATATGATTTAGGTTTAAAAAACTTTGAAATTTCTTTGTTTTTAAAATGATTTTTAAAAAAAATTGCAATTCGGCATGGTTATAAATGCCATTAAATAATATTGAACTGATCAAACAAAAGCCGAGGGATTGAGTCGGACTGAAGTCATTTCGTTTTGTCCAGTAAGCAATCATATTTTGGGCAAATTGAGTAACTTTTTTACCATGTTTTAAGGTTTCAATATTTTGTAGTGGCAGAGACCTTTCGTACCTTACGGGAGCGGCAGGCACTGGATAGTACTGATTCGATGAAAGATTAAAGCGCTTGATATATTTAGCAAATTCTATACGTGCCATCTGATAGCTACGGATGTTTGACTTACAGTATTCTAAAAGCTGATTATCAACTTGACGACAAATTTCCGAATAGTTCTCAGGCGTCAGTTCTATACATTTCTCACTAAACAAGTTCAGAAGAAATGCTTTGTTTTTTCTATGCTTTTTTATTCTTTTGAGGGAGTGTGGGTGTTTACTCATTCAATCAGGAATCCGTTAAATGTAGACATACTTTTAAGCTTTAAGAGTCCGACCAGCTTGTCTTGCGCTGCTCGAATGTGATCGTAATCGATTGCCTGAAAACCCGAATAGCGGTCAAAAAGTTCCTGCATGGGCCCATCGTGACCAAAGATGCCATTCAGCATATCTTCATCGCAGTGCTGTGCAAAAAAATAGCGAGCGAAATGGCGAGTCCAATTACGTTGCAAACCTATTTCTGGACTGTTCTTTTCAATATCGGCAAGTTCTAAATTTCGGATATATCCCTCAGGCCCAAAACCTAATAGGAAAGGGCGCTTACCATCAAAAATTTCTTGAATTAGTTCTGTTTTAACTTGGCTAGCACAAGCCTTCATAAGGTGCTGAAATTGTTTTAAGTAATTTAGATAAGACTGTATTTCATCTCGAAGAAAATTATTAAATGGCAGGTAGCGCCCAATGGTACCCGAATAACGTTGCTCTTTATCTGCAACAGCCACCAAACGGTTGTCGAGATCAAGATAATCGAGATTCGGGGGAAAGGCTTCATTTGGTCGGGCAGATGTCATAATCATGCAAACGTACCATAGCCAAATTGAATAATATTTCAGTGTTTTGAAAGGGTTAGGGTTACCCCGAACTTGCTGGTCAAGCTGTTTGAAAAAGGATTTAACCAGAGGCAGGTCTGGCGTTTGCTGACTACCAAAAGTAACAGGGGACTTAAATTCTTCGATATAACTAGTGTCGAGCTGCGGGCAAACCAGATAAAGTGTTTGGCTATAAATATCGAGGATATCAACAATTTTCATTGAATAGTAATGGCCTGGGGTGTAGTTATTAACGTTTTCTCCGCTAAGTAATTTACTTTCCAATTCATATCCGAGTTCATTCAACGTGATATCGCTGATTAAACGAGGAAGGTTTCGAGCTGTTAAATGAAAAGTAAGGCCGTCACTGATTCTACGTAAATATTCTTGTACATCGGAAGCAATATCAGCTTTATCCCACTTTTTTAGTTGAAAAATCTGATCAAAATAAACTTTGGGTAATGGGATTGTAAAAGAGTTTCCCTGATTCATCATATATTCTTTTAATAAAGCATCTTTAAACTTGGAGCTATCAAAGCTTTGCCGAAAATAGAAATTTTCAGGACTAAAAGTAATTTCTTTTCTTTTTGAACTCAGACGGAAATGTTTCCGAAATACTAATAGCTCTTCATAATGCGTCAAACTGAGTACTGAAAATAAAAGCAAGGCATGAATTGGAGAGGTCTTTGCCTGTTCAAACAAAATTCGCATAATATGCTGTGCGGTAGGCAAATCAAAGACACGAGGATTTGACTTGCTCATTAACTGATTCTTGTTTTGATGCAGAACTTTGTTCTTGAGATTATTGACCTGAGCTGTAATAGAGTATTGCTCAAGTGGATTAAATTCAAAATTATGATCTTCAACTTTTTCTATAGTTTTATCTTCGCGCGGTTGTTTGGCCGTACCTTGTTCAAAATGAGTCTGATGCGTTTGTTCATCATCGAGAGATATTCTTGATGTCTTTTGAACATCAGTTTGAGGAGGTTCTTTGGAGCCCGAACTGCTTTGGCGATTTCGTTTTAAACGTTCAGACTGAGTAAAGACATATTGATAGATCACACGCAGATTTGCCAGCTGGCTAATTCGTTCTTCATCTAAATTTGGTATTGAGCGATTAATTAGCTCTTTATTTTCTGTTTCAGCTTCTTTTAGAAGTTTAACTAGCTCTTCTAATTCCATTGGAAGAGTAGGTAAGAAATTGTAAAGCCAATAATATTTCTGTTTTGTGCTAGCTAAACGAAAACGCCTACAAAGATTAACTATGGTAGCTGAATGTCCTTTGCTGTTAAGTGATTCAATACATTGAGTATTGAAAATAGCCCATTTCAGCGCGTTTGATTGATATGCTGATGGAGTGTTGATGACTGCAATAAGGTAATGAACCAGAGGATACTCGCTGACTTTTTTATCAGTCAGGCTTTGAGCTATAAAAGTATTAAGTTTAGTAATTTCATATTGTTGAATGAGGTCGTTGAGCTTGATTGAGTTCTGATAATTTTCCAGCTTTGCTTCTGCCAATACTTGGTAGAAGTTTCGAAACGGCTCAAGCTTTAATTCTTGAGTATCTTCTAAATAACTATATCCATTCATGATGAAATTCCCACCAGAATTTTTTCTAATGAAATTGGACCTGCATAATCTGAAAAAGAACTTACCGGGCTTTGGGATTTGGATAGTCCTGATAATTCTCGCAGTTGGTTGATAGTTAAAATTTTATGACCGAAAACTTCTTGAAGATGGTCAGGTCGGTATTGTTCATTCAGCCAGTATGCAATGATATCTAAGCCCTGAATTGAGTGATGCAAACCAGAACTGAGTAAGCTTCTTACTTCATTTAGAGCCTGAATGATGGATTCATATGAATTATTTTTCTCGTAAGCTTTAAACTTAAATTGAGTTTTATTCTTATTGTAATAATAAGCATAGATCCAGCTGAAATGGCTACTAAAAAAATAGTGATCGGGTTTATCCGTAGGAATAAGGGGAATGTCTATTTTCTGTGAAAAAGCTAAATTCAAATGATAGTCTTGCTTTTTTTTATTCAGTTGGAAAAATAAAGCGATCCAGATTTGATAGGCATGCATACAGTTTGGATAACACATTAATTGCAGGTTTTTTGCAGACACGCGGTAATTTGGTGTGTTTTTCTTCTTTCCAGACATACAATGATGCTTTCCCATATGTGCTAAACAGCTAAAATTAAAACAATATATTCATATTTTTTTAAGTAGGGGAGCAATGGCTGAATATGCCGTATATTGTGTTGTAAAATTATAAAAACCCTATATATAGTATTTTTGATCTTTTTTTAATGGTAATTAAAACCAAACAGGAATCAATTTTTGATAAGTATATAGACAAATTTAACTTGATTGCATATTCCTATCTTAATGGATACTAAATATAACAAATAGATGAACAGCTATTTTAATCTAACTTGGACATATATTATTCGGCTAGTTGAATAAACAGTTATTGCTCTTTAAGATGATTAATTAATCGTTCATAGTCATTTTTAGAAAGTTTACCAATGTAAGTTAATTTTGTCTTATCAATTGGCAACTGATATGTTTGTACGGTATCAATCCATGATTTTTTACTTAGTCCAACCGATTTCCAATCGGTAATTTCAATATATTTACTTTTAATAAAGTCAGATTTATTGTCATATTGACTACTTAAACGGAATACGATGTAGTCTTTTTTTGTTTGTCGAATATATAAAACAGGGCGAGTTTTACCATCTGCTATGTCTGTAAAACCAACGTAAGCCCAATACAAATCCTGAGCCATTAGTATCCACCATCATCATTTAAAAACTCTTGAGCAGATTTTATATTGGATACTTTTACACTCGGAATATTATGGCTAAGTGCTATGAGTTGTGCCGTATTAAAATCATCATCACTTACTTGATTGCTCACAGGAATTCGACCTGTTTTGGCAATTTCAGCCATAACCATACTAAAAACAGATGCAGGGGTTAGCCCAACTTTTTTGATGACGTACTCTGCTGATTCTGAGATTGCCTCATCCACAGTATATTGAACTCTTTTTTTAATTAGCGTAGACATTTAACACCTCTCAATCTTATTAATGCCATTTTACGGCACAAAATGGTATAAAACAAGTAAATAAGAATTGGTGTCCAAGTAGCTGTTAATTCTGCAACTTGATTGATAAAAGGAGCCGCATATGGAAATTAAACAACTGAAACAGGTAGAAGTCGTTACAGATGTTGTATGTGATGTATGCAACCAATCAACGAAACTGAAATTTGGAACTTTATCCGCACATTGGGGGTATGGTTCCAAGCATGACGGGGAAAGATATGAATTGCAGTTATGTGAGAAATGTTTTTTTTATGCACTTGCGACATTAAAAAAAGAGCGAGCAGATGAGTTTATGTTTGATGAAAATTTTGACCCTTCAACCCTAGATGGGTTTGGGTTGAGGTGAACCTATCATCGCGATAGGTTCTAAGAATCCAGAAAATACTGATTCAGATCCACGCCAGCAGCTTCATTTTTAATGGCGAGTAAGGGATTCAGGAAAAATATTTTTCTTTGCTTCGAGGTCACTGAGTTCGGAAAATGCTTGAATACCGCCTGCGGCTTTAATTTCATCTAAAGCGACAGATAGAGCTTCCTGATCTGACGGGAATGTTTCATCCCATACCGTAGAAGTACCACTTTGACTCACTACTTCCAGTGTCCAATCACTGTCAGGCAGTCGATAAATGAGAATTTCGACCTGCTGATTATGTTCCTGTAAAACTTGAGATAAGGGAGAGTCGATTAAATCATTTTCATCATAATCGTGAGTATGGTGATTGTCTGACATCAGAGGCAACCTTTATTGTACTTAACATCCATCCATAGTAATGAATGAATCAGATTTTGCCTAGCAGGAGGAATATTATCGGTAAAAAGAGCGGTGAATTCTAAAAAAGAATTGCCCCGACAATAAAACAAAATAATCCAAAAATCACCCAAATCCAGACATTCGATTTGGGTTGCTCAGTATGTGATGTATAGAACGGTTGTTGTTCCTGAACAGGATTCTCTTGGTTGCCAGCTCTGTTCTTATAGGGCTGGTGTTTTGAATAGGATAGGCCTGTGCCAGGAATACCAACGCTGGTTCGGGTGCCTTTTTTGCCAATATTTAAGGAAGCACCAGGTTTGCCAATGCTTGCACTGCTTATACCTTTGTGTGTCAGATTAATTTTTAATCCAGGTAGCAGTTTAATACTCTTGCGAAATCTGAAGCCCATATTTTTTCCATTTACAAGAACCAGTTTGGTTTCTATCTCAGTTGTCCGGATACAGTGAAATAAGAGTTTGATTCATTCATAGGACTGATCATTTGACTTATCTAGTGAAAAATCAGTATGTTCTTTAACATAAGATATTGGCTTTTAGACAATGAATCAAACATCAAATTATTACAATCAACATGCTCAAGCATTTTTTGAAAATACCTATCAGGTTGAAATGGAAAGTCTTTACGCACCATTTCTAAGATATTTGCCGGAACAGGCATTGATCCTAGATTTGGGCTGTGGCTCGGGGCGGGACACTTTGGCATTTAAGAAAAAAGGCTATCAAGTTGAGGCAATTGATTATTCTGCCGAGCTGGTTAAAAAGGCCAGGGAGCTGACCAATATTGAAGTACGTCAGCAAAGTTTTTATGACCTAGCTGAGAATAATAAATACGATGGTATTTGGGCTTGTGCATCTCTTTTACATTGTGAAAGAGATCGCCTAACTGAAGTGCTGGGGCTTATATTCAAAGCATTAAAGCTAAATGGTGTGTGTTACATGTCTTTTAAGTATGGCAATACAGACCGTGAGATAGAGGGGCGTAGCTTTACTGACTTGAATGAACAGCAAGCTCATGACTTACTTAAGCAGATCGATCAGGCTTTACTGTTACAACAATGGATTACTGTAGATAAACGTCCAGAGCGTACAGAAGAGTGGATGAATATTCTGATTAGAAAAGTGCAGGCTTAGATATGTTATTCAGTATAGCCGAAATACCAACCCCTCAAGAACAGTTGAAATTCTTAAAGCATATTCAGCAGATTTTGCAGTCAGGGACTTTTACTTCGACATATAAGTTTGCTTTGCTGATAAGTATCACGCGTCTGGCGATTGAACAGGGTCAAGATACCGGTGCTGCCTTGCATTTGGAATATCAGGATATTGCTGAAAAGTTTATTGACCTGTACTGGAAACAGTCACTGCCGTTTCAGTTTAACCAGTATGAGCCTTTTACTATTCATCAAAGCACTGGTAAGCAGGCAAAGATCATCAGTGAAATTCAGAATGCACAGCAACAATTCAAGACTTTGGCTGCGTTGAGAAAAGACCAGTTGCACTGGAATCAGCTTAAGAAAGTGGTTGCAGTAACCGTCAAGCAAATGCCGGTGGTGTATTTACAGAACCTGAATGGTCAAGCGGTGGAGTTTCTTTACCATTTGGAAGATTGCAAACAGTCCCTCAAGCTTTTACCCAAAGTGATGTATTGCTTGAGACAGTTTAGTGAAATTATTGAAGAGTTGTGCCAGAAGCGCTGGATTGATTTTGTCCGACTGAATAAGCAGAATCTGGTGATACTGGATGGTTTGCCTGACTTGGATGAATTCATGTTTGCCCCGAGTCGCAATCAACTGGGGCAGGTCGCGGACTTCTTAATTGATTTACAGCAATGCCAGTGTTTTTACTGTGGAAAAAGCCTAAAAAACTCAAAATATGCTGTAGATCATTTTATCCCCTGGTCTCTATATCCTGCCGATACTGGACATAACTTTGTTCTGGCAGATGACAAATGTAATTCTCAGAAAAGTAATTATTTGGCGTCGGAACAGTTTTTGCAAAAGTGGCAGGAGCGGAATTATCTACATGATCAATCTATTGTTCGGGAAATTTCTCAATTCGGTTTCTTAACAGATATTCAGCGCTCGCATCGGGTTGCCGACTGGGCGTATAAGCAGGCAATAGAGAATGAGTATTTAGTCTGGCTGGGTGGAAAAGATAAACAGATATTAGTTTCTCCCATATCTGGAGTATTTTGATGTCTTTGTTTTTCTGTAGTGCAGATTACTGGAGTAGGCTGCTATAAAATTTAGATCATGTATCTGTCTAGCGCTTGAATTGATAGATTACATCGCTTGAGCACGACAATTCATGTCCTTTTCCACCTTTTTACTGCTGCATGTTTTAGAATTTTAGGTAAAATCATTTTATTAATGATTTACTTATTTGGACTTCCATAACAATGACCCAAGTACAACTGCAACAATTACAAAAACAACTTTGGAATATTGCCAATACTTTGCGCGGCACCATGGGCGCCGATGAATTCCGTGATTACATTCTGGGTTTTATTTTCTTTAAATATTTATCAGAAAAGTCGGTGAACTTTGCCAATGAATTGCTCGATGGCGAAGACCTCAGCTTTTTAGAGTTAGATGAAAATAATCCTGAGCATGTGCCATACATCGAAGAAATTAAAAAAAATGCCATTGCCGAAGTCGGTTATGCGCTCACACCAAAACAGCTATTCCATACCTTAGCCGAGCGTGGTCGTCAGGGCGAATTCATTTTGGATGATTTAACTGCGACCTTAAAATCGATTGAACAAAGCACTTTAGGTACCGACTCTGCCGATGACTTTGCCAACCTGTTTGAAGATTTGGATCTAAACTCGACCAAGCTTGGCAATAATGCCAGTGACCGTAATGCACTGGTGGCGAAAGTCCTGAGTCATTTAGATGATATTGATTTTGATATTAGTAATACCGAAGCCGATGTGCTGGGTGATGCCTACGAATACCTGATTGGCGAATTTGCCTCAGGTGCGGGCAAAAAAGCAGGAGAATTCTATACCCCACAAACGGTATCGACTCTACTGGCAAAGATTGTCACCCAAGGCAAAGACCGTTTACGTTCAGTCTATGACCCGACTTGCGGTTCAGGTTCGTTATTGCTACGGGTAAAACGTGAAGTGAAAGATGTCGATATGATTTACGGTCAGGAGATGAACCGTACCACCTACAACTTGGCGCGGATGAACATGATTCTGCATGATGTGCATTTTGCCAAGTTCGACATCAAGCAGGAAAATACTTTAACCCGCCCGCAGCATTTAGATAAAAAGTTTGATGCAGTGGTGGCGAATCCGCCATTTTCCGCAAAATGGTCTGCCGATCCGTTATTTTTACAAGATGAACGCTTTGCTGCGTATGGAAAACTGGCGCCAAGTTCTAAAGCCGATATGGCTTTTGTACAGCACATGCTGTATCAACTGGATGACAATGGCACGATGGCGGTGGTGTTACCGCATGGCGTATTGTTCCGTGGTTCGAGTGAGGGCGTGATTCGTCAGTATTTGATTGAGCAGATGAACGTGGTGGATGCGATTATTGGTCTACCCGCCAATATTTTCTATGGCACGTCTATTCCGACCTGTATTTTGGTGTTGAAGAAAAATCGTGAGCAGAGCGGCAATATTCTGTTTATTGATGCCAGCAATGATTTTGAAAAGCAGAAGAACCAAAACAAGTTATTGCCTGAGCATTTGGATAAGATTGTTGCGGCATTTGAAAAGCGTGAAAATATTGAAAAGTATGCGCATGTCGCAACTTTACAAGAAGTGAAAGATAACGATTACAACCTGAATATTCCGCGTTATGTGGATACCTTTGAAGCGGAAGCCGAGATTGATTTAGATGCGATTGCAAAACAGCTTCAAGCTTTGGAACACGACAGCCAAAAAACCGATGCCATCATTGCAGATTTCTGCAAAGAGCTAGGCATTGTTTCACCGTTTTCGGAGGTGAAGTAATGTCTGTACCTAAGTTACGCTTTAAAGAGTTTGATGAAAATTGGAATGTTGAAGTTCTGGGTAATATTGTCCAGATTAAAAGCGGTTATTCTCCTAGCAAATACGAGTTACACGAAAATGGTGAAATACCATTTTTAAAAGTCGAAGAGTTAAACAACAGTAATAAATATCAAGAATATTCAAGATTTTATACTGAAACTTGTGCTGATGTAATTCCTAAAAAAAGTGTAATTTTTCCAAAAAGAGGGGCAGCTATTCTAAATAATAAAGTTCGTATCCTTAAAGTCGATTCTTTATTAGATAGCAATCTTATGGCTCTTATTCCACAAAATACTTTGGATGCTGAATATTTATATTATTTAATTAATAAAGTTGAACTTTATAGAATTGCTGATACTTCTACAATTCCTCAGATAAATAATAAACATATCGAACCATATGAAATTCATTTGCCAAGTAAAGCAGAACAAACCAAAATCGCCTCTTTTCTTTCCGCAGTCGATGAAAAGATCAGCCAACTCACGCAAAAACATGAACTGCTGAGCCAATATAAACAAGGCATGATGCAGAAGTTGTTTAGTCAGCAGATTCGTTTTAAAGCGGATGATGGGAGTGAGTTTGGGGAGTGGGAGGATAAACCTCTAAATGAAATTGCTTCAAAAAGATCGGGCAAAAATAAAGATGGAAGTATTTCTGAGGTTTTAACAAACTCTGCTACTCAGGGAATTATTAAACAAGGTAATTACTTTGAAAGAGAAATAGTTACTGAATCAAATTTAAACGGTTATTACATCGTAAATTTAGATGACTTTGTATATAACCCTCGAATATCTGTTCATGCGCCTGTTGGACCAATCAAACGAAATAAAAAGTGTTTAGGTGTTATGTCGCCACTTTATACAGTCTTCACAGTGGTCGAAGGAAACTTGGCGTATTTGGAATACTTTTTTGATAGTAATTTCTGGCATGATTACGTCAAAGGTGTGGCAAATTCAGGTGCTAGACATGATCGAATGAATATTACTAATAAAGATTTTTTCGACATGCCTATTTTATATCCTTGCCTAGAAGAACAAACCAAAATCGCCAACTTCCTTTCGACTATTGATCAAAAAATTGAAGTCGTGGCACAACAAATTGAACAAGCCAAACAGTGGAAAAAAGGCTTGTTGCAGCAGATGTTTGTGTAGGGGGGGAATTATGGCTCACGGCAAAAGTATTAAGCTGTTTTTAACAGATGGTTCTCCTAATGGAATTTTGACAGCTGAAATCATTAATTGGACAGGTCATGTGCTCTCAGCGCCTCGTACTAAACTGTCTGAACTTATTCAAAGAGAAGAGTGTGCAAGAACCGGCGTATATTTCCTCGTTGGTCATGATCCGGAAAATTCATTGCCAAGCGTATATATCGGCGAGTCGGATGATGTAGCCAATCGTCTTAAACAGCATAATCGAACAGAGGAATCTGGAGGCAAAGACTTCTGGGAAAAAGTGTGTCTTGTCACTGGTAAAGATCAAAATATTACCAAGACTCATATCAAATACTTAGAGAGTCGTTTAATTGAAATTGCAAAACGAGGCGGTCAATGTCAATTGATCAATGGAACTTCGCATCAATACAATAGATTACCTGAATCTGATACTGCCGATATGGAGTATTTTCTGGAACAAATACAGGTCGTATTACCAGTACTGGGTTTTGATTTCCTCAAAGAAATGAAGAAACCAAGCCAAAAATCACAAACGCTGGCTACAACTATTTCTAGTGAAATTGCAGAAGAAACTGAGTTTTATCTTGCAACTAAAGATACAAATGCGAATGCAAAAGTCATTGATGGGGAATTTTACGTGTTGGCTGGATCTCAAGTAAGAAGAGAGGTTACGGATACCAAGCATACCTATACTAAAAATCTACGTCCTCAGTTATTTGAAAATAACATTATCGATTCAGATACATATACCTTTAATCAAGACTATTTATTTTCGAGCCCTTCGGCGGCTGGAGGGGTAATTTTGGGTCGAGCAAGTAATGGTCGCAAAGACTGGAGGCAGGTCGGAACAAATATTACTTATGGTCAATGGTTAGAAAATCAGGTTGATAGCATTGAGCTGAAAGAAGAACTATAGAATCAATCAGCTAAAGAAATATTTTTTGGGGGGAGTAAAAATGACCGTACAAAGCGAATACCAACTTGAAAACGAACTGATTAGCCAGCTCAAGCAATTGGGATATGCTGCGGTGACCATCAAGGACGAAAGCCAGCTACTGTCTAACCTCAAAACCCAAGTCGAACGCGCCAATGGACTAGCGCCTCTGTCAGAAACGGAATGGAAACAGGTCATCAGTTTTTTAAATACGGGCACATTATTTGAGCGCGCCAAAAATCTGCGTGATCTGTTCCCAGTCAAATTTGATGATGGTACAAGCAAACACATCTTTTTTCTGTCCGATGACCCAAGCAAAAATATCTATCAGGTCACCAACCAGATCACCATTGATCACCGTGATTATAATGGCAGAACCAGCCGTTTTGATGTGACCTTATTGGTCAATGGTCTGCCACTGGTTCAGATCGAGCTGAAAAAGCGCGGCATGGAAATAGCCGAAGCTTTTAATCAAACGCAACGCTATATTCGTGAAGCCTATTGGGCTGGGCAAGGGCTGTTTGGTTTTATTCAGCTTTTTGTGATTAGTAATGGTGCCAATACCCGTTATTACTCCAACGGCACCACAGGCATCGAGTTTGCCTTTCCCTGGGCAGATGTCCATAACAAACATATCAATGAAATTGTCGACTTTGCCGAAGCTTTTTTAAATCAGCAGCATCTAACCCAAATGCTGACCCAGTACATGGTACTGCTGGAAACCACCAAAAGCCTGATGGTGCTGCGTCCCTATCAGATTTATGCAGTACAGAAAATTGTGGAGCATGTGCAAAACTCCGATCAGAACGGCTATATTTGGCACACTACAGGTTCAGGCAAAACCCTGACCTCATTTAAAGCCAGTCAGATCATCATGCAAATGCCTGATGTAGAAAAAGTTCTGTTTGTGGTCGATCGTAACGACCTCGATACGCAAACCTCACGCGAATTTAATGCTTTTAAAGCCGACAGCGTCGACAGCACCGATAACACATCGACCTTGGTAAAACAGCTCGATCAACGTCATGACAAACTGATTGTGACCACCATCCAAAAGTTAAATCGTGCGATTAGCACAGACCGATATTTAGAATCGATTGATTATCTTAAAAATAAAAAAGTGGTCTTTATTTTTGATGAATGTCATCGCAGTCAATTTGGTGAGACCCATCAGAACATCAAAAAATTTTTCAGCAATGCACAAATGTTTGGTTTTACCGGTACGCCTATTTTTGAAAAGAACAGCCAAAGCAAAGCAGGTTTAAAACTCACCACAGACTACCTGTTTAATGAGTGTTTGCATAAATACGTGATTGTCGATGCCATCCGTGACCGTAACGTATTGCAGTTCCAGATTGATTATCGTGGCAAATACACCGCCAAAGGCATGGCGACCAATGAAAGTTATGAGGAAGATGTAGAAGGCATCGATACCAAAGAACTGTATGACAATCCGCAACGCCTAGAAATGATTGCTCGCTACATTGTCAATATCCACGATACTAAAACCCGTAATCGTGAATTTACCGCAATGTTTTGTGTCAGTTCGGTCGAAACACTGACCCAATATTACGACCTTTTTGAAAAAGTGCAGGCTGAAAAGCAAATTGAAGATGAAGCACAAGGTCGGATATTTAAACCGTTAACCATTGCCACCATCTTTTCCTATGCGGCAAATGAGGCTGTACCGACTGATGACTTAACTGGCTTGATTCACGAAGAAGCCGCAGATATTCCAAGTCAGGTCAATTCATCCAGTCGGGATAAGCTAGATCGATACATTGCGAATTACAATCGACAGTTCAAAACCAACTACAATTCAGGTGATCAATTTTATGCGTACTACCGCGATATCGCACAGCGCGTAAAAAACAGACAGATTGATATTCTAATCGTGGTCAATATGTTCCTCACGGGCTTTGACTCTAAGCCGCTAAATACCTTGTATGTCGATAAAAACCTAAAATATCATGGCTTGATTCAAGCATTCTCTCGTACCAACCGTGTCTATAACGATAAAAAACCATTTGGCAATATCATCTGTTTCCGCAATCTGAAACGCGCCACAGATGAAGCACTGGCGCTATTTTCCAATAAAGATGCGCAAAAGGTGGTACTGGTTCCAAGCTTTGAGGAAATTAAGCAGGATTATGATGCTGCTGTTCAGAAGTTGCTCAAGATCACGCCTGATTATCAAAGCGTGGATGATCTCATGACAGAAGATCAGCAGTTGGAGTTTATTAAGGCCTTCCGTGAAGTGATGCGTTATAACGCTCAGCTGCAAACCTTTATCGAATACGATCAGAACCAGACCGCTTTAGATAAACAGCACTTTGCCAATTTTGCTTCCAAGTATGCTGACTTATGTCGTGATGTACGCAAGACTACGAAAAAAGAAAAAGTCTCTGTACTGGATGATGTCGATTTCCAATTGGATCTGCTACATAGTGACCGGATCAATGTGGGCTATATTATCAATTTGCTGCAAATGGCTCTGGATAGCGGGGATGAGGCCAAACGCAAGAAATACGAAGCACAGATACATGATCTAATTGGTAATGAAGTTACCTTGCATGACAAGCAGGAACTGATTCAGAAGTTCATTGAAGAAAACATGCCGAAGATGATCAATGGGCAGAGCGTCCAAACGGCTTTTTCTGAATTCTGGGATGCTGAAAAAGAACAGGCCTATCAGCATCTTTGTAAAGAAGAAAACCTGAAACCAGAAGCCATGAAGCAGGTTCTGGAGCATTATGAGTTCACCAAACGCCTACCACGTAAAGAAGAGTTGAAGGACTTACCAAACTATAAGGTTAAGCTGTTTGAGCGGGAGAACGTGTTTAGCAATTTGCTGGTCAAGACACGCCAGTTGATTGAAAAGTTTTATGTGGGATTTTAATTGAGGTAAGGCTTTGTTGCACAAACCTAGCTTAGAAGGGGCGCATACCATTGCGTAGCAGGATCAAACCAAATGGCAATATTTCCGCGACTCATGAGTGCTCGGTTATATGCGGGCCAATTGGTTGTGCGGTAGATTTTGTGTGTAGGCTTCTTCATTTGAAAATTATATCGCTGAAAAACCCTTTACAGATAGGTTTGTGCAACAAAGCCACTTAATTTAAAAAAGAGATAAGTTAAAAAGAGCCGTCTAACAAGGCTCTTTTTTGCAAGCAGTATTAAGTAATCCTTTGATCTGCCCAGTAGCATGGAACAATGATCAGGCTATTTTCATGCAACCTTGACCATAATCGGACACCTAAATCCCGCTGCATATTTTGGACTGTGAAATTGGAAATCAGCAGGGTAGATTTCATATTGTCATAACGACTATATAAGACCTTATGCACCATCTCCAGGCGTTTTTCATGCCGGTCATGCAGGCCATATTCATCAATCACTAATAAATCAAAGCTGGAGAAATGGTCGATGACTTCCTTTTCAGAGCGTGAAGCATCTGACCAAGTGTCCATCATTTTTTGAGCAATTTCTGCACTGGTATAGTAGCGTGCAGATTTTGTACTGTTATGCAGAATGTTGCGAATAATTGATGCACTCAGATGGGTTTTACCTGTACCTGGTGTACCAATCATCAACATGTTCGGGTTGTGGTCAGAAATAATCTGCTGTGCAAAGGCCTGACATAGTTTGATGGTATTGTCTTGTGCAGGGCATGCAACTACATAATTCTTGAAGCCACGATCCAGGTAGCGTTTATTGAGCCCTGAGTTTTTGATTTTCTGTTGTAGCAATCGCTGTTGCAATTCATCTTCATAGGCTGCATGTGAGTGATGGACGGTTTCTTTGGCACACAATTTACAGAGCC
The DNA here is from genome assembly GCF_051949055.1 of Acinetobacter sp. Brlt_5. Lineage (NCBI taxonomy): Bacteria > Pseudomonadati > Pseudomonadota > Gammaproteobacteria > Moraxellales > Moraxellaceae > Acinetobacter > Acinetobacter sp. Brlt_5. Next base: position 20,501 of record NZ_JAYJLP010000017.1, read on the forward strand.
TGTGACCTGCAATTTCCATCAGGGGTATATGATGGACAGGGCAAAGTGTTTCCGTTGTTTCTGCGCGAAACTGGAGTGTTTTAAGCATGGTATTCATGATTATTCTCCTAAATCCATTTGGAACTTTCTAAAAAATCCTCATTTTTTTCTTCAAAGTTTGAAGATGAAGATGAAGATGAAGATGAAGATGAAGGGCATGATTCAAGCATGGCTTGAGTAATACTCGAGCTCTTCTCAGGAGCTGCTTGAGCATTTACTTTTCGTTGCTTGGTTGATGCTTGAGCATTACTTGCGGATTTATTCCAGCGTGCTTGAGCTGCATTTTTAGCTTTATCAGATTTCATTTGCTGATTTTGCAATGCCTGGCTTTTTAAACTGGTTAAAAAACTTGAATGAATCTGCTCAGACTCGACTTCAAACAATTCCAGAGCCATCAGCGTATTCAACAAAGTTTTAGCCTTGGTGTGCTGAGGTAATTTCGTGATGCTACATACAGTAGCTAGGTCATGAGGGATGGCACCATTTTTCCAGAAATCCATCATTAACAGCAGTGCCGCACCAATTTGTTCTGCCGTCATTCGTGCAAATTTTGCCTGTAGGTCGCCAATATAGAGTGGCATCCAAATTGAAATATCTTTATGCATGTGTTCACCTTTTTATAGATATAGAGGGGCTAAGGTCATCGATTTGATGACCTTTTATGTTTGTTTTATTAGTGAGCTAGGCTCATTAACCGGAGACGGGCCTGTTGAGCCAAGTCATCGTAATGAGCTTGCCCTTCATCCAGCATTCGCTGTAACCAGAGTCTCAACGCCTGGTGATCATCGAAGCATTTATTGATTTCCAGCAAAAAGGCCAGATTGTGCAGTTTGGGAATGTGTAACTCGTGAATGAGTTCACGCGCGACCATATCTGCTTCAGCGCTGACGACCACACCACCAAAGAAAGCTTTACTATTCATGTGCAAGCTCCTCTGTATTTAGTTTTTCCAGCATGGCTTCAAATGCACTGCCATCGCGACGGGTAACATTCGGAATGTAGCGGCTATAGACCCGGAACAACATTTCAGTGGTTGAATGCCCCAATTGGCGAGCGACCCATTCTGGATTTTCACCTGCCGCCAACCAGAGCGTAGCTGCAGTATGACGTGTTTGATAAGCACGACGAGGTTTTAGCCCTAAATAGCGTAGCAGGGGATGCCAGACACGCTTATTGACCAGGCGATAATCAAGCGGCCCACCATCGCGATTACAAAATACAAATTCTGATTTTCCAGAATTTAAGCTTTTTTGTTGCAGAAAGGCCTGATAAACCCGATCACTCATCTGGATCGTGCGGTCAGAACCATAAGTTTTGGTTCCACCAAGCACACCATTCACTAACGCCTCTCTGATATGGATTTCACGACGCTGTAAGTCGATATTTTTCCATTGCAGACCATCGATTTCACTGGTGCGCATACCTGTAAAAAAGCGAACAGTGTAATAAGGCTTAAAATCATCACGAACAGTGGTAAGAATTTTATGTACCTCTTCCAGAGAAAAGGGAGTGACTTCAATCTTACTTTCTTTCAGATTGTTAATATTTTTATAAGGCGACTCAAACTCGTATCGTTCAGCCGCATCATTGAGTATCATACGTAAAGGCGTCATGATTTGATTGATTCTCGATGCTTTCAGACTTGTCTGATCTTTTCCGTGTGTCACTTTGGCGAGAGAGGCACGGAAGTTCAGCAAGTCTGACTTCTTGATTTTCGAGAGAACCTGATTACCAAAAGCAGGAATCAAGTAATTTTTGATAATAATTGAAACCTTTTGCTGATATGAGGTTCTCCATTCAACTTGTTTCTGCTTAAACCACAATTCAGTAAACTCTTTAAAAAGAGGAACTTTGGTCTGTACAGCAATTTGCTGACTTCTTTTTTCCTTAAACTCCTCAACACGGTTACTTTTGGGAAAGTACTTTTCGTATTCAAAAGTTCCCAAAGTAATTTCAGCTTCAAGCTGCTCGAGACGTTTTTTCAAAATGCGTCGGTTATAAGCATTGTCTTCAAGATTGGTTGTTTCTCTGCAACGGATGCCCATGTAGCGAAAGTCTGCAATCAGTTTTCCACTTCGTTCACGGATGGTAGCCATCAGTTAAACCTCCTAAGCCTTATTGCAAGGCATCCATGCTTAAACCAGTGAATTTAAGCATTTCAGTTTCAATGCGTTCCCAAACAAAAAGAATTTTGCGACCACCGAAAGGACGGATGTAGTGAACACCTTCAATAAAGACACTGTCCTTCAGTTGGTTACGAATGGTACGAGCGTCGTACTGGATTTTTTCAGCCAGTTGCTGGGCTGTGAGATAGGTATATGACATAATTGTATTCCTAACGTAATTCATCGGATGTAAGGAATTTTTCATCCTTAGACCTAAAATAACCTCAAATTTAATTAAATGCAATTAAATTTTCATTGTATTAGAGGAAAAATTAATGGTTATTTGTAAACTACCAATATTGTTGGCCGAAAGAAAAATGCGTGTAGCTGACTTAATTCGTGGCACAGGTATTAATAAGACAACTTTGCATAAGCTTTATAATGGCGAATTGACTCGAATTGATTTAGAGACTATCGATCGTATTTGCGATTATTTAGATGTGCAGGTAGGAGATTTGTTTGTTTTTGAAAAAGACAATAAAGAACAATCTGTTAGTGAATAGTTTGGTCACAAATGGTCACATCAAAAAGTGAAATGGTCACAAATCCTTGATCGTTTGGTAAAAAAACACCTTGTTTGGAAGAGAACTGGGTGATTTTTGCCTTCAAAAAAGCTCTAAAATTGGTGATCGATTGAGGACATTTAAGGTCAATTGAGACCATTTTTATTGTCGTGGGCACGCCATGGTCACATCTTGGTCACAAAATACAAATTACATTAAGAATATTTTTTATTGAATCGAAGAACAAAGGAAGAAGAGTTTTTAAAAAATATAATAAAATCAACAAGAAAAAAGCCCCAATCTTTCGATTAGGGCTTTTTGAATTTGGAGCGGGAAACGAGACTCGAACTCGCGACCCCAACCTTGGCAAGGTTGTGCTCTACCAACTGAGCTATTCCCGCAGGGTCGATCAATTTTTTACTTTAAAAAATGAACAAAAAAGAATTTGGAGCGGGAAACGAGACTCGAACTCGCGACCCCAACCTTGGCAAGGTTGTGCTCTACCAACTGAGCTATTCCCGCATGCGGTGTATAATACATTATGCAAAAACAGGGTCAATAACTTTGTGAAAAAACTTGTGCTGATTGCATAAATAAAAGCCATTTTGACCAAGGTTTAGATGATTTCTGCTGTGAAATCAGCCAATAGCGGCGGTTCAGGCGGGAAAAAGGTGGTTTTCAGCCGGTCGCCACAATATCGCAAAAAGAACAGAGTATACTAAGATCAATCTCAGGCCTTTTTGGATGCATGATCATGAGTATAGAACAACAACTGATTGAACGCTTACACACCCTGAACCCGACACATTTAGACGTGGTGAATGAATCTTCTGGCCACGGCGGCTATTATCCGGGGAAGGAATCTCATTTTAAAGTGGTAATCGTTAGTGAACAGTTTGCCGGTTTGCGTCTGGTACAGCGCCATCAACAGGTCTATGCCGCGGTCGGTGATCTGTTAAGTCCAAGCAAGATTCATGCGCTGGCGATTCATGCCTTTGTTCAGGATGAATGGCAAGGACAGGATACCTCAAGCCCGGAATGTGCCCACGCCCCGAAACAATAACCCGGAACAAGAAATAGAGATCAGAACAGTTCATGGAAACCCAACTTTTACTTAAAATTATTCATATGACCAGCGTCAGCGTATTGCTGGTCATTCTGCTGGCCCGTGGCCTGACCTTATTTAAAGGCGTGCAGGGCAACCAGCCCAATCCGGCCGGACGCACACTATGGGTGGCGCTACAACATTTATCGGTTACGCTGATAGTAGTAACCGGAATTGTGCTGCTGGCATTAAAGGATTTTCAGGTCGAAACCTGGTTTTATGCCAAAATCATTTTATTCCTGGTGATGCTGTCTTCGTTAATGAAAGCCTACCGTAAAACGGACAGTATTTTACTGGTGCAACGCCGCGCCGGCTGGGGCATAGCCCTGGTTGCATTACTGGCGATTATCGCCTTGGTAATGATCAAGCCAAGTTTTGGTTAATTGTTCGACAATAATGTCTATCTCTCGGCTATACTTCGCTACACTTGAGCCAATTAGAATATAAAATCAGAGGGATAGACATGCGAACACGTGTGGTCTTTAACCAGAAAGGCGGCGTTGGAAAATCCAGTATTACGGTCAATCTGGCCGCTATCAGTGCCCATCAGGGCTTTAAAACCCTGGTCATTGATTTGGACCCGCAAGCCAACTCCAGCCAGTATTTACTGGGGGATGATGCCACCTATTCCACCCATAAGCCGGCACTAGAGCCAAATATCCAGAACTATTTTGAAGAAGTGCTGGGCAATACCCAAAGCAAAGGCTTAATTGGCAATGCCTTGGGCTCGATCTTAAAAAGCCGCGCCAAAGGTCTGGAAGCCTATGTGCATCAATCGCCCTTTCCAAATCTGGATGTAATTCCAGCCAGTCCGGACCTGGGCAGTCTGGCCCATGCCTTAGAAAGCAAACATAAAATCTATAAATTGCGGGATGCCTTGGCCTCACTGGCTGGGCGTTATGAGCGGGTCTTTATTGATACACCGCCGGCGTTTAACTTCTTTACCTTATCGGCGCTGATTGCGGCTGACCGGGTATTAATTCCGTTTGACTGCGATGTGTTTTCCAAACGTGCCCTGCACAGCCTGATTGAAAATGTGCTGGAAACCCAGGAAGATCATAATGCCGAGCTGGAGATTGAAGGCATTGTGGTGAACCAGTTCCAGGCCCAGGCCAAGCTGCCACGAGAAGTGGTCGAGCAGCTGAAAGAGGAGCAGTTACCGGTATTTAACAGCATGCTGCCACCCTCAGTCATCATGAAAGAGTCGCATCATAAAAATCTGCCGCTTATTCATTTTGCTACAGATCATAAATTGACGCAGGCCTATCAATCGTTGTTCAATGAGATTGAACAGAAACAATCCTGAGATGGGCATGAAAACACTGTATATCAGCCTGCTGGCTGCCGGAACCTTGCTGCTGGGTGCCTGTGCCACGACGGTTAAACCGACCTATGTCTCGCCTACACATTATCAGGCGCTGAACTGTCAGCAGCTGCAAAGCGAATATAACCGGATTCAGTCCTATATTGATCAGGGCGTACAGGCGCCTAAACGGACCGGCGTTGGTGTGGGGGTGGGTCTTGGCGGAGGCTGGGGCAGTCGTGGCGGCTGGGGCATTGGCCCAAGTGTTTCGGTCAATATGGGACAATCATCGAATACCAAAAATACTGAACTGGCACGGGTGCTGGGCGAGCAGGAAGCCATTGTGCAGGCGGCGCGTTTTAAAGGCTGTCCAATTGTTGTACGCACCAAGCAGGCCAGTTAAGGCTTCGCATTTTTCACGCTAGGCTGGCAGTTTATGCGAGTCACAGCGTGAAAAATCTTAGCAAAATGTTTCAGAAAAAATTATTAAAAATCTTGAATTTAAATAAAAATAAAGGCTTTTTTGTCTGTCCAAATATCCTCCCAGTCGTGAGAAAAACTTGTCAGTTTTTATCAAATTAATATAAGGTGTGCGCCTAATTTCAGGTAATCTCAGGTGTCTATGATTGAAAGTTGGCTGTTTGTGCTGGCAATGATTGCGGTTCTGCTTATTCCGGGACCAACCAATGCTTTGCTTGCAAGTTCAGCACATCAACATGGGATTGCCAGAACCAGTTTATTTGTGCCTGCCGAGCTGCTCGGCTATTTATATGCCATCAGTTTGTGGGCGCTGCTGATTCATCTGACCGTCCCAATCTGGCCGTATTTAAGCCATATTCTGCATGGCCTGAGCGCACTATATGTGCTGTGGACGGCTTTTCATTTGTGGAAGCATGCGCATCTGGTCAAGCATAACCAGCTCAACCCGTCTATCCGCCCGCATCAGCTGTTTTTTGCCACCTTAAAAAATCCCAAGGCACTACTTTTTGCTGCCGGGATTTTACCGACTGAAACCTGGGATAATCCGACCAATTTCTTGATGGTTTATGCAGTGTTCTGTCTGGTGCTGTTGCCGACTGCGCTGTTCTGGATGTCTTTTGGTCGCGCGATTTTATCGGGAGAATCCAAGCAAATAAAAGCCGATCTCTTGTATAAAGGATCGGCCATGTTGCTGGTGCTGTGTGCTTTTCCGGTTATTCTGCGCTTTTTCGCTTAAGCGCGGACCTGCTTTTTCAGCTTCTGGCGGGCAAAACCAATCACCCCCGGCAAGACACTTAAAATAATGATGCCAAAAATCAGATAGGTAAAATTCTCTTTCACAATTGGCATGTTACCAAACAGATAACCCAGGGTAATAAATGAGCCAATCCAGCAGAAAGCGCCCACTACGTTATAGGTTAGAAAGTATTTATAGTTCATGCTCCCGGCACCGGCAACAAAAGGGGCAAAGGTGCGGGCAAAAGGCACAAAACGGGCAAAAATAATGGTTTTACCGCCATGCTTGGCAAAGAATTGCTGGGTGGCAATTAGGTGTTTTTTATTAATAAAGCGTGATTCAATTTCAAATACCCGTGGCCCAATATATTTACCAATATGATAGTTCAGGGTATCGCCCAAGACAGCGGCAATAAACAGTAAGCCGCCCAATAACCACGGATCCATGGCACCGGTCGAGGCCGCCAGCGCACCGGCTGCAAATAACAGGCTGTCTCCCGGTAAAAAGGGCATCACCACCAGACCGGTTTCAACAAAAATAATCAGAAACAGGATGGCATAAATCCAGACCCCATAATTGGTAATGAACTCAAGTAAATGCGCATCAACATGCAGGATAAAATCAATCAGTTCCATGAGGGAAAAACAAGCAGAAATGTAGTCAAATCCTATCAGTCCGGTTGGTGAAAGTCAGTAGAAAAACGTAAATAAATTTCCGCTGTCATCATTCTAAATTTGCAACGATACATCTTTGAAATGGTGATTTTTTTGATCTTCGGCCAGTCCCTAAGATAGCAGCATCTTTTTACTGATCTGCTCTAGGTTCTCTCATGTTTAATCCAAATACTGTGGTTGCCAAAATCTTTCAAACCCCTGCCTTAAACAACCTGTCGCTGCTACTGGCGCGTGTCTTGCTGGCTTATATTTTTATTGTGTCGGGCTGGGGCAAAATTGCCGGCTATAGCGCAACGATGGGCTATATGGAAGCGATGGGGGTGCCGGGTGGCCTGTTACCGCTGGTGATTCTGCTGGAGCTGGGTGGTGGTCTGGCAATTTTACTGGGTCTGCAAACCCGTCTGGTGGCATTGGCACTGGCAGTATTCAGTTTGCTGACTGCATTTATGTTCCATGGTGCACCGGAAGATGCGGTTAACCTGATGAAGAACCTGGCGATTTCAGGCGGTTTCCTGCTGCTGGTGTTACAAGGTGCAGGTAAACTGAGCCTGGATCATCTGATTGAAAAATAAGACGCAATGCAGGGAAATAATTTTCCCGTCATTCAGTACAGGCAGCTCCGGCTGCCTTATTTTTTGCCTAAATAGATAATAAAGAAGAGGGTCGAGAACATCTGCCGGTAGCGGCCTGATTCGGGGATCCGCACAGACTGATCTGAATCTTGTGTTTAATGCGCAGAAAAAATGCTAGAATACGGCGCTTATCTTTCGTTTGCCTTTCATAGTTGTTTGTCATGACTACCAATACTCAAATTACTGAAGATCGTATCCTGATTCTGGATTTCGGTTCTCAATATAGTCAGCTCATCGCACGTCGTGTCCGTGAAGCTGGTGTATATTCTGAAATGTATGCCTATGACATGTCTGAAGAAGACATTCGCGCATTTAATCCAAACGGTATCATCTTGTCTGGTGGACCTGAAAGTGTTCACCTGGAAGGCAGCCCGCGTGCGCCGCAAGTGGTATTTGAGTTAGGTGTACCTGTACTGGGTATCTGTTATGGCTTGCAAACCATGTGTGAACAACTTGGCGGTAAAGTTGAGCCAGGTACTGTACATGAGTTCGGTTATGCAGAAGTGGATATAGTGGTACGTGACCAGCTGATTGGTCAGCTGCAAGACCGTGAAAACCAGCTGCATGTCTGGATGAGTCATGGTGACAAGGTTGCACGTATTCCAGAAGGCTTCCAGGTGACTGCAAGCACACCAAGCTGTCCGATTGCCATGGTGTCTGATGAAACTCGCCGTTTCTATGGGATCCAGTTCCACCCTGAAGTGACACATACTTCGAAAGGTGCAGAATTACTGTCTAACTTCGTACACCAGATTTGTGGTTGTCGTGGTCTGTGGACACCAGAACATATTATTGACTTGCGTGTAGAACAGCTTCGTGCACAGATTGGCAATGAAAAAGTATTGTTAGGTCTGTCAGGTGGTGTGGATTCATCAGTTGTAGCAGCACTTCTGCACAAAGCAATTGGCGATCAGTTGACTTGTGTATTTGTAGACAACGGTTTGCTGCGTTTAAACGAAGGCGATCAAGTGATGCAGATGTTTGCAGACAACATGGGGATCCGCGTGATCCGCGCCGATGCGGAAGACCGTTTCCTTTCTGCATTGGCTGGCGAAGTTGATCCAGAGAAAAAACGTAAAATCATCGGTCGCGAATTCATCGAAGTCTTCGCTGAAGAAGCGCGTAAGCTCGATGGCGTAACCTTCCTTGCACAAGGTACGATTTATCCAGACGTGATTGAATCTGCTGCCAGCAAACAAGGCAAGGCGCATGTCATCAAGTCGCACCATAACGTAGGTGGCTTGCCTGAAGATTTGGCATTTGACCTAGTTGAACCATTGCGTGACCTGTTTAAAGATGAAGTACGTAAATTGGGTACGACTCTAGGCTTGCCACACAGCATGATCTACCGTCATCCATTCCCAGGTCCAGGTTTGGGCGTGCGTATTCTGGGTGAAGTGAAAAAAGAATATGCCGACATTTTACGTCTGGCTGATGACATCTTTATGCAGGAACTGCGTGCCAGCGGCTGGTATGATAAAACGGCACAAGCCTTTGCTGTATTCCAACCAGTGAAATCAGTGGGTGTGGTGGGTGATGGCCGTCGTTATGCCTGGGTTGTTGCCCTGCGTGCCGTTGAAACAGTTGACTTTATGACAGCACGTTTCGCGCACCTGCCATATGATCTGGTAGATCGTATTTCAACTCGTATCATGAACGAGATTAAAGACGTTTCACGTGTGGTATATGACGTATCGTCTAAACCACCTGCAACAATTGAATGGGAGTAATTCAGGGCTTTCGGACAGCACTGCTGTCCGCCTGAATTACGCCAAGGGCTGTGCCCGCGGCAGTGGGTTTTACGAAGCATTATTTCGTGCTTGAATTACGCCAAGGGTACCCGCGCCAGTGAGCTTTCAAGCAGCATTGCTTTGTGCCTGAATTACGCCATGAGCCCATTTTAAAGCACTGCTTTTAAAATGGGCGCAAGGTGCCCAGCCGTTTAAAGCCCAAAATTATTTAAAAAAGAGCGCTTAAGCGCTCTTTTTTTATTTATACTGAATAAAAATAAAATCTTAAGTTTAAAAATATGTCTTTACCTACATACGATCAGTTAATGCTTCCTTTAATGAGATTATTGTCGGAATTAGATCAGCCCATTAAAATTTCAGATGCTGCTGATGTTTTAGCTGAACGTTCAAATCTGTCTGAAGAAGATTTAAATCAAACACTGCCAAGTGGAAAAAATATATTTAAAGATAGAGTTTCATGGGCAAAGACATATTTAGTCAAAGCAGGCTTAATTCAGCAGCCTAAAAGGGCCTATTGTGAGATCAGTGATTTAGGAAGAACAATTGATTTAAAAAATTTAAATGCTATAACCAATGAATTTTTAGCCCAATTTGACGGGTTTAAAAGTTTTAAATTTGGAAAGAAAAATGAAGATGAATCGGAAGTTAAAACTTTAACAGATGCAGAAAGTTTAAATGTTTATCCGGAAACACAAACACCTGAAGAAACGATTCAGACTACGACAGAATTATTAAAGTCTAATTTGAAAAATGATTTACTTCAGATCATAAAAGATAAATCTCCTTTATTTTTTGAACGACTTGTTGTCGATCTTCTTGTCGCTATGGGGTATGGCGGTTCACATCAAGATGCAGCGCAAGCAATTGGAAAAACGAATGATGGTGGAATTGATGGTGTAATCAGCGAAGATCGCTTAGGTCTGGATAAAATTTATATTCAAGCAAAACGCTGGGAAAATACCGTGGGGCGTCCTGATATTCAGCAGTTTAAAGGCGCTTTGGCAGATCAGGTCGCCAAGAAGGGTGTTTTCATTACAACTTCAAGTTTTAGTAAAGAGGCAATTGAGTCTGCGAAGAAATCAGGTATTGTTTTAATTGATGGCAATAAGCTGACCTCCTTGATGATTGAATTTGGTTTAGGGGTACAGATAGAACGGAGTTTCCATATCTATAAAATCGACCAAGACCGTTTTGATGAAGATAATTTCTAATTCATTTTGCAGAGCGCCTCGGCGCTCTTTTTGCATTTAAACCACCCAGGAAATATTGGACGGGCAGGCCGGTTTTTTCGGTTCACTCATGCCAATATCATAGTGCAGCACACAATTACGCCCATGTTGTTTGGCCGCATATAAGGCAATATCAGCTTCTTTAATTAATGTGGTTAAATCAGGCTGCTCGGCTTTAAGCTCAGACACGCCAATCGAAACAGTAAAATTCAGGCTGATATTCTGGCCAATATAAATCCGGTGCTGAGCAATTTTGGTTCTTAAACGTTCGGCAATCAGCAGTGCATCCTGCAGACTGGTTTCGGTGAGTAAAGCAGTAAATTCCTCGCCACCAAAACGCGCCAGAATATCCTTGCGCCGCATTTCCTTACGGGCAATATCAGCAATGGTCTGCAGCACCTGATCACCGACATCATGACCATGGGTGTCATTAATCTGCTTGAAATAATCGACATCAAACATCAGCAGGCAGGTCGAAGCATGCTGCGGCCATTCATGTACCTTATGCTCGGCAATATGCACAAACTGGCGGCGGTTGCTGAGCTGGGTCAGCTCGTCGGTATGTGCCAGCTCTTGCAGAATATGGAAATTCCAGTCATTCAGCATGGTTCTGAGAAAATTACGCCGTGCATTCAGGGTATTGGTCCAGCTGATATATAAACTGAACAGCCAGATTGGCAGATAGACCAGCGCAAAAATGATGGTTTCAATGGCACTGGTTAAGTTAGATACGCCTAAAAACACCACGGTACTGATTAAAAACGAGGTATATAGCGCCGGCTTAAAGCGCACCTGAATACACAAATTGGCCAGCACCACAAAAATGACCGAGGCATAGATATAGATATCGATATAGGGGCTGTTCGACAAGGACATCAGATAAAACCACAGGCCGGCACAAACCAGCGTGCCGACCGGTAAAATCTGGTCATGGATCCGGATATCTTTCACATATTTGAACAGGAAATAATTAATGCTGATGGCCAGTACAATCACGATGACTCTGGCGATACCGGAGAGCAGACTGACATCGGGCAGTACAAAATAATCGGCGAAAAAGTACAGTAAAAATGCCAGCTGGCCAATGTGATTGACCTGTTGTAAATACAGCTTCTGGTGAATGGTCTGGAATTTATAAAAATAGTCTTCAAACTGGGGCGGAATACGGGCAGCCGGATCTTGCAGGGCCTGTTCCAGGGCCTGACGACTTTCCAGGTCGCACTCTGACGCTTGTAAAATATGTCGATCCGAATCATCGGGTGCAAGATCTGTTGAATTCGTCGACATTCTAATCCGATTTCCTATCTTCATAGAATTGCCCCAAGTCTTTAATAAAATCAAAGTAATAGTATAGCTTTCGCGATTAAAAAAAGACCTCCCTAAATATGGGTAATTTGCTGAAAAAAAGCCTGAAAACAGCAGGAAAAGAGGGGAAATTGTGCGCTGGTGCTCACATGAATCCTTACAACAAAAAGCGATTTTTTGATTGTTCTGCCAGGAGAATGCTGCATATTAACTGAACTATAGCAAACTCATGCAGCATCCGCGTATAAGATAAACAACAAGATGAGCGACATGGAACATCGCCAGAGTTAGGATACAACTATGACCAATGCCAACTATACCGAACTGTCCCATTCAGACGATTGTGAAAAATATATCCAGCAGTTTATTCAGGAAGTGCCGCTGCGCCGTGCAGAAATCGGGCAGGGCACCGTCATTAAACGCGCCTTGCCCAGCCGTTATAAACGCATGATTGGCGCCTGGTGCTTTTTAGACCATGCCGGTCCGGTCAGCTTTCCGCAGGGTGACGGGCTGGATGTCGGACCACATCCGCATATTGGCCTGCAAACCTTTACCTGGATGATTGAAGGCACCCTCATGCATACCGATAGTATCGGCTCCAAACAATTGATCCGGCCGAAACAGGTCAACCTGATGACAGCCGGGCAGGGGATTTCGCATACCGAAGTCGCGCCAGAGCAGGAAACCCACATGCATGCGGCCCAGCTGTGGATTGCCTTGCCGGATGCCAAGCGCAATATGCCGCCGCGTTTTGACCATTATCCTGAATTACCGGTGGTGTCACGAGATGGGATTGAATTTACCGTGCTGGTCGGGGAGTTTCTGGAAACCCGCTCGCCGGTTGAGGTGCATAGCCCGTTACTGGCAGTGGACTTAACTGCGGCAGAAACGGTGCGCACCCGGCTTCAGCTGAATCCGGCCTTTGAATATGGCTTTATGGCGCTAGAAGGCACGGCGCATATTAACCAGCATGAACTGAACGAAGACAATATGGTGGTGCTGGAGCCGGGTCTGCAGGACATTGAGATTGAACTGCACCAGGGTGCACGCGTACTGTTACTGGGCGGTGAGCCATTTGAATCCGCGATTTTACTATGGTGGAACTTTGTCGGACGTACCCAGGACGAGCTGAGCGAGGCACGTGAACAGTGGGTCAATCAGGACCCGCGTTTTGGCAGCATTCCAGATTATAATGGGCCACGGCTGGAAGCACCGGCCCTGCCAGATAAAATGCGTGCTTCACGTTAAGCAGGCATGATGAATTGAACTTCAGGCCCAAGCGTCGCGATCGATGGGTGGGCCTGATGATGCTGAGTTGCCGCAACCGGTCAAGGTGGCCGGTGGTTCTTTATTTCAAGAAAAACAATCAGAGTGTCATTATGATTACTGTGCATCATCTGGAACAGTCGCGTTCCTTTCGTATTTTGTGGGCCTTAGAAGAACTGGGCCAGCCTTATCAGATTGAATTTTATCGCCGTTTACCGAGTTTTGCCGCACCACCCGAGTTAAAACGGGTGCATCCGCTGGGTAAAGCACCAATTTTGACAGATGGTGAGCAGCCGATTGCCGAATCTGCGGTGATTTTAGAGTATTTACAGGAACAGTATGATGCGGCGCAGCAGTTCAAGCCAACACGTCCGGCCGATCAGCAGCAGTACCGTTACTGGATGCACTATGCCGAAGGTTCACTGATGCCATTGCTGGTGATGCAGCTGGTGGCCAGCAAAGTGCCGCAGCGCGCACCCTGGCTGATTCGTCCGGTGGCAGCAAAAGTCAGTGAAGGTATCCGGCAGGGTTTTATTCAGCCGCGACTCAAAGATCATATCCAGTTTCTGGAAGATTATCTGGCCACACATGACTATTTTGCCGGCACATTTTCCTTTGCCGATATTCAGATGGCCTTTCCGCTACAGGCCTTGCAAAGCCGTACTGATGGCAAATATCCGCAGATTGAGCGTTATCTGCAGCGACTGGCACAGCGCGAGGGCTATCAGCGGGCGTTCGCTCGTGAACAGAAGCTAGAGGCACAGTTGGCCTAAACAAAATTTGAAGCTATAAAAAAAGATGCTTGCGCATCTTTTTTATTATTGGCGTTTCACCACAATCGAATCAATCCCGCTATGTTGCAGGGTTTGCTGGGCAATTAGCGCCGCCTCTGCAGAGGTATACGGGCCCGAAATTACCCGATACCAGGTTTCACCACTTTCTACGGTTTTGACCACATCGGCGGACAGACCATTCAGAATAATTTCAGCTCGACGTGCATCGGCGGCATCCGGATCGGTATAGCTGCGGACCTGCAGAATATAGCTGGCAGGCGCGGCCACGGGCGGTTCAGTGGGCGTGATGCCCGCCGTCGCTTCACTGGCGGCTGCGGGCGCTGCCGGCTCAACAATTGGCGCTTCGACAATCACCACTGCCGTCTGTTCCTGGGTTTCAGGTACGGCCTGCTCCGGAATTGGTGTTACCTGTTGCTGGGGCAGCAGGTCATAGAAGCGGTAATCCTTGTTGGTGTCTTCCTGATAATGTTCAGAAGTGATCTGGCCTTTTGGTGGCACAGGTTCCCACGGCTTCCACAGCATTAAGGCCACTGCGAAACATAACACGACCAGAATCACCACCAGTGTGCCTAACCAGGTCGGAATGAGTGGTTTTTTGGGCTTATTTGGTCGTTCTGATACACCGCGTTGCGTTTTTCCAAACACGAGGGAACCTCTTTATTCTGATTATTGGCTGATTGGCTGGACAGGTGCGTGATGGTACGCCTGCCCAGCAGAAGAATGTCTTGGTTTACATGCTTTCAGGTGCAGAAACACCTAATAATTCTAAACCATTGCGCAAGGTTTGTTGTACGTTTACTGAAAGCAATAAGCGGGCTTGAGTAAGCGCAGCATCATCATTGAGCACTTTGTGTTCATTATACCAGCCATGGAATAAAGCTGCTAATTCTTTCAAGTAGTTACCAACCTGATGGGGTTCGCAGGCATTGGCAGCACGGGTCACAATTTCAGGATAGGCCGCCAGCTTGGCCAGAATTTCAGTTTCAGCCTCCAGTTCCAGCTTGGCCGCAAACTGACGCGCGTCAAGCGCATTAAAATTCACGCCTGTGCTGGCTGCTTTTTCCAGCATACGGCAGATACGGGCATGCGCATACTGGATGTAATACACCGCATTGTCTTTGCTTTGTGAGACTGCTAAATCCAGGTCAAAGTCGATGTGCTGCTCAGATTTACGCATGACATAGTAGAAACGCGCTGCATCGTTGCCGACTTCTTTACGCAGGTCACGCAAGGTCACGAACTGGCCAGAACGGGAAGACATCTGTACCATCTCGCCGCCGCGCCATAAGCTCACAAACTGTACCAGTAAAACAGTCAGTTTTTTCGAATCATACCCCATCGCATCAATCGCGGCTTTTACACGAGAGATATAACCGTGGTGGTCAGAGCCCCAGATATCAATCAGGTCGGTATAGCCACGTTGTAATTTGTTCAGGTGATACGCAATGTCTGAAGCGAAATAAGTGGTTTGACCATTACGACGTTTGACCACGCGGTCTTTTTCATCGCCAAACTCAGTCGATTTAAACCAGATGTTGCCCTCTTGCTCATACAGATAACCGCGCTGATCCAGCGTTTGCAGCGCTTCATCAATTTTTTCAGTTAAAGAGGCTTCGCTAAACCACTGGTTAAAGGTTACGCCAAACTCACCGAGGTCATCTTTAATGTCATCCAGAATGGCTTTTAAAGCCGCCTGATGGAACACGCGATAGCCTTCGCCAATTAAAGTCTGTGAATTGAAAATCAGACCATCAATATGTTTTTCTTTATCGCCAGACAGGACCACCTTGTTGCCTTCTGCATCCGGCTCGGCTGCATACTGCACATCTTCCGGCACATCTTTATAGACATCGGCCACTGGACGTACATAAGCATCCCCATCCTGGTCGATAATGCTTTGCGCGATTTCTTTGACGTAATCACCCTGATAGGCATTTTTCGGGAATACCAGTTCCTGACCGGTCAGTTCCAGATAACGCAGGTAAGTTGATGTTGCCAGAATGTCCATTTGACGGCCGGCATCGTTCACATAGTATTCACGATCTACGGTCGCGCCAGTGGCTTCGAGCAGGTTGGCAACGGTCATGCCATAAGCAGCACCGCGACCATGACCCACGTGCAGGCTGGACGTCGGGTTGGCCGAAACGAATTCAACCTGAATACGTTTGCCCGCGTTGACCTTGGTGCGACCAAACTGGTCTTGCTGCGCCTGAATTTGATCAAGAATGGCAAAACGCTGGTCGGCATTTAAGAAGAAGTTGATAAACCCCGGACCGGCAATTTCTGCTTTGCTGATGTCTGCCACTTCTGGCAATGCAGCCAGAATTTTTTCGGCCAGATCACGTGGCTTCATGCCAGCAGCTTTAGAGGCAATCATGGCGATATTTGAGGCAAAGTCACCGTGGCTTCGGTCTTTGGTTCGCGTCAAATTACTGGTGTTGTTCCAGTCTGCTGGGAGGACACCTTCTGCTTGAAGGGATTGCACTGCATGTTCAAGAGCTGCTTGGATTGCCGTATTCATAATCAGTCGAAAAATAAATGTCGCAGAAAAACAGCAAATATAGCAAATTTCACTGTCTTTAGGTGAACCCATTTGTAGTGAATGAAGATTGTCCGACATTCTGCGCCATCTGTAGCCTGAAAATGCTACCATGGCCATGAAATGACCTGATCAATGACGGATTTGTCCCGCTGTAGGAGCACGCATGCACGCCAAACGTCCTGTAATTATCGCCAACATTCCTAAACTGCCAGCAAAATGGGCGGGCATTATTATGCCGCTGCTGCTGTCTGGCCTGATGAGCGGTATTATTTCAATGGTCAATATGCTGCGTGCGCTGGGCTGGGTCGAAGGGCTGATCACACTGTGGTTCCAGAACTGGATGATTTCCTGGGCCATTGCCTTTCCAGTGGTGCTGGTGGTGTTACCGCTGGTGCGCCGGTTTACCGCGATGCTGGTGGATATGCCGGGCGCACCCAAATAGCATTTAGCCCGATGCACCAGACTCCTGACAGGACACCGGTTTACTCAGCAGATCGGCATTGCCATTCTGGAAGGTATAGAGCCGGGAGGCATTAAAAATCTTGATCACCTTGGCCTGCGCAATGGCTGCCTGGAAGCGTTTCAATGGCTCATCGGTATGTACATTAAAAGGATTGCCATAATTCTGATTGTCGAGCAGGAACTGGATCTGTCCGGCATTCGGATCATAGGCCTTTAACAATGTCTTGCCCTCGGCGTTGCTGAGCGAGAAGGTCGGTCGCTGGCTGCTGATCTTGCATTGTAGGGCCAGAGTCAGAATCACTCCATCTTGTGCTTTGTTTTTCAGCTGATAGCGTCCCAGCTGTTCATTTTCAATATAAACCCATTGTTGAGTCGGCATGCTGGCAGTAAATTTTTCCAGTTGTTCCAGAGTTTTTTTACTGATATCCACCACGCCATCTTTGTCGATTTTCGGTGCTTTGTCTTTAGCGGAGAATAAACCGGTCACCCGATCGCTGACTTTTTCAGTGGTATTGGAAAGGGTCTGGCAGCCGCCTACACCCAGCACAGCGGCCAAACCGCCCAGTGCAATCCATGGCTTGATATACATGATTTTTAAATATGTCGTTGTGTTTTGCCCCAGAGCATACCCAAATTGAGGCCAATTGAAAAATCTGCACTGGCTGCATGTAACAGAAAAACAGCGAAAAACTACATCCTGATGGGTCGAGGATTTGTAAGCTAAACAGGCAGGGGATTGATTTGGGCATAAAAAACCGCATTTTGAGCTTCGGGAAAGCGTTATTTCGTGACTGGATGCCCGATTGGACAAATTTATTCAGTACCTAAATTATCCACAAATCATTATCAATTTTCTAAATACCCCATTGTCCTCAAAACGGGCTAAGCTAGCTTATCTCCCAGAGGAACTTTTGCTTTGAGCCTCCTTCTGGATCATCGAATAATGAGATCGGAAATGACATCAGCGAATTCAGCCACCAAAAAACCGCTTTACATCCCTTATGCCGGAAACACGCTTCTGGAGCTGCCTTTGCTTAATAAAGGCGGTGCATTTACAGAAGAGGAACGCCGCCATTTTAATCTCCACGGTTTACTTCCACATGCCATCGAGAGCATTGAAGAACAGAGTCAGCGCTCCTATCAGCAGTATGTGTCGTTTAACGATGCCATCAACAAGCATATTTATTTACGAAATATTCAGGACACCAACGAAACCCTGTTCTATCACTTAATTGAGCATCACTTAAGTGAAATGATGCCGATTATTTATACCCCAACGGTCGGTGAGGCCTGCCAGCGTTTTTCTGATATTTACCGCCGTCATCGTGGCATCTTCCTGGCCTATCCGGACCGCGGCCATATTGATGACATTCTGCAAAATGTGAACAAGAAAAACGTGAAGGTGATTGTAATCACTGATGGCGAGCGCATCTTAGGTCTTGGTGATCAGGGCATTGGCGGGATGGGCATTCCGATTGGCAAATTATCCTTATATACCGCATGTGGTGGGATCAGCCCGGCTTATACCTTGCCAATTACTTTAGATGTAGGTACCAACAACCCGCAACTGCTGGATGATCCAATTTATATGGGCTGGAATCAGCCGCGGATTACCGGCGATGAATACTATGCCTTTGTTGATGAAGTGATTGCCGCGATCCAGCGCCGCTGGCCAAAAGCGCTGATCCAGTTTGAGGATTTCGCTCAGAACAATGCCATGCCATTGTTAAACAAATATCGTGACCAGATTTGCTGTTTTAATGATGATATTCAGGGCACCGCAGCCGTTTCGGTGGGCAGTTTAATTGCTGCCTCACGTGCCGCTGGTAAACAGCTGAAAGATCAGGTGGTGGCTTTCCTCGGTGCCGGTTCTGCTGGTAGCGGCATAGCCGAGCAGATTATTGCGCAGATGATGTATGAAGGTTTAAGCGATGCCGAAGCGCGTGCGCGGGTATTTATGGTTGACCGTTTTGGCCTGATCACCGAAAACCAGCCGAATCTGCTGGACTTCCAGCGCAAACTGGCACAGCCGCCTGAACGGGTTGCAGCCTGGGGCAATGCCGATGACATGATTTCACTACTCGATGTAGTCAAACATGCCAAACCAACGGTATTGATTGGTGTATCGGGTCAGCCGGGGCTGTTTACCGAAGAAATTATTCGCACACTAACGGAAAATTGTGAGCGACCAATTGTAATGCCACTGTCGAATCCAACCTCACGGGTTGAGGCGGTGCCGGCTGATATCCTGCAATGGTCTGAAGGTAAGGCGCTGATTGCAACTGGTAGTCCATTTGCACCGGTGAATTATCATGGCAAGATTTATCATATCTCACAGTGTAATAACTCCTATATTTTCCCGGGTATTGGTTTGGGTGTAGTCGCCTCGGGCGCGACCCGAGTCACAGACAGTATGCTGATGGCGTCGAGTAATGCACTGGCAGACTGTTCGCCGATGCTGCTCGATCCAGCGGCCGATCTGCTGCCGGATTTAAATGAAATCCAGAAGGTTTCGAAAATTATTGCCTTTAAAGTGGCTAAAGCGGCGATGCTGGCCGGTGTAGCGCCGGTAATCAGTGACGAGTTACTGGCAGAGGCCATTGAGGCGAATTTCTGGAAACCGGAATACCGTAGTTATCGCCGGATTACCTTCTAAAATATAGACAAACACAACAAGGAGCTTCGGCTCCTTTTTTTTAGGGCAGCTGTTGATCGCAACTGGTCGGAAACAGGCGGTTTGTAGCCCCGAAATGAAAGCGGGAGACTGGATTAAAAAATAAGCATTGTTTAGAATCGGGGCAAATTAAAACAATAGCTTTTATAACAATGATAACCCGTGTTCATATCCATACTGCCTTGGAGCAGGCCGGCCTCAGCCCACAAAAACGTGCCCTCCATATTCAATTTTCTCAGCCTGCCTTAAATGCCGATGTTTTTTTACAGCGCATCGACGGTGAACACCAGCTCAATGACGGTTTACATGCCGAACTGATCTGTCTTTCGACCAATGCCCAGATTCCGTTAAAACAGTTTATCGGCGCGCAGGTTGCCGTCGATCAGGTCACTGACCAGGGCCAGCTGTTTCGCAGCAGCGGTATTATCACCGCAGCCGCGCAAGGCCAAAGTGATGGCTCACTCACGCTCTATAAACTCACACTAGAAGATCCGACTGCACTCTGGCATAAACGCCGTAACAGCCGTGTGTTTATGAATAAAAGCGTGCGTGAGGTCAGTGAAATTTTATTTAAAGAATGGCAGAACAAAAGCCCGCTCTTTGCCGCCAGCCTAACGTTAGATTTAACCGGACTGACCCAGGAACTGGATGTGCGTCCCTTTATCATGCAGTCCAATGAAACCGACTATGACTTTTTGACCCGGCTCTGGCGCAGTGAAGGGATTAACTGGCTGATTGATGAAGCCCAGTTACAGGTCGTACATTCCAGCAGCCCGCTTCAGGCCCAGAAATTACGCCTGATTGATGATAACAACCAGTACAGCGCCTTAAATCGTCGCAGTATCCGCTTTCATCGCTCCAGTGCCACCGAACAATTAGATAGCATCACCCAGTTGATTGCCCAGCGCAGCCTGCAACCGACTGCCGTACATCTGCAACGCTGGCAGTCAGACAGCCTCAGCCAGGAAGAAGGCGCCGGTTCAGTGCAAAGCAAACACCAGCACAGCCATAATCAGGACAATGCCAGCCTCAGCCTGGAACAAGCCTGGCAGATCAGCCCGGCCTGGATGCAGGATTTAAATGGCGAAGACCAGGCCACCGCATCCTCTAATAACCAGCTGGACAAGCTGAACCAGAACCTCAGTCACTACCACGACCTGCAATCCAAATACTTTAGTGCCCACTCCACCGTCCGTGATGCCCAGGTCGGCTACTGGTTTGAACTGAATGAACACCCGGAAATTGACCAGCACAGCGCAGCCGACAAAGAATTTCTAATTACCGGCAAACAGTTCTATAACCAGAACAACTTACCTAAAGACCTCAAACAGCAGATCAACCAGTTACTCAGCCAGAGCCACTGGCATAGCCATTTTAGTTTTCAACAAAAACAACACCCGGATGAACGTCAAGGCAATACCTTAACCTTACAACGTCGCAACATCCATACGGTACCGGAATACCATCCACTACAGCACCGCCCGGCAGCCCATCCGCAGCGTGCCCGGGTGGTGGGACCTGCTGGAGAAAGCATCCATGTCGATGAATGGGGCCGAATCAAAGTCCGTTTCCTGTTTACCCGCAGTGATGACCATCAGCATGATGGCGGGGCCGGCAGTAATGACAAGGACACCGATTCCGCCTGGGTGGATGTACTGACGCCTTGGGCCGGAGAAGGCTATGGGGCCCGCTTCCTGCCACGGATTAATGAAATTGTGGTGATCGACTTCTTTGACGGTAACATCGACCGGCCTTTCGTGGTTGGTCGTTTACATGAAGCAGAACGCTCGCCAACCCAATTCGACCAACAAGGCCAACTACCCGACACCAAAAAACTCAGCGGGATCCGCTCACAGGAAATTGAAGGCAGTGGCTTTAACCAGCTGCGTTTTGATGATACTCCGAAGCAGATTTCTGCCCAGCTGCAAAGCAGCCATGGTGCGACCCAACTGAACCTGGGGAACTTGAGCCATCCGAAAGCCAGCGCTGAAAGTGACGGTCGTGGTGAAGGTTTTGAACTGAGAACCGATCAGTGGGGTGCAGTACGTGCTGGAGAAGGCTTACTGATTTCCACCCATCCACAGGCACAAGCCGAAGGCAATCATCTCGATGCCAGTGAGGCCAATAGCCAGATTGAAAGCTCACTGAGCAATGCCCAAGCCTTAAGTGAAGTGGCCAAAAACCAGCAGACGGATCCTTTAGAAGTTCTTGATAACTTAAAGAACTTCTTAGAGCAGATCGAACAGCAGGATGAAAATAAAGCTGCTGCTTTTAAACAGGCACTGATGATTCTTAGTGCACCAAACTCTATTGCGCTGAGTAGCCAGCAAGATGTACACCTTTCTGCGGATGGTCAGATTAGCCACAGTGCCGGAGAGAGTATTAACCTGAGTACGCAGCAATCTTTGATTGCGCATGCCAGCCAGAAACTGAGCCTGTTTGCAGCCCAACAGGGTGCACGACTGTATGCCGGTAAAGGCAAAGTCGAGATTCAGGCACAGGGTGATGGGGCAGATCTTATTGCCAGGAAAGGGGTGCAGGTCATCTCCACAGAAGACAGGATTGAAGTTAAGGCGAGTAAAAAAATTATATTGGTCGCTGGAGGAAGTCAGATTGAGATTAGTGGTTCAGGCGTGTTACCGACCACGGGTGGCAAGTTCGAGGTGAAAGCAGGGCAGCATCTGTTTTTACAGCCACAGAATGTGGTTGAACCGAAGATGAGCTTACCTCAGATGGCAACATTATTTAGTAATCAGATTAATTATCAATGGAATAGCTCGTCTGCAGGAGAAAAAGAAATTTTTGTGATTGATCAAACTGATGGAAAGCTTCTGAAAACCAATAAATCCATATTAAATGAACAACATCAATTAAGTACTTTTAGGTTCTATACGCCCCAGTCAACTGACTTTATTGCGCTGAGCTTTAACTCTTTGTGTACACATTTGAGTGGAGCAGTGAGTGATGAACAGATTGATTATTTGCTCGAAGAAATAGAAGAAGATCAGGAGGATGAGGTGTCTACACACGAGGATATTGAATCATGAGTAAACTGGTGACCATTACCTCTAAGTTTTATGATAAATCTGGACGATATGTCAGAAATCTGAAGGTGAAATCACGTTATCAAAATTCATCGAGAGAGAATCTGAAGAAAACAGATACAGATGGCTTATTTGTCTTTCAAGCTTCTCCTAATCGGATGGTAGAAATTTTAGCAAAACCACCGAAGGCATCTGATTATACTGTGGTGAAGGTCATTAATTCTTCGACACTCTCCTCCTCAGAGCATCCTATAAAAATTCAGTTACCTAACACCATTGAAGAATATCGACAAATGAATAGTACGATTTCTCAGAATGGTTTGGTGGTAACACCTTTTCAAGTGGTGGATGTTCATGGAAAGATTATGGCTAATTTTCCGATACAAACACGACCAAAGGGAAAGAAAAGTTTTGAACGTATTACAGATGATCAAGGAAGAGTTGAAGTCCTCTCTTCGGCTAATCGTGATATTGAATTTTTAGCCTTAACATCGAATGATGAGTTTGTTTTAAAAAGATCGCTTAATTCAGGTAATGGCACAGAAAAACCTATTCTGATTCAATTAGATGAACCCTATGAAAAGTTTAAAAGTACTTCTACACTAACGCTTGTAGATCGTGAAGGTAGTAATTACGTTATTGAAAAAACAAATATTGAGATGTTAATTGTAGCTACCGGGAAGAAAAAGGTTTATTCGATTTCCAATGGAAAACTGCCGTTAATAAGTATGGTTGGGCAGAGATTACAATTTACTGTACTCAAACCAGATGGAAAACCTTTAGATCCAGTAAGTTATGTGGCCAAAAGAGTTAAAGA
Organism: Acinetobacter sp. Brlt_5; assembly: GCF_051949055.1. Taxonomy (NCBI): domain Bacteria; kingdom Pseudomonadati; phylum Pseudomonadota; class Gammaproteobacteria; order Moraxellales; family Moraxellaceae; genus Acinetobacter; species Acinetobacter sp. Brlt_5. The sequence goes on from NZ_JAYJLP010000017.1 coordinate 44,022, forward strand.
GGAAGCTATTAAATTACATCTAGATGTTGATATTGTTAAAGGTTTGACTGAAAAAAATGAGCCAATAATTGAGCAGAATATAAAGCTACATGATTGTGCATGTGGAAGAGATATCACTTTGGATGATTTAAAGGCTTTGGCAGTAGGAAGTACAAAGCACTTATCTAAATTTATAGCACCAATTAATGATTCATTTAAAATTTATAAAATAGATAAATGTATACAAAAGGCCTATTTTATTTCACAAACATTTTTAGAAACTAGTGAGTACAAGTATTTAGAAGAGCGAGTTTCGGCTGAATATGAAAAAAATAACTATGGTGGATATAAAGGAAGAGGGCTTATTCAATTAACTTGGAAAGATAATTATATTGCTTATGGTAAGTTTAAAGGTGAAGACTTTACAGGAGTAAATAGAGTTAAAATTTCTAGTCCTAAGTATGCTGTTGATTCTGCAGCATGGTTTTGGAGGAAGGGTAAAGCTAGAGACCTAAATGAACTTGCTTTAAAAAATGATTTGATAGGTGTTTCTGCAATAATTAATGGTGGTTTTAATCATTTTGATAATGATAATCATGGGGGTAGAGAAAATAGAAAAGCATATTTATTGAGAGCCTTTAAAATTTTAAAAGTTGGGAATTGTAAAATAATTGATCAATCTTTATTAAGTTCGTTAGATGATTTTAAATTAGAGAATAGTATAGTTAATGATATGGTTGGTGAGGTATTTGGTTGGGGGTTGTGGCATGACCCTGAATACAAGAAAATTGGATGTACAAAATCATTAAGTGAAGCAAGAAAAGGTTATGCAAGATTTATTGAACTTTCCAAGAATCAAAAATTTAAACCACCTAAGAGATATGGCTACACACAGGAAAGAGCAGAAGTATTAGCTAGGAGAAAATTAAGTGGTTAAAAAGCTTATATTTATAATAATTTATTTATTTTCAATGATATCTTGTGCAAAAACAAGTGAAACACTTATATCTGAAGTATACTATTGTCTAAAGGATGATACATCGAAGATAGAAATTGCTTTTGATAGATACAACTCTAGAATAATCCATAGACCTTTTACTTCCTTTCATAAGTTAAAGGAAGTAAAAACTGTTATTTATGATGATGAGTCAAAAGCATTGGAAACAACCTATAAAGAATTAGAGGATAATAGAGAGGTAGCCAGTTTTACGTTTATCTCAAAAGGTAATGAATTTTGGGGGGCAACATATACGCCAATTAATAAAGAAGTTAAAGATCTCGATGAAACTAGATTTAATTTAAATAAAATTAACGCAACCTGTTTTTGAAATTAATATTTAATTTAAATATCACTCTGAGAAATTAAACGCTTGCTGATAACTTTAAATTATTACTAAAAAAGCCGACTCTCGTCGGCTTTATAAATTATCCTTCCAACACCGTTTCCAGCAACTCTTCACTTGGAGCGAAGTAGTAAGCCCCATCTAAAGCGGTCACAAAATGTAGTAAACGGTCATGAATACCATCTCCCGAGGTGCCAAACATACGCTCAAGCATCGCATCCAGAATGGTTAAATCCTTGGTATAGGCAATAAAGAATAAGCCTTGGTCACCTTGCCCATCCCCATACGGTAGGGAATGACGCAGAATTTCCATTTCTTCACCTTCATCATCTTCAACCACGGTACGGGCGACGTGGGCATTGTCAGGTTTCACCTCATCATCCAGCTCAATCGACTCAAGTTTGGTTCGACCCATCACTTGTTCTTGTGCATCGACTTTTAGACGTTTCCATTTATCTAAATCATGTGCATAACGCTGGGCAAAGACAAAGGAACCATCTTCAAAAATGCCGGCATCTTCGCCCAGTAAAGCGACTTCAGCACGGTCATCCGGGAATTGCGGGTTTTCTGTGCCATCAATAAAGCCGGTCATGTCGCGGCCATCAAAATAGCGGAAGCAGACCCGCTCATCCAGAACATCAACCTGATCCTGAATACCCTCAAAGAAAGACTGGCTCAGGGCAAAACAGATATCCGCACGGGCACTGGCAATATGAATGAGTACATCTGCCGGTACGACAGGCATCTGGAATGCGCCTTCAATCGGTTGTAACTGCTTAAAGCCAGCTGGAGTTTGGGAGTACAGTTGTGCCCAAAGTTCAGGTCCAAAGGCCACGGCAGTTTTAATTTGTGCATGAGGATGCTGGGTAATCAGGCGATCACGGGTATTAAAAAGATCAGCTAATTTTTCTTTTAATTGCTCAAGAGTTAAATCTTTTAAACGTAAAACAATAAAACGGGCATGATCTGAAGGTAATGGCAAGATTACAGATTGAGCTGTCATTCATGGCTCCTAAGTTTTTAATAATCAATCACTAAAACTATTGTGCCTGAACCGGTAGCAGCTTAACAGTCTCTGGATCAGATTTTTATTGCCTCTTTACTGCGCACTTAAAAGATGAATCGTCATATAATAATCTGTCATTTTTGTGGTGAATTACCATGTCTTATCAGATTTGGCTGGCCTATATGCTGGCCTGTTGGGTGATTAGTGTGTCGCCGGGCGCAGGTGCGATTGCCTCGATGTCGAGTGGGCTGAATTACGGTTTTCGTCATGGTTACTGGAATGCCATCGGGCTGCAACTGGCGCTGCTGGTACAGATTGCGATTGTGGCGGCCGGCGCGGGCGTGCTATTTGCGACCACGCCTTGGGCTTTTCTGGCAGTGAAATGGTTCGGGGTAGCGTATCTGCTGTATCTGGCCTATCTGCAATGGAAAGCGCCGGTACACTCGATTGAAATCCGGCAGGATTTACCACAGAAATCAGCTGGACGACTGCTGCTGAACGGTTTTCTGGTGAATATGAGCAATCCGAAAGCGATTGTATTTTTGCTGGCTGTCTTGCCACAATTTCTGGATTTATCCAAACCGCAGTGGATTCAATATCTGATTATGGCAGCAACCATGATTACGATTGATCTGATTGTGATGGCGGGCTATACCGGCCTGGCAGCTAAGGTTTTAAGATTGTTAAAGTCACCGCGTCAGCAGAAAGTCATGAACCGGACGTTTGCCGGTCTGTTTGCTGGTGCTGCATTTTTATTAAGTCTGGTGCATCAGTAATAGATGTTGATTTTCCCCTCTCAATGATAAAGAGGAGAGGGCTAGATGGAACCTTTCGGTTGATTGTTTAGGCCAGTTTTTTAAATTTCTGCATGGTAAAGATCAGGGCAAAAATCACCGCCATGGTCAGCACAATAGTCAGACCGGTCGAGGTATTTAAGCCGGCGCTGGACCATAAACCAACCGTTACCCCAATTTGTGCAATCACAAAAGCCCAAATCACCATCTGTTTCGGAGAATGCGCCAGCAGTCGTGCCGTGAGCGCCGGAATCACCAGCAGCGCACCCATCAATAGCGAGCCGACCGCGCGTAATGCCAGAACCGTAAACAGGGCCAGCAGCAACATAAAAATCAGACGTTGCCACTGGGCATGAATACCTTCACTGGCAGCAATATCCGGATCAATGGCAATCTGAATCTGGGCTTGCCAATACTTATATAGAACCAGCAGTGCACCGACAATCACCAGCGCAAAGATGGGTAAATCAGCCCAGGAGATCGTGAGCAGATCACCAAACAGGTAGCTGAGCAGTTCCGGGCGCAGGCTTGGAATGTGCTGGATAAACAGTAGACCGGAGCAGAGCAGGGTCGCAGAGCATAAGGCCAGCAGGGCATCATTCGGTAAGCGCGGATCATGCAGAATCCAAAGAATACCAACCAGTAATAAGGCTAAAAATGTAACGCCCATCCACAGCGGTAAGCTCAAGGCGCCGGCAATGGCCACGCCTAATAAGGTGCCATGTGCCATGGTATCGGCAAAAAAAGACATCCGGCGCCACAGCATCAGACAGCCGAGTGGCGCGGTCAGAAACACCAGTAAAGTGCCCATGATCCAGGCCGGAAGTAATAACGATAACCAATCCATCATGGTTTAGACTTCCGGTTCAGGGTGAATATGGGGACGGGAATCATGCTGACACGGCTCGGCATGGTCGCCATGCGCACAATGATCATGATGATGCTGATAGAACACCCGGTTGGTGCCAAAAATGGCCTGATATTCCGGATGCTGCTGCACGCTTTCGGGCAAGCCGCTACAGCAAATGTGTTTATTTAAACATACCACCCGATGCGTGCCTTGCATGACCCATTGCAGATCATGTGAGACCATCAGCACGGCACAGCCATATTTTTCTGGTAGGCTACGCACATAGTCATACAGCTCGGCTTCCGACTGGATATCCAGCCCCTGCATTGGTTCATCCAGCACCAGCACATCGGGTTGGCGCAATAAGGCGCGGGCCAGTAATACCCGCTGCCGTTCACCACCTGACAATTGCTGCACTTTGGAATTTTCCAGCTTGGCAATACCGGTATCGCGGATAATTTCTGCTTTTAACGTGCTGCTACATTTTTCTAAAGCCAGCAGATCCTTGACCCTTAACGGCAAGCTGTGTGAAGGATTGAATTTCTGCGGCACATAGGAGAATTTTAGTTTTTTATCGGCCAGTACTTTGCCAGCCGTGGGTTTGACAATACCGAGCATGACTTTAATCAGCGTCGATTTGCCGGCACCATTCGGACCAATGAGCGTGACAATTTCTTTCTCATGCAAAGAGAAATCGACCTGTTTTAAAATATCACGCTCATCAATCCGGACTTGAATCTGTTCAAGGCGAATCAGCGGCGCAGGACTTAGCGCTTGCTGGCGCAGTGCTGACATAAACCAGAAATCTCGATAATACTATGATGGGCGGTGAAGTGGTCCGAAGCCGACAGCTCTGCCAGTTGCTGCAGTAAACCCTGCGCAGAAGCTTCTTTGACCACTTTGCATTCGGTGCAAATTAAAAACGCCGCCTGATGGCCTTCGCGCGGATGGCAGCAGGGAATATAGGCATTAATAGAAGTTAAACGGTGAATCAGCCCTTTTTCTAATAAAAAGTCGAGGGTGCGGTACACGGTTGGTGGTGCCGCCGGACGATCTGACTCACTTTTAATTTTGGCCAGCAGGTCGTATGCCCCCATCGGGCCCGAGGCATTTAAAATCAGTTCCAGCACTTCACGACGAAGTGGGGTCAGGCGAGCACCTGTGGCGGCACAGAGACTTTCGGCTTCAGCAAGACGCTGCTCAATATTTTGATGGTCGTGCACGCCATGTAATGCATCATGATGTTCATGAGAACATAAGCTCATAGCTACCCCAAGGAAATGTAGGAGGAAAATCGGACATTAAATTTTAACATGAAGTATAGTCAGATTCGATTATACATAGGTATTTTTGTTATTTTGTTATAATATAACATCTATCCTGTTTTATGATTTTGCGCTCATGTCCCGTTTTTTCGCCTTCTGTGCTCTGGCTTTGTTCAGTACCTTGAGTTGGTCTCAAAGTCTTGTTATTTCGACACAGCCGATTTATCTGATTGCCAAGGAAATTACACAAGGCATAGAAACCCCGACCTTATTATTGGCCGACCAGACCGGACATGATGTCAGTTTGACTCCTGCACATCGCAAGACCATTCAGGATGCAGGTCTGGTGATCTGGCTGGGCAAAGCGCATGAAGCGCCTCTAGAAAAACTGTTCAGCAATCAGAGCAAAGCTATTTCATTGCTAGATTCTGGCATTTTGCAAACGCTACCACAGCGTAGCCCTCGTGGTGCAGCATTAAAAGATACGGTCGACTCGCATGTCTGGCTTGATCCGAACAATGCCATTCGTATTGGCTTTTTTATTGCGGCCTTGCGTTCCCAGCAGGTGCCTGAGCAGCGTGAACAGTACTGGGCCAATGCCCGTGCCTTTGCCCAAGAGCTGCTCCTGACCGCAGACAAGTTTAAAAGCAAAGCCTCGGCCAAAGCCTACTGGTCTTATCATGATGCCTATCAATATCTGGAACGTCCGCTGAACCTGAAGTTTGCCGGCGCACTGACCCATGATCCGCATGTCGCTCCGACGGTGGCGCAAATTAAATATATGAATGATCATCGTCCAAACACGAAAATGTGTTTACTGGCCGAAGGTCATGCCAGCAAGAGCCAGTATCAGCGCCTGAATCCGATTGTGTTTCAAATGGTCGACGAAAGTATGAGTGGGGCAGGGGACTTTGTGCAGGCCTGGCAGAAATTGGCTATCCAAACGCAAAAATGTGTAATAAATGCGCAAAAATAGCGCGTTTTGGCGGCAAATTTGAATTATGACAATACGGTTACAGTTGTGCAAAAAAATACGACTAAGATCGGGAAAAGATTGCATGTTCAGGGGTGTAACTCTATAATGCCTGCGATAAAAAACGATCATCAGTTAAACTTGTCAAGCATTTATGCTGTGAGTGGAAAGTAAATGAGCCGAACTAGTCGCTTGATTGACCGACGATTAGCGAAAGCTTTGGTCTTCTTGCAAGCATTCATGATACCTGTTGCTGCATTGATTGCCTGGATATTCAAAGATGCTACAGCCGCCTTGAGTGCCGCACTTGGTGCATTGGTATGTTGGGTTGCAAGTTGTTATTTTTCCTGGCAGTCGTTCCGCGCAGCAGGCGCGAGAGCATCTAAACAAGTTCTGTCGAACATGTATAGGGGCATGCTCGGTAAGTTTGCGATTGTGATCGTAGGATTCATTTTAATTTTAAGCAATGTCGAGCCGTTGTCTCCGGTTGCATTGTTTTGTGGTTTTATTCTCGTTCAGGCCATGTCGTGGGTCGCTCCGTTTTGGGTGTCACGTCTACAAAAACGAGTATAGGCGCAGCAAAAATTGAAAAGTTTTTAGGAGATGAGCGAGATATCAAGCAGCACGCGATATTCGTTCCCTCTTTTGTTTTTGACATTGACCAGGTGTGATTTATGGCTGCTGAAGAACATGCCCTTACTTCGACCGAGTATATCAAGCATCACTTGACCAACATGACGTACGGCAAAATGCCAGACGGTTCATGGAAGTTGGCTGAGTCTGCTGAAGAAGCTCAACAGATGGGGTTCACTGCTATTCACTTGGATTCAATGGGTTGGTCTATCGGACTTGGTCTGATCTTCTGTTTATTGTTCTGGATTGTCGCGAAAGCTGCAAATTCAGGCGTGCCTGGTAAATTCCAGTCAGTAATTGAAGTGATTATCGAGTTTGTAGATTCAAGTGTACGTGATACCTTCCATGGGAAGTCTCGATTAATTGCACCCTTAGCATTAACCATTTTCGTGTGGATTTTCCTCATGAACTTGATGGATTTAATCCCTGTTGACTTTATTCCTTATGTAGCTCAACAGGCGATTGCATCTATGCTGGGTGTGGACCCTCATCAGGTTTACTTTAAAATTGTTCCGACTACAGATCCAAACATTACCTTAGGTATGTCTATTTCTGTATTCTTCTTAATTATTTTCTATAGTATTCGTGAGAAAGGTGTTGGCGGCTTCGTTGGTGAGTTGGCACTTAACCCATTTAACCCAAGTAATCCAGTTGCTAAAGTGCTTTTAATTCCATTCAACTTATTGTTGGAATTGACTACTTTCTTGGCGCGACCAGTTTCATTGGCTCTACGACTGTTCGGTAACATGTATGCGGGTGAGTTAATCTTCATTCTTATCGCGTTATTACCGTTCTGGATCCAGTGGGCATTGTCTGTGCCTTGGGCGATTTTCCACATTTTGATTATTACGCTACAAGCATTCATTTTCATGATGTTGACAATCGTGTACATGAGCATGGCAAGCGAAAAGCATTAATGGTATGGCCTAACTGTCATCGGGCGGTTGGGCACACAATTTTTTAACTTAATTTGGTATAAAACCTAACCTCTGAGGAATTTTTCATGGAACTCACTTTAGGTCTAGTTGCAATTGCATCTGCTATCTTGATCGCTTTCGGTGCTTTAGGTACTGCGATTGGTTTTGGTCTTTTGGGCGGTCGCTTCCTTGAAGCTGTTGCACGTCAGCCAGAATTGGCTCCACAACTTCAAACTCGTATGTTCTTAATCGCGGGTCTTCTTGATGCTGTGCCTATGATCGGTGTTGGTATTGGCTTGTTCTTCATCTTCGCTAATCCATTTGTAGGTTAATCAGCTTAATTCCCAAAAATCCACTATTTGAGGAATAGCAATGAATATCAACCTCACATTGATTGGCCAAGCGATTGCATTTGCGATTTTCGTCGCATTCTGCATGAAGTTTGTATGGCCACCACTAATCAATGCGATTAGTGAGCGTCAGCGTCGCATCGCTGATGGCTTAAATGCTGCTGAAAAAGCAAAAGCTGACCTTGCTGATGCGCAAGCACAAGTTAAGGCAGAGCTAGACGCAGCGAAAGCACAAGCGGCTCAATTGATCGAACAAGCGAACCGTCGTGCAGCACAATTGGTCGAAGAAGCGCGTACCCAAGCATCTGCTGAAGGTGAGCGTATCCGTCAACAGGCGAAAGAAGCTGTTGATACTGAAATCAATGCTGCTCGCGAAGAATTACGTCAACAAGTCGCTGCTTTGGCAGTTGCCGGTGCTGAGAAAATTCTTAGCCAGCAAGTTGACGCAGAAGCTCACAATGCCATGCTGAACCAGCTGGCTGCTAAACTTTAAGCGAGGCGAAATATGGCTGAACTCTTGACGTTGGCACGCCCATATGCGAAAGCAGCATATGCTTATGCCTCTGAGCAAAGTGCAACTGACAGTTGGTCACAAGCACTAGCATTGCTCAGTGCTGCGGTACAAGACGAAGCATTTTCAGCTTACTTAAATCGCCCTGAGCTTACTCCTGCAGAGCAGGTGAGTGTTTTTGCAAAAGTTTTAGGTGAAGACCAGACTGCAGCATTGTCAAACTTTTTGACTTTGCTTGCTGAAAATGATCGTTTGTCTTTAATGCCTGAAATTCAAGCAGAATATGAACAGCTCAAATCACAGAATAACAACAATGTGGACGTCGTAATTGAATCGGCTTTCCCATTGTCTGCTGACCAGGAACAAGTGTTGAAAGCGGCGCTGGAAAAGCGTTTCAACAGCACGGTTTCTATTGTAGTAGAAGTCAATCCGGCGTTAATCGCGGGTGTTGTTATTCGTGCAGGCGACCAAGTGATAGATGATTCTGCGCTTAACAAGCTTGAAAAAATGCGGACTCGTCTTCTTGCGTAATTGCATATAAGAAGACTGAACTTTAAAAAGATTGAGGTATAGCGCAATGCAACAACTGAATCCATCCGAGATCAGTGCGCTCATTAAACAGCGTATCGGCGATCTGGACACCAGCGCGACCGCTAAAAACGAAGGTACCATTGTTATGGTATCCGACGGTATTGTGCGCATTCACGGTCTTGCTGATGCAATGTACGGTGAAATGATCGAATTCGACGGCGGCTTATACGGTATGGCACTGAACCTAGAACAGGATTCAGTGGGCGTCGTTGTTTTAGGTAACTACTTAGGCCTTCAAGAAGGTCAAAAAGCTCGTTGTACAGGTCGTGTATTAGAAGTTCCGGTTGGTCCAGAACTTTTAGGCCGTGTCGTAGATGCTTTGGGTAACCCAATTGATGGTAAAGGCCCAATTGATGCGAAATTAACTGATGCTGTAGAAAAAGTAGCACCAGGCGTAATTTGGCGTCAATCAGTGGATCAACCTGTACAAACTGGTTATAAATCAGTAGATACAATGATCCCAGTTGGCCGTGGTCAGCGTGAGTTGATCATTGGTGACCGTCAGACTGGTAAAACAGCTATGGCGATCGATGCGATCATCGCTCAGAAAAACTCTGGCATTAAGTGTGTATACGTAGCAATTGGTCAAAAACAATCGACTATCGCGAACGTAGTACGCAAGCTGGAAGAAACTGGCGCTATGGCGTATACCACTGTTGTAGCAGCAGCTGCAGCTGATCCAGCAGCAATGCTGTATCTGGCGCCTTATGCTGGCTGTACAATGGGCGAATACTTCCGTGATCGTGGTGAAGACGCGTTAATTATTTATGATGATTTGTCTAAGCAAGCTGTTGCTTACCGTCAAATTTCATTGCTTCTTCGTCGTCCACCAGGTCGTGAAGCTTACCCAGGTGACGTATTCTATCTACATTCACGTCTACTTGAACGTGCTTCTCGCGTATCTGCTGATTATGTTGAGAAATTCACTAACGGTGAGGTTAAAGGCCAAACTGGTTCATTAACTGCATTGCCGATTATTGAAACTCAAGCAGGTGACGTATCTGCATTCGTACCGACTAACGTAATTTCGATTACTGATGGTCAGATCTTCCTTGAAACATCATTATTCAACGCGGGTATTCGTCCTGCGGTGAACGCCGGTATTTCTGTATCGCGTGTTGGTGGTTCGGCTCAAACGAAGATCATCAAAAAATTGTCTGGTGGTATCCGTACCGCTTTGGCGCAATACCGTGAATTGGCAGCGTTTGCTCAGTTCGCTTCTGACCTTGACGAAGCAACTCGTAAGCAACTTGAACATGGTCAACGCGTAACTGAGTTAATGAAGCAGAAACAATATGCGCCTTACTCAATTGCTGACCAGGCTGTTTCAGTTTATGCATCTAACGAAGGCTACATGGCTGACGTTGAAGTGAAGAAAATCGTAGACTTTGATGCTGCGTTAATTTCTTACTTCCGTTCAGAGCACGCTGCGTTAATGCAACAAATCGATGAAACTGGTGATTACAACAAAGACATCGAAGCTGCAATCAAAGCAGGTATTGAAAGCTTTAAAGCGACTCAAACTTACTAATTTAGCACTTTGCTAATTAGTGTTGGTTTGGTTCACGGATCAACCTTCGAGGGCTCGAAAGGGCCTTCGAATACTAGGTTAAGCGTATGGCAAACTTAAAAGAAATTCGCGCCAAAGTAGCTAGTATCAAGAGCACGCAGAAGATTACTCGAGCGATGCAAATGGTAGCTGCTTCTAAGATGCGTCGTGCGCAAGAGCGCATGGCTCAAGGCCGTCCGTATGCCGAAAATATGCACCGTGTAATTGCTCATTTGGTACAAGCGAATCCTGAATATAAACACCGTTATATGGTTGAGCGTCCTGTGAAGCGCGTTGGCTATATCATTGTTTCTTCAGATCGTGGTTTGGCAGGCGGTTTGAACATTAACCTGTTCAAAAAAGTGGTCAAACACGTACAACAGCAACAAGAGCAGTCAATTGAAGTTCAATTTGCTTTAATTGGTCAAAAAGCGGTTTCGTTTTTTAAAAACTACGGCGGTAAAGTACTAGGTGCAACTACAAACGTAGGTGATACACCAAGTCTTGAACAGTTATCTGGTTCTGTACAGGTGATGTTAGACGCTTATGATAAAGGCGAGTTAGATCGTATTTATCTGGTGTCCAACGGCTTTGTCAATGCCATGACTCAAAATCAAAAAATCGAACAACTTGTTCCTTTAGCAGCTGCTGAAGAAGACAAGACCCTGAACCGTCAATACGGTTGGGACTATATCTATGAACCAGAAGCAGAAGAACTGCTGAATGGTTTATTGGTTCGTTATATTGAGTCTGTGGTGTATCAAGGTGTGATTGAAAACATCGCTTGTGAGCAATCTGCACGTATGGTCGCAATGAAAGCTGCGACAGATAACGCAGGTGAGCTTATCAAGAACCTACAACTTATTTATAACAAGCTGCGTCAAGCCGCGATTACTCAGGAAATTTCTGAGATCGTTGGTGGTGCCGCTGCCGTTTAACATTATTTTGAATTGAGGAGACAGCAATGAGTAGCGGTCGTATCATTCAGATCATCGGCGCGGTTATCGACGTCGAGTTTGAACGCAACAGCGTTCCTAAGATCTATGACGCTCTTCACGTTGATGGCACTGAAACTACTTTAGAAGTTCAGCAACAACTTGGTGACGGCGTTGTACGTACAATTGCGATGGGATCTACTGAAGGTCTTAAACGTGGTTTGAACGTAACTAACACTAACGCGCCGATCTCTGTACCAGTAGGTACAGCGACACTTGGTCGTATCATGGACGTTCTTGGTCGCCCTATCGACGAAGCTGGTCCAGTTGCAACTGAAGAGCGTTTACCAATTCACCGTCAAGCGCCTTCTTATGCAGAACAAGCGGCTTCTACTGACCTTCTAGAAACTGGTATTAAAGTCATTGACTTACTTTGCCCGTTCGCGAAAGGTGGTAAAGTTGGTCTGTTCGGTGGTGCCGGTGTTGGTAAAACTGTAAACATGATGGAGTTGATCAACAACATCGCTAAAGCGCACTCAGGTTTATCTGTATTCGCTGGTGTTGGTGAGCGTACTCGTGAAGGTAACGACTTCTATCACGAGATGAAAGACTCTAACGTTCTAGACAAAGTAGCAATGGTCTACGGTCAGATGAACGAGCCACCTGGTAACCGTTTACGCGTAGCGTTGACTGGTCTGACTATGGCTGAGTACTTCCGTGATCAAAAAGACGAAAACGGTAAAGGCCGTGACGTATTATTGTTCGTTGACAACATCTACCGTTATACACTAGCAGGTACTGAAGTATCAGCACTTCTAGGCCGTATGCCATCTGCAGTAGGTTATCAGCCTACACTTGCAGAAGAGATGGGTGTTCTGCAAGAACGTATTACATCAACTAAGTCTGGTTCGATTACGTCTATCCAAGCGGTATACGTACCTGCCGATGACTTAACAGATCCATCGCCTGCTACAACGTTCGCTCACTTGGACGCAACTGTTGTATTGAGCCGTGACATCGCTTCTCAAGGTATTTACCCTGCGATCGATCCACTTGACTCTACTTCACGTCAGCTAGATCCACTGGTAGTAGGTACTGAGCATTACGAAATCGCTCGTTCAGTTCAAAACGTTCTTCAACGTTATAAAGAATTGAAAGACATTATCGCAATTCTTGGTATGGACGAATTGTCAGAAGAAGACAAACTTACTGTATACCGTGCACGTAAGATCCAACGTTTCTTCTCTCAACCGTTCCACGTAGCTGAAGTATTTACTGGCGCGCCTGGTAAACTTGTACCGCTTAAAGAAACGATTCGTGGCTTTAAAGGTCTTCTAGCTGGTGAATACGATCACATCCCAGAACAAGCGTTCTATATGGTTGGTGGTATTGACGAAGTGATTGCTAAAGCCGAGAAACTTTAATTAGCTACCTAATTTAGGAGGTTCTCATGGCGACTATGCAATGTGACGTTGTAAGTGTTCAGGAGTCTTTGTACTCTGGCACTGTAACTATGCTAATTGCAAAAGGTGCTGGCGGTGAGTTGGGTATTATGCCTGGCCACGCTCCGCTGGTAACTTTGCTCCAACCTGGCGCGATCCGCGTTATTTTGGAAAATGGTACAGAAGAATTAATCTATGTATCTGGTGGTGTTCTAGAAGTTCAACCGCACGTTGTTACGGTTCTTGCAGATACTGCAGTCCGTGCAGAAAACTTGGATGAAGCGGCAATTATTGAAGCGCGTAAACACGCTGAACAATTGCTGGCGAATCAAAAGAGCGATTTGGACGCTGCTGCTGCTTTGGCTGCTTTGGCAGAAACTGCTGCACAGTTGGAAACGATCCGCAAAATCAAAAACCGCGCAATGTAATTGCTGGTTTAAGATTGAAGAAACCACCCGAAAGGGTGGTTTTTTTATGGGTTTAATTTTTTCTATATTTGTTTTGGTAAATATTTTCGTAGAAGAAAACTAGGTCTTTTGATCTTCCATAGTGATTACCTGATCCATAAGTCGCAACTACATATAAAAAACCAAATCTTTCTAGTTCAGATAATGAAAAATTACATTCTTCATTTTTAAGGTGATAATTTTTATTGGTCTTATTTTTTTCAGACAATGTGTAAGCTTTATCTAACCCTTCTAATAAAAAAGATGTTAATTGAGGGATAATATGGGCATACCTTAAAAAATTCTCACGATTTATTTCTTTGACATCATATAGAAGAGCTAAGCGAGCAAGCATCTTAGATTGATGGACTAAATATGTTTTATCCAAAGCATTAAGTAACTCACAGCCAATTTCTAAATTGTTTTGATCTTTAAATATTTTTAATAAACTTCCTGGTTCTAGGTTTTCACCTTCCTTTATAAACTCCAAGATATTCTTTAATTTTTGCTTCTCGTTATAACTTCTAAAAAGTCGGTAAATCGCAATGCCTGATGAAGCTAAAGGGAATGCTTTGAGAATTTCTTGAAAAATAGTATCAGTTGTTTCTAGAACTGTATTATCAAAATAATTTTCCGTTGTCTCAGCTAAAGTTGATATTTTATTCATGTAATTATTCCTTATTATTAATCTTGATAAATAGAAAACTCACCATTCCCCACAATCTTTACCCTAAACATCTCATCAAAACCTTCATCTAATCTCGGAACTTCAAGTTTTTTATAAGTCGCAAGTACACCTACTTTCGGAATATTGGCGTTGCCAACACAGTAACTATTTCGCTCAAAGGTACTCTTTAAATCCGTTTCAAAATAATAAGCAATCACTTCAAATCCTGCATCGATCGCTCTTTGAATATAGAGCGCGGTCTGCTTTGATCTGGTTAGTGTTATCAATCACCATTTTGATTTTAGAGGCAAGTCCCCCTTCAAAAATAATATTTTTCACGATGTCGTGTTTTTAGCATATCCAAATTAATTCGCAAATGACTATGCGCCAAATTCAGCAAATAAAAACTCGACTTTCCAGACGCTTGAACATTAGAAAATAAAATTAATTTGCATAAAAACAGCCAGAAACATGCCAAGCTGTTCTCATAAAAATAGAATTTAGAGCTGTTCAGGATATTCCTTATGCTCACCACCCTGATAAGTCGCAAAACGTGGCTGCTTGCGTTCAAACACCGGTGCCGGACTCGGCCATGGCCATTCACCAAAATGGGTGTCGCGGTAACGTTTAAAGGCAGCGTTCAGTTCATCTTCACTATTTAGTACAAAAGGCCCGCGCATGGCTACCGGTGCACCAATTGGTTCACCTTCAAGCCATAGAATCCGGGATTCAAGTAGTCCACCTTTTAAATGAATCTCGGCATCCGATTTCAATTCGGCCAAATGTTTCACGTCCATCTGCTGACCTTCAAGCTCTAAACTCTTACCCTGATAGAAATAACAGAAGCGGGTCGAACTGGCGCTGGTGGCTGGAATGGTCACTTCAGCTTCGGGCGCTAAGGTAATCAGGTAAATATTCACCTTGTTTTCAGCCGGCGCTGCCCATGAATGGGGTGGGCGTGGCAGGGCATCGGTTTCTTTAAACTGGCCGGAAATTACCCGGATATCAGCTTTCTGGCCTGCCGCATTGGCTTCAATTACATGCGGAATCTGCTCGCGCCATAACATTTTATAATCAGCTGGCTGCTGTTTCTGTTCAGGCGATGAATTAAACCAGATCTGGAACAGTTCCATTGGGTTGGCGCGGTCTTCATGCACGAGTGGAAACATCTCGCAGTGTTCGACGCCATTGCCGGTGGTCAGCCATTGCACATCTCCAGCGGCATAACGACCGGCATTGCCGAGCGAATCAAAATGATCGACCACGCCTTGTTCCACTAAGGTAATGGTTTCAAAACCGGTATGCGGATGCTCAGGGAAACCGGGCACCACATCGCCATAATACATATTGTATTCTTTATTTTGTGGCGGCGTTTGCGGACCCAGCTGGGCATTGCCAGCCGGAAAATGATCCAGATGATGGGCACAGAAGATAAACGGATCTTTCAGATCTAAACGGAATGTCACAGGTACAACAGAATAAATCAGTGGATGCTGCATGGCAGACCTCTTATTTTTAAATGAACGCATTATTTTTTTAAATTTTAACTATCAGAATCAGACTAAAAACTCTCTGAATCAGGCAGACTCACCACCCAGATGGGCAGTGAGCCTGAGGATCAGGATTCAGCTTGCGCCTGATTTTCAGTGTCAGTGTTTGCGCTTTCAGTATTTTCAGTATTCTCTGACTGTAACAGGATGCTGGCCAGTTTCACCATCTCAGACTGTACTGTGCCCATCTGCTGCTGAATTTTGGCAAAGTCGACTTTGCTGAGGTCAATCTGGCCATTTAAAAATGGCGAAGCCAGAACCTGTTCATTGGCTTGCAGAATGTTCTGGCGAATATTGTCAATTTCCTGACTTTTTAAATTCAAACTGTTTAAGGCGCTATTAAAGCCCTGTAATTGCTGTTGCAATTTGCTGGCTGCGCTTTGTAGCTGTTGATGATCCTGACTGTTGACGGCCTGTTGCAGCTCGGTCTGGGTCTGGCGCAACTGCTCGACATACTCACCGGCTTTCAGCTGCATATCAGCCACATCGCGCACAATATAAAACATATTGCCACTTTTTAAATCGGCTTGTGGTGCAGGGCTTTGCTGCTGGGAGGTGATTTCGGTATCCGGATCGGCTTCCGAAACCGGAGCGCTGGGCTGGTCACAACCGACCAGAAGTAGAGCTGAAGTCAGCAGGCCAAAGGGCAGGAGAAAATGGGAAAAGGCGCGTTTCATGGCAAGATCAATCACAATTTTTTATCTTGCAGTTTAATATAGGGGCTTTAATTAAATAAAAAACAGATTGTTGCAAAGCAATAACAATTTTCCAGGGCAAACAGGCGGTGTGATGAGCGTGGCTTATGGATGTCTAGATCTATAAAAAAAGAGGGCCGCAACCCTCTTTGTTACTGCAAACAATTAACGCGCCAGTTCGGCATTAATTGCATCGACAATACGTGGGTCATCGGCCTGAATGTCTGGGGCAAAACGTGCCACCACTTCGCCTTCTTTATTGATCAGGAATTTTTCGAAGTTCCACAGCACTTCAGGTGGTTCATTTGGGGTCAGACCATAATCCACCAGATCTTTCCACCATGGGCCTTCACCAATCCGTTCTGGAATGGCCTGGGTCAGACGAGCATATAGCGGATGTTTATCTTCACCCACCACTGAAATTTTGGCGAATAACGGGAAATCTACCTGATAATTCAGCGAACAGAACTGCTGGATTTCTTCATTGCTGCCGGGTTCCTGCGCCAGAAAGTCATTGGCCGGGAAACCGAGAATTTCCAGACCTTGTTCTTTTTTCTGCTGATAAAGCTTTTGCAGACCTTCATATTGCGGCGTCAGACCGCATTTAGAAGCCACGTTTACAATCAGCAGCACCTTGCCTTGATACTGGTTCAGTGTGGTTTCTTCACCCTGAATGGTCACGACCGGAATGTCATATACAGATGCCATGTGTTTATCCTAAAGTGATTTATTGTCGTTCTCTGTTGTAACGGGCTTTGCCCAATCCCGCAAGACCTATTGCTGCGGCTTTTGGCAGATTTTTGTATAGCGCTGTGTCAATGCGGCATATTTTAAGCAGGTGCGGAATCCCAGCAAAGTGGAGTGATGGAGCAATTTGAACGCAGCACAAGATTTCACCATCGCGAATTGCCCCAAAGCAGTTAAATTGGACTAGAATGAGGGCACAAGGAAAGTTTAAAAATAAAGTGAAAAGGCATTCATTCAGCGCAGGAAGCAGCGTCTGCTTCAGGCCGATCGACTCAACAAGGAACAGAATATGACACAGCAAGAAAAAATGCTGTCTTGGGCCATTCTTTTACCGGTCAGCGCGGTACTGATCTGGTCACTGAATATTGTCGTGACCCGCTATGTGACCGACTTTATCTCGCCGGTGAGCATCAGTTTTTATCGCTGGTTTTTTGCCTTTCTGATTCTAACCCCATTTATTTTGCCGCGGGTGATCCGTGAACGCGCCCTGATTGTACCGCATCTGAAACAGCTGGCAGTGCTGAGTGCCTTTGGACTGGTGCTGTATCAGGGACTGGCCTATACCGCTGCGCATTACACCACCGCCACCAATATGGGCATTATTAATGCCTTTATTCCGATTTTTACCATTTTTGTGTCGATGCTGATTCTGCGCGATATTCCGAATCGCTACGCCATTATTGGCAGCCTGTTGTCCTTTGCCGGGCTAATCTATGTGATGGGGCAGGGCAATCCTTGGGGCTTGCTGCATGCCGGTGGTCAGTGGGGCGATCTGCTGATGATTATTGCCGTGTTTTTCTATGCCTTTTACGGGGTTTTTCTGAAAAAATGGCAGCTGCAGATTCCGTTAATGCTGAGCCTGTATGTGCAGATTCTGTTTGCACTGCTGTATCACCTGCCGTTTGTGGCCTGGTTGGGGCTTGATGCCATCAATATGGCCAATGCCGGCAGCGTCATTTACGCCAGTATTTTTCCTTCATTAATTGCCCCTTTGGTGTGGATGATGGCGATTCAGCGTCTGGGACCGAACCGCACCAGTATCTTTATGAACCTGATGCCAGTGTTTACCGCTTTAATTGCCTTTGTCTGGTTAAAAGAGGCCTGGACCATTTATCACAGTATTGGTGGGGCGATTATTCTGTTCGGAATTGTGCTGGCCCAGAAAAAAACTGTGGCACCGGTGCTGCTAAAAGCTAAATAATTGCCTAAAAAACGAACAAATAAACTTAATTTTTTGCTTGAATGATCTCGTGAATAAAGGCAAATAGACTTTAGTCGAGGAGAGTAGCTTTTAGCTTCTTTAAAAAGCACTTTAAAAAGAGTAAGATAATTTGAACTTTTTTCAAATAATGATTGATTAATCATAGGTTTAAGCTGCCTTTTAAGAGCTAAAATATATTTGTTTTTTTTAAACTGTTCGCCCATAATACGCTCCATCGCAGATCAGCGCCTGTTGCTGAAATGCCCAGAGATTTCGATACCCTCTGGATGTGATTGATACACATCCTTTTTTATGCTCAACCATCCCTATATGGTTGAGCTTTTTTTTGCCTGAAATTTCTTTCATTTCTGGCCCGATCTTCAGTCACGAATCACGGCACCGGTTTCAGCATCCAGAATACGGCTAGGTAACTGGCTGAGTCCCAAATCGCCATTTAAATAATTCAGCTGATTGCCAAAATACTGGCTGGCCTCTTGCAGGGAGCGCGCCGGTTCCTGTCCGGCCGGATTGGCACTGGTCGATACAATAAAGCCGCTAAAGGCATGACACAGCGCAACACAGAGCGGATGCGTGGTTACACGTACCGCGACTTTAGGATGCTGGCCTTTAATCCAGCTGGGAATATGCTCACCTGCCGGCAACAACCAGGTGGTAGCACGCTCTGCGGGTGGATTGAGCCAGGAGTCGATCACCTGTTGACGCTGTGGTTCGGCCAGGTTGTGCAGCAAATGTTCTACCTGGGAAATATGACCGGCCAATAAAATCACGCCTTTTTCAATCGGACGCTGTTTCAGTTGCAGAATCTGCATGAATGCATCCTGGTTATACGGGTCACAGCCGAGACCCCAAACTGCCTCTGTAGGATAGGCCAGCACCTGTCCTTGCTGTAGACAAGTGGCTGCTTCGGCAACAGAGGTTGTAATCATGTGGTACACCTTTCGAGGTTATGCGGGGTGTACTATTGTGAACCTTATTGTGATGGACGACAACGCAGATATAGCCCCGATTGCTGCATCGCCATCCCGAGCAGCTCCAGTTCCATTAACTGCGCGGTTAAATGGGCGGTTTCCTGTTGCAGTTCGCTGGCCAGCTGGTCCATATTTTTACCGACCCAGTCCAGCTGGCTGTATAGGGCCAACAGATGTTCGGGTAAGGTCGGGTGGGCAGCTGCAGATGCTGTAGCGGATAAGGTCGCCTGCTGCTGGCTCAGCCATTGGGTTGGCAAGGCCAGATCTTCAATGACCTGTTCCGGATGATCGACCAGAATCGCGCCTTCCCGAATCAGTTGATGGCAGCCCTGATGAAATTCACTGTAAATATGTCCCGGAATGGCAAACACGGTTTTACCTTGCTCGGCCGCCAGTTTGGCGGTAATCAGCGAGCCGCTGTCCAGCGTGGCTTCGGCTACAATCACTCCCAGGCTAAGTCCACTGACAATGCGGTTACGCCGTGGAAAATGCTGCTGTAGCGGTTTGGTCTGTGGCAGGAACTCACTGATAATAGTGCCATGCCGTTGCAGAATCTGGTCACGCAGACCCTGGTGTGTGGCCGGGTAGGTGAGGTCGAGACCAGTACCCATCACGGCAATGGTACGTTGATGTTTCAAGCCACCCTGATGGGCTGCTTCATCAATGCCTTGCGCCAGACCACTGTTAATAAAAAAGCCTTTTTCACTTAAATAATAGGCAAAGTCATAAGCCACCTGCCGGCCATGCGGACTGGCTTTGCGACTGCCGACAATTGCCACTTGCGGCTGAAGTAAAGGTTGTGCCTGTCCTTGGCCAAATAAAATTGGTGGCTTGTCGGTATAGGGCAGCAGTTGGGTGGGGTAACCGACATCTTCGGGAATAAGAATAAAATCGGTATGTTGCTGGACGCGCTGCAGCAAGTGCTGGAAGTCGGCTTGTGCCTGTGCTTGATGAAAATCCCGTGCGCGTTGCAGATGGTTCTGATGCAGTCCCAGTTCTGCCCAGCGCTGCAGGTTGCCGGCTTCGGTGGCCGCAGCGGCCGAACCGAAGTGCCGAATTAATTTATAAAAGCTGGGGAGTGAATGCTGAACCAGATACCACAGGCGAATCGTTGCGAGATGACCGGGTGATATCGTATTCAGCATGGCTCATCCCTCAGTCTTAATCTTCCATAATCGGTGGCTGAATACCGGCCCCGACTTTAATTGGTAGTTCGCTGTCCAGAATATAGGCATAGCTGAGCTGGTCAAAGGTTTTAAAGACCATGGCATAGCCAATACGCTCGCCTGGCAGCTGCACCCGTTCACGGGTTTTCGGATCGGTGACCACTTCGCCTTTTTGAGTTACAGCAAATACATGACCGGATTGCACGCCGTGCGCCTGACCACGGTCAATGGTGACCACACTGTGTTTAGCCGCGGTCCCAATTGACCCCATCACACGTACCACCTGGCCATCCGCTGCAATATGTTCGGCATTGGTCGGATAGAACAGGGTCGGTAACATCGGGTCATATTCTGGCAGCACACGATCACCACGACGCACTTCGGCATTGTAGGTGTCGGTCAGTTCCAGGGTAGTAATGTCATTTTCACCGCGTACTGCAATACCGGATGCAACCTGAGTCAGCTCCAGACCGGCATTGTATTTTTTACCGTTGGCATCGGTGAAGATATACGGTTCGCCTTCACGATACACGGCATAACGCTGGCCAACTTGCAGACCCTGACCGCGGGCATAGACATTCTGGCCTTTAGCCGCCAATACACGCTGATCCGCCGTGCCTAAAATATAAGGCGTCTGTTGCAAAGATTCAGGGGCAATAATGCTGGTGCGTTCCAGCCAGTGCTGGATGTACTCCAGTGGAATCACCGGAATGGTATTGTTGAGTGACTCGACCCGGATTTGCGGCTGCAGGCTGGTGGTGTTACCCGTATAACGACGGATAATACCTTCACAGCCATCACCTTCATCTTTACCAATGATCGGGCGGCCATCATAGGTACACATCAGCAGGCGATCTCCCGGGAAAATCCAGTGCGGATTTTTCACGTGCTTGTTGCTGGCCCAGATTTCACGCCAGCGCAGCGGGTTTTGCAGAAACTTCTTGGAAATATCCCACAGCGTATCGCCTTTTTTCACCACATACACATTTGGTGCATTGGCCTGTAAGGTCGGTGGGTTGATATTGCGTGCCGGTGCGGCCTGTACAGTACTGACTGCGCCCACCCCAAAACTGAAACAGACCGCAAGTGCCAGCGCCTGCTGTTTTAACCCCAAGGCACGAAAAGAAGATGTGCCCTTCAAAACCTTTTTCATTATCATAATTCCTAAAATTATGTATGTAGTTGCGTTATAATAACGATCTTACATACATTTTTTCGATGAAGCATTCCTTCATTCGGTTATTTGACCAATGGCAAAGCTGAGGACGTAATATGGCCTTATTACCTATTTTAAGTTTCCCCGATCCCCGTCTTCGTACCATTGCACAACCCGTCGAAGAAGTTACTGATGAAATTCGTCAGCTCGCCGCAGATATGTTTGAAACCATGTATGAAGCGCCCGGCATCGGGCTGGCTGCAACGCAGGTTGACCGTCATATTCAGCTGATTGTGATGGATCTGTCTGAAAACAAAGACCAACCGATGGTATTCATTAACCCCAAAATTACCCCATTGACTGAAGAAACCCAGCCTTATGAAGAAGGCTGCTTGTCAGTGCCTCAAATATACGACAAAGTTGAGCGTCCGTCACGTGTAAAAATTGAGGCAATTAACCTTGAAGGTCAAGCATTTGAGTTAGAAGCGGACGGACTTCTCGCTGTCTGTATCCAACATGAAATGGATCACTTAAATGGTAAGCTTTTTGTCGATTATCTGTCGCCATTAAAGCGCCAGCGTGCCCGTGAAAAAGTCGAAAAAGTGGTGCGTCAGCGTCAGAAAGTGGCGGTTAAACGCTAAACAGCCCTGCGACTAAAAGATCAGGACAAAACAGCCCAATTTCGATTGGGCTTTGTTATACTTGGGCCAGTCAAAAGCAGGAATATATGTTTGTTGATTCGTAGTGGTTTACTGCTCTCACTGATGGCAGTATTTTTACAGATTGCTGTTTTTTTACAGCCTTTGCTGCCGAAAGCCTATCAGGTGGCACCGGTCTGTGAAACCATTACGCGTGCGCTTTTATTGCCGGTTGATCATTCAGCGCATGGACATGCCCATTCTGGACATCTGCACAGTCAGCATCAACCAGTCATTTCAGATGACGGGCATAATCATCATGATGCCAATCATCAATGCCAGTACTGTACCGTGTACGGCAATCTCGTTTTACCGCCAGAACTCAGTGTGAAAGAAGTGCTTGATCGTATTCAAGTGCGTTTTATCGCTTTTGAAAAAGCTTTCCAGCATGTCTGGTTTGCACTGCAACGACTATTTCTTATTCCTCAGGGTAGGGCACCGCCACTGTTTGCATAAAACCGCGTTTGTTTTGCTTGGGTCTTGAATGACTTAAGCCGTGTTTTATATGTATTCCAGTGAGAAATGAAAAATGGCTCAGCCAAAATTCTTTTTACAGCCTCTTGCGGCTGCGATTTGTGTTGCTTGTTATTCACCAGTTGTGTTTGCAGAAACCCCAACACCCGTCCAAAGTCTGGCACCTATTGTGATGACTGCGCATCAGGGCAATGATGCCAACGGCCTGATTGTCCGTGCCTATCCGAAACAGCCAATTCAACCGATTCCAGCCACCGATGGCGCAGATTATCTGCAAAGTATTGTCGGTTTTAGCGCGGTCAACAGTGGCGCTGGTACTAATGGCGATGTGACTTTCCGTGGCATGTTTGGTTCGCGGATTAAAATTCTGACCGATGGAACAGAAAACCTGGGTGCCTGTCCGAGTCGTATGGATTCACCGACCTCCTATATTTCACCAGAAAGTTATGACCAGATTTCGGTAATTAAAGGCCCACAAACCGTGCAATATGCCAATACCGGCTCAGCTGCCACCGTGATTTTTGAGCGCCGTCCGGAACAGTTTGATGAAGATCAGCACTATCGTGGTCAACTGAGTGTGCTGGCCGGTTCATTTGGCCGTCTGGACCATAATATTGAGGTTGCAGCAGGCGACGAGCAGAAATATATTCGCCTAAATAGCAACCGTTCGGTATCGAATAGCTATCAGGATGGTGAGGGCAATACCGTGCCATCGGACTGGGAACGTTGGAATGCTGATGTAGCACTGGGCTGGACCCCGGATGCAGATACCTGGGTCGAACTGACTGGGGGGAAAGCCGATGGTGAAGCGGTGTATGCTGGCCGGATGATGGATGGTTCCAAATTTGCCCGTGAAAGTCTGGGTTTACGCGTTGAAAAACAGAACGTCACTGATGTGATCAAGAGAATTGAAGCGCAGGTTAACTACAACTTTAATGATCATGTGATGGATAACTATAGTTTGCGTCAGTTTAAGCCGACCATGATGATGCCAGAAGAAACGGCTACCAACGTGGCGCGTAAAACCTTAAACGCACGTCTGGCAGTGACACATGAGTGGGATCAGCTAGATTTTATTACGGGTATTGATACTCAAAATAATGAGCACACAATCCGTAAGACCGATACAGAAAATAATATTGCCTATCATGCCTTACCACGTATCAAAGATATGAAGTTTCAGTCTGTTGGCGCTTTTGGTGAGTTGGGTTATCAGCTGAGTGAGCAGAATCGTTTGGTGGGCGGTGTTCGTGTCGATCAGGTTGAAGTAGATGCGGTACAAAGCACACAGCAACGTCAGGAAACCTTACCGAGTGCCTTTATCCGTTTGGAAAACCAGCATCCTCATCATGATGCTAAAACCTATATTGGTTTAGGTTATGTAGAACGGATGCCAGATTATTGGGAACTGTTTAGTCCCGTTTCAGGAAATGGCAATACCAATACCTTTAAAAACATTGATACTGAAAAAACACTACAGCTAGATTTTGGTTATCAGCATGAGCATGGTGCATTTAGCTCCTGGGTGTCTGCATATGCAGGGTTGATTCAGGATTTTGTACTGACCGATTATCTGCCAACAGGCCGTATGGGTATGCTGGAAGCACATACCCAGAATGTCGATGCCACGATTGCGGGTGTAGAAGCGGGGCTGGCATATCAATTTAGCGATGCGATTCAGGCAGATGTTAGCGCAATGTATGCCTGGGGTGAAAACACCACTGACAATACGCCGTTACCACAGATTGCACCGCTTGAAGGTCGTGTAAACTTACGTTATATCCAGGATCGTTATACCTTGGGTGCCTATTGGCGAATCGTAGATGGTCAAAACCGGATTAGCCAGAACCAGGGCAATATTGTGGGCTATGACCTGAAAGAAAGCGCAGGTTTCGGCACCTTATCTTTAAACGGCACGTACCATCTTTCCGATGGGGTTGATCTTTCTGTGGGAATCGACAACGTTCTAGATAAGACGTATACCGAACATCTCAATAAAATGGGGAATGCAGGTATTGGTTTAGCCGCCAACGAGCAATTCAATAATGTGGGCCGTAATTATTGGGCACGAATGAGCTTTAAATTCTAATTAGCTCGAAATGCAGACAAAAAGCAGGGCGAAAGTCCTGCTTTTTATTTTTAAAATTTTATAAAATTTATTTATTTCAATAGCTTAATATAAATTGATATTTCCAAATAAAATAACGAATATTTTTCTTAAAATATTTTTTATAAATAAAACAATTATTTATAAATTTTTTGGATTATAAAATAAACACACGTTTCAGAAGTTTTAAAAAAGGTATTGCAACCCCTCTGAAATCCTGTAG
>NZ_JAYJLP010000018.1:0-62618 GCF_051949055.1 Acinetobacter sp. Brlt_5
CTCAATTGAGTCCTTTTTTTCTTGAGCTGAATTTATTAGAAGCCGGTCAGCAAAACAATCGCCACCTGGTTCATCAGAATTTCAGCAATATATAACGCCAGAAATGCCAGAATTGGAGACAGGTCAATCATGCCCATATTCGGCATGATCGGGCGAAACGGCGCCAGTAAAGGTTCTGCCAGCTCCTGAATCACTTCAATATAAGGCCCGCGTGACTGGGTAAACATCACTACCCAACTTAAAATAATGGTGGCAAAAATCAGGTAACGACAGAAACGTAGCAGGTCCTGAATCATGGTCACAAAGGTGAGAATCAGCAGATGTACCGGGCCATTAGGCATCGCCCCGTTTAAATACATCATGCCGTAATTTTTCAGCAGATAAAGCACCACCAGCAGCGCCAATGCCGCCAGATTCACCCGGCCTTTTGCCACGGTCGGGAAAATACGGCTAAATACATCTACAATTTTCGTGGCCTTGATCGTAGACAACACCACCGGATTATAAGGACTCACCGCAGCCAGCTGCATGAGAAAACGGAAGAAGACGAGCAAAATCGCTACGTTAATGATGATGCCAAAAATTAGCGCAGAATTTGCACCCATACTTGAACGTTCCTAAAATTAAATACTTTATTTAATGCTGTCACTCAGCTCGGCAGCCAGTTCCTGACTGCGTGTTTTGGCAGCCGCCAACGCCGCCTGAATATTCTGCGACACTTGCGCACGGTCAAACACTTCCAACGCTGCCTGCGTGGTCCCGTTTGGAGAGGTCACGTTTTTACGCAGCTCTGCCGGGGTATTGGAACTGGTAATTGCCATTTGTGCCGCACCCAACGCAGTTTGCAAGGTTAAAGCCGTTGCCACTTTTTCATCCAGGCCCAAGTTTTTGCCGGCACGAATCATACTTTCCATCATATAGAAAAAGTAAGCCGGGCCAGAACCGGATACTGCCGTGACTGCATCAATTTGCGCTTCAGAGTTTACCCAAATTGTTAAACCCGTGGCAGCCAAAACCTGACTTGCCAATTCACGGTCTTTGCTATCGACCGCATCATGCGCATATAAACCATGCGCACCAGTTTGTACCAGTGCCGGGGTATTTGGCATCACCCGCACCACACGGTCGGTATCGAGCAATGCCGAAATGGTGGCAATTTCTGCACCGGCAACAATCGAAATCACCAGTTTGCCTTCAAACTGCCCTTTTAGCGGTTGCAGCACGCTGGCCAGCACCTGCGGTTTGACTGCGAACACCACAATATCGGCGTCACGAATGGCAGCCTGGTTGTCTTCGGTCACATGTACATCTTTTTCTTCCAGCAACAAACGGATTTTTTCGACCGGATCAGCAACTGTAATACGCGTTGAAGGCATGCCACGTGCAATCAGGCCACCAATTAAGGCCTGTGCCATATTTCCGCCACCAATAAAACTAATATTACAATTTAACACTGCACTCATGATTCACACTCTTGGTTGAGTTCTTTATAGTTAAGAGATTAAAGTCGGTTGCCAGCCATCCGGTTCGCAATAGGCAGAATCTGCCAGCCAAAACCCTTTTGGCGTGAAAACCCCTAGCATAACATTATCTCTGCTTAATATTTGAATTGTATGACGCTTCCAGGGAAAAATTTGTGCCTGCTGTATCGCCTTTTTTAATGGCCAGGCCCCGACACGTCCATGAAGATGGATTTTTTCTCCGCCCACTCGCGTACTTAAAGTCAATTCTTGTTGAAGTAATGCAAAAGACAAACCAACCTGATGCGGTGCATTCAACTGAAACTGTCCGGCTGGTAAATCTAGGGTTTGCCCCAACTGGCAGCACACTGGTTCCCGCGCAGGGATGGCCTGTTGACTGGCCAAATATTCCAGCTGGGGCAGACGGTAAATGACATTTTGATAGCGCACATAATAAAAGCCATTGCAATGCAAAGCTGCTTGCGCATCGGCCCGGGCCTGAATCACTTCCTGCTGAATGCGCTGCACCATGTCAAAACTTGGCCGGTACTGGCTGTCCCCTTTCATCCAGAATGACAGTAACTGGCGTTGCCGTGCCTCGGACAATTGCTGAATACGGTGTAAATCCAGATGCTCGGCATCGCCACAGCTGGCCAAATCCTGCAGCAATACTTCGGCCAAAATCTGCTCAGCATCCTGCATCAGCTGGCTGCTGCGGCAAATGCTTTGCTGCATTTTGGGGAACCGTGCATTTAACAGCGGCCACAACTGTTCCCGACACCAGGCCCGGTCGTAGTGAATATCCTGATTGGTCGGATCTTGAATATGTGGAATCGAAAGCTGCTGGCACCAGGTCTGAATCTGCTCACGCGATAAAGATAGCAACGGCCGCCAGATTGACAGCTCAGGACGTGAATCGAAAGTTTTCATGGCCGACAAGCCAGGAATACCGGCACCAGAAAACAGGCGCAATAACACCGTTTCTGCCTGATCCTGCTGATGATGGGCCAGTACCAATATCTCGTTGGTTTGAATATGCTGCTGAAATGCCTGATAACGTGCGGCGCGTGCCTGCTGTTCCAGATTGCCTTCGGCGACCTGTACGGCTTGAATCATGCACGGAATATTGAAGGCCTGACAATGCTGCTGGACAAATTCGCCCCAGGCCTGGCTGGAAGACTGTAATTGATGATCAATATAAATGGCCCGGACTTTTTCCGGGCATAAAAACGCCATCAGATGCAGCAGCAGCATGGAATCCATGCCGCCACTACATCCGATGAGAAAATGCGTATCTTCTGGAAAAGACTGAATCTGGGTTAAGACGCCAGTCCTAAATTGTCGCTGCCAAACTTCATCAAACGCTGGTAACGTGCTTCGCATCGTTCTTGTGCATCCATCGGTTGCAATTCTTCTAGAGCCTGTTTTAACACGGCTTTTAAATCTTGCATGACTTTTTCTGGTTGCAAGTGAGCACCCTCACCTTCATCAACCACATATTCAACAATGCCCATCTGCTGTAATTTTTCAGCAGTCAGTGCCAATGCTTCACTTGCCTGTTCTGCTTTTTCTGCAGTTTTCCACAAAATAGATGCACAGCCTTCTGGAGAAATTACTGAATAAATACTGTGAGATAACATCACCACACGATCCGCAACACCAATACCCAAGGCACCGCCTGAACCGCCTTCACCTAAAACTGTTGCCACGACCGGCACTTTCAGGTTCGATAATTGAGCAAGACTGGTAGCAATCGCTTCCGCCTGACCACGTTCTTCTGCACCCACACCCGGATAAGCACCCATGGTGTCAATAAAGGTAAAGACCGGCAGCTTGAAACGTTCTGCCATATCCAGCAAACGCTGTGCTTTACGGTAACCTTCCGGGTTACTCATGCCGAAATTGTGCTGCAATTTCTCGCGGGTACTACGACCACGATGCTGGCCCACGACCATGACCGGCTGACCATCGAAGCGTGCCAAGCCACCCACCATTGCACCATCATCACCAAATAAACGGTCGCCGTGCAACGCATCAAATTCAGTGAAAATTTCGCCTACATAGTCCAGGAATTGCGGACGCTCTGGATGACGTGCAATTTGGACCGTTGTCCATGCTTTTGATTGAGCAGCTTTATTTTTCATAAGTCGACTGTTATCCCTAAATTAACCAAAACGTTAATCGACAAATTGTTCCGAATGAATTTTTAATTCAATGTCCCAATTCTTGAACTGCACTTGTTCATCGTGCAATTCAGCGACAAGCAATGGCCATTGTTTAGCATCACCCGAAACGCTGAGCTGCCATTGTTGCGCATTCTGAACACTCAATTCAATGGCAGGAAGCATCTGATCGCTGCGACTGTGATTGACTAAAACTGCTAGGCGCAGCAGCAGACATAAATGCATTAATTTATGGCCACCGACCTTGTTGACATCAATTTTATCGTCCTGACGCAGCTTGCGGCGATGATGCGCAACCAGATGCGACAGATGGTTTTGATCAATTTGTGAAAAGCCCGGAATATCCGAATGTTGTAATAAATAAGCACCATGACGATGATAGCCACCATGACTGATCGCCAGACCAATTTCATGTAAATAGGCCGCGCGGCGCAGTAAATCACTGTCATCGCTGGTCAATTTCAGCTCCGCGGCTACGCCTTCAAACAGGTGCTGCGCGGTTTTGACCACACGTTCTGCCTGTTTCGGATCGGCGTTATAACGGCCCATCAGCGCCTGCACACTGCGGTCTCGGATATCTTCATGCTGGAAACGGCCCAGCAGGTCATACATTACGCCTTCACGTAAGGCACCATCGGAATAAACCAGTTTATCAATATCTAAAATATCAAAAACTGCATATAAAATCGCAATCCCGGCTGGCAAAACTGCTCGTCGATCTTCTTTTAAACCGTCAAAGTCCATTTCAGAGACATGCTTGTATTTAAGCAGCTTATCTTTAAGTTTTTCCAGGCCCTCACGGGTCAGATTTTCCTGCGCATTGCTCCAGCCCATATTCACGGTAATCTGGCGGCAAGCTTTAATGGTACCACTTGAGCCTACTACGGTATCCCAGCCGGCATTTTTATAGGTATTGGCAATGGTGGATAATTCTTTGCGTGCGGCAAACACGGCTTTGTCAAAACTTTTATGGTTAATTTCACCTTCGGCGAAAAAGGCTTTGGTATAGGCCACACAGCCCATCTGTAAAGATTCGGTATGAATAGGTTCGAATTCTTCACCAATAATCAGCTCGGTTGAACCACCGCCAATATCAATCACCAGGCGGCGACCACTGTTTTCCATGGTGTGCGACACACCCAGATAAATTAAGCGGGCTTCTTCACGACCGGCAATAATTTCAATGGGTTTTGGCAAGATTTCTGCGGCTTTTTGAATAAATTCATGTCCGTTTTTGGCCTGACGCAAGGCGTTGGTGGCAACAATACGTAAACGGTTCGGCTGTACAGCGCTTAAACGTCCGACAAAGCGTGCCAGACAGGCTAAACCGCGCTGCTGTGCGGCTTCGGTTAAATTTTTATTCTCATCTAAACCAGCGGCAAGCTGTACTTTTTCTGACATTGATGCCACTTTTTTTACTTCACCATGATCCACACGGGCAATGGCCAGGTGGAAGCTGTTCGACCCCATATCGATGGCTGCAAGTAACTCTTCATCAATTAAAAAATCAGACATTCTTCAAACAAACCTATACAGAATTGTGCCTAGAGTAATTCACATACATGCAATTTAAAAGCCATTTGTGCGCACATTTCGATGAGTATTTAAATTTTCGGCAGATGTGACAATTGTGTGACACGATCATCAGCATCGTGAGCATCAATTAGACAAATTCACAGGAAAGATCGAAAATTTACATATTCCTCTACATTGTTCTAGATGGCTATGTAATACTAATAAATATAGCTATCTATACAAAAATTCATTTGGAGCACATTCCATGTCTGGCAACATCGTAAACACAACGGATGCAAACTTCGAAGCAGACGTTCTTCAATCTGAAACACCTGTATTGGTTGACTTCTGGGCGGGCTGGTGTGCGCCTTGTAAGGCAATTGCGCCAGTACTTGAAGTTTTGGCGACTGAATATGAAGGCAAAGTTAAAATTGTGAAAGTTGACGTGACCGCTTGCGAACAAACTGCCGTGAACTACAACATCCGTAACATCCCTGCACTGTTGATGTTCAAAAATGGTGAAGTGGTTGCCCAGCAGATTGGTGCTGCACCAAAATCGAAACTGACTGCATTTATTGATGAAAACATCTAAATCCTGTCTGTTTAGAAAAATTAAAATACGCTATGTTTCATAGCGTATTTTTTTCGTCTATAAATTGACAAATCGGCGTTTCTCTCATATATTGTTTGCTCAAGAAATAAAGGACTTCCCGTCCCGCCCGTTTCTTAAAAGACACAACACAAAAATGCCGCTCGGCAACAGAAATTGTTTTTTCACATTTTTCTCTGAAACAATTAATCAGTCCTCTGAATTGTTATTGTGCAAATACAATTGCGTTCGTTTTATTGCCTGCATGCGGTCAAATGTTGCTTCCCTTCCAACCTGTACCCCAGAATTTTTGATTCTATCTGATCACCTATGAATTTAACCGAACTCAAGAAAAAACCGATTGGCGAACTCATCAAGATTGCCGAGTTTATGGGCCTTGAAGGAATGGCTCGTAACCGTAAGCAAGACATTATTTTTGCCATCTTAAAACGTCATGCAATGAATGGCGAAGAGATTTTTGGTGATGGCGTGCTCGAAATTCTGTCAGATGGTTTTGGCTTCTTACGCTCTGCAGCAGGCTCTTATTTAGCCGGTCCTGACGATATCTATGTCAGCCCTTCGCAAATTCGTCGTTTTAACCTGCGTACCGGTGACACCATTACTGGCACCATTCGCCCACCAAAAGAAGGCGAACGTTATTTTGCCCTGTTAAAAGTTAACCAGATTAACTACGACACGCCAGAAAACTCGCGCAATAAAATCCTGTTTGAAAACCTGACCCCACTGTTCCCAACCGAACAACTGGTGATGGAACTTGGTAACGGCACCACTGAAGATTTAACCGCGCGTGTGGTGGATCTGGTTGCGCCAATTGGTAAAGGCCAGCGTTCAATTATTGTAGCGCCGCCAAAAGCTGGTAAAACCATGTTATTACAAAACATCGCCCAGTCGATTGTACGTAATAACCCGGAAGTATTCCTGATTGTTCTGCTGATTGACGAACGTCCGGAAGAAGTGACCGAAATGGAACGTACCGTGCGTGGTGAAGTGGTTGCCTCTACCTTTGATGAATCTCCAGCCCGTCACGTACAAGTGGCCGAAATGGTGATTGAAAAAGCCAAGCGTCTGGTAGAACACAAAAAAGATGTGGTGATTCTGCTTGACTCGATTACCCGTTTAGCGCGTGCCTATAACACCGTGGTGCCATCTTCAGGTAAAGTCCTGACTGGTGGTGTCGATGCTCACGCACTGGAACGTCCAAAGCGTTTCTTTGGTGCCGCACGTAATATTGAAGAAGGCGGCTCACTGACCATCATCTCAACCGCGTTAATTGAAACCGGCAGCAAGATGGATGAAGTAATTTACGAAGAATTCAAAGGTACCGGTAACCAGGAAATTACGCTTGATCGTCGTATTGCCGAAAAACGCGTGTTCCCTGCCATGAACATCAAGAAATCAGGTACCCGTCGTGAAGAGCGCCTGATGTCTGAAGACAACCTGCGTAAGGTCTGGATTCTGCGTAAGCTGCTGCATACCCAAGATGAACTGGCAGCCATGGAATTCCTGCTGGATCGTATGAAAGAAACCAAAACCAATGACGAGTTCTTTGATCATATGAAGCGTAAAGCCAGCAACTAAGATCAAAACTTTTTAAAAAGGCCATCGTATAACGATGGCTTTTTTATTTCGGTTGACCATCTTTACATAAAGACACAATTGGAAGTTTTCTGTGTAAACTTATTTTTAAGTAAATGATTATAAATAAGTATTTCAAAAAAACCCTATAGTTTTTAATGATTTAAATCGCCTTTCGCCAATATAAACTGAACTCTTGATTGTTATTTTCTGTTAAAAAACAACGCATTTTAGGGCTTTTTTCGGCTTTTTTTAGAGCAAGCTAGTAGTAATTAAAAAAACTCAGTGATAGCATATTCGCAGACCAGTTAGACTGCTCCTGCGTTGTTAGTGCCTAACAAAATTAGGAATAATAAAAGCATATAACAGGCTAACGTCGGTTTTTTTTAATCTCAATTTTTTAGAGAGTGATGCCATGTTATTCAAAAAAATCGCTATTGCTGCTGCAGTTGCTACTACTTTAGCTTTCGTTGGTTGTGCTAAAAAAACTGAAGAAGCTGCTGCTGACGCTAACCAAGCTGCATCTGAAGCTGTTGTAGCTGCTTCTGAAGCTGAAGCTGCTGCTGACGCTGCTGCTGTTGAAGCTGCTTCTGGCGCTGATGCTGCTGTAGACGCTGCTGCTGATGCTGCTGACACTGCTGCTGCTGCTGCTACTGACGCTGCTGATGCTGCTACTGACGCTGCTGATGCTGCTGTTGACGCTGCTGCTTCTGAAGCTCAATAATCTTAGATTATTGACAAAAAGAGAGCCTTTTGGCTCTCTTTTTTATTGTCTGAATATTTCTTACAACATCTCATCATCACATACAAGGAACACGGTAATACCTGCCGTTAGAACCTCAGCCCTTACTTTTTTAGCGGCATAAAAAAGCAGATCAATCGATCTGCTCATTTCCAACACGTTGGCGGAACTTCTGTCCGGCACGGAAGGTTACCACCCGGCGTGCAGAAATCGGAATTTCTTCACCCGTCTTCGGATTTCGGCCTGGACGTTGACGTTTATCACGCAACTCGAAGTTACCAAAACCTGAAAGTTTCACCTGCTCCCCAGAGATTAGCGCCTGGCTAATCTCATCGAAGAATAACTCGACCATTTGTTTCGCTTCACGACGGTTTAAACTCGTGAGCTCACTTAAATGATCAGCCATTTCTGCTTTTGTTAATGCTGTCATGAAGCCCTCAATGTCGCTTGATAAGTGTTTTCTAACACTTTTAGGATATTGTCCATACCTGATTTAATTTCAGCATCTTCAAGCGTACGTGTCGGATGTTGCCATAACAGTGCAAATGCCAATGAGCGTTTACCCGCTTCAACACCTTGACCAGTGTACACATCGAATAACCAGGTTGAATGCAGAAGCTCGCCGCCCGTTTGTTCGATAAGTTGCTGAATTTCGCTAACATTAATCTTATCACTAATTAAAAGCGCAATATCACGTCTTACCGACGGAAAACGTGATAATTCTGTAAAATTAGATACATAAGTTTGCAAAACAGCCTGCTGATCCAGTTCCGCCACCCAAGTGGTGCCCAAATCCAGTTCATTTTCCAGAGATGGATGCAAACGGCCCAAATAACCAATTGACTGACCATTGACCAGAATCTCTGCAGATTGGCCTGGATGCAACCAGCTACGCTCTGAACGTACATATTCGACCTGTACACGACCTGCCGCCAGCAACTCTTCAACTTCACCTTTCAAGTCAAAGAAGTCCATGGCTTGTGGTTTGCCATGCCATGATTCTGCTGTTTTAGCACCAACCGCAATCATCGCCAGGGTTGGAATCTGTTTCAGATCATGAATTGAAGCTGCATTCTGATAATCAAAACGTAAACCCAGTTCAAAGAAACGCACACGGCTTTGCTGACGGTTAATGTTGTACTGTACGCAAGGAATCAGGCTCGACAGCAAGGTTGAACGCATCACCGCCAGATCGCTTGAAATCGGGTTCGCCAATGCCAGCGGGTTGACCGCCGCATTTAGCTGTTTTTCCAGTTTCAGGTCAGCAAAGCTAAAGCTGATTGCCTCCTGATAGCCCAAAGTCACCAGGGTTTGACGCAGCTGTGCCACTTCAAACTGATCCTGATACTTTGCCAGTTTAGTGTCAATCACCGGCAGGCTGATTTGAATATTGTCATAACCGTGAATACGCGCGACTTCTTCAATCAGGTCCTGGTAAATGGCCATGTCATAACGATGCGATGGCGGTACCACAGACCATTGACCTTGCGCTTTTACCGTCACTTCACAACCCAAGCGTGTTAAAGCATCGGTAATAAAGTCTGAATCTACGCTATAACCCAGCAGCTGATCGACCTGTGCCTGTTTCAGTTCAATCGCGTCACGTGTTGGCAATACTGCTGCATTTTCCGCCACCGTAATTGGGCCAAACTCACCGCCTGCAAGCTCAGAAATTAACTGAGAGGCACGGTGCATGGCGATCAATGGCAATTCAAAATCGACACCACGCTCATAACGCTGAGAGGCATCGGTATGCAGGCCAAAACGGCGCGCACGACCGGCAATATGCAGCGGTGCAAAGAAAGCAGATTCCAGGAAGATTTCAGTGGTTTCATCGGTAACCGATGAAGACAGACCACCCATGATACCGGCAATCGCCAGTGCTTTTTCATCATCAGCAATCACCATGACATCGTCTTGCAGTTCTACTTCTTGTTCATTCAATAGAACAAGTTTTTCGCCCGCAGTCGCCTGACGCACCTGCACAGCACCTTGCACTTTTGCAGCATCAAAGGCATGGAGTGGTTGACCCAGTTCCATCAAGACATAGTTGGTAATATCAACCAGAATGCTGTGCTGACGGATACCCGAACGTGCCAATGCGCGCTCCATCCATTCAGGCGTCGCGGCTTTGGTGTTCACGTTCTTGATCACACGACCTAAATAACGTGGACAGCCTTCAGTCGATACAACCACTTTCTTTTCATCAGCAATGCTTGCAGCCACTTCTTGAATGTCAGGCGCAGTCACAGGCAGTTGGTTAATGACCCCAATTTCACGTGCGATCCCACGAATACTGAAACAGTCACCACGGTTTGGGGTGATGCTGATGTCAATCACGTTGTCATCCAGGTCCAGATATTCACGAACGTTCACACCCACAGGTGCATCCGCAGGTAGCTCTAACAGACCGTCGATTTTGTCTTCTAAGTCAATTTCAGATGCACCGCAGAGCATGCCTTGTGATTCCACACCACGCAGCTTACCTTTCTTGATTTTAAAATCGCCTGGTAATACCGCACCAATGGTTGCCACAGGCGCTTTCATCCCAGCTCGTACGTTTGGCGCACCGCAGACAATTTGTAAAGGCTCACCGGAACCAATGTTCACCGTCGTTACACGTAAACGGTCTGCATCTGGATGTTGTTCAACCGTCAGCACTTCACCAACCACAACACCTGTAAATGGTTTTGCAGCTGGAGATAAATCATCGACTTCAAGACCCAGCATGGTCAGTTGATCGGAGAGTTTTTCGCTGTCGATGGCTGGGTTGACCCACGTGCGTAGCCAATTTTCGCTAATTTTCATTAATATAAAACCTGTAATTCAAATCTCTAAAATCCCCCTCTAACTCCCCCTTTAAAAAAGGGGGAGAACCCTATGTTACCGATGGACAACCCCTCTCCTTTTAGGAGAGGTCAGGGAGAGGTATAAATTTGTTTTAAGCAAACTGGCGTAAGAAACGCACATCATTCTGGTAGAACATACGCAAGTCGTTAATGCCATAACGTAACATTGCAAAACGCTCTACGCCCAGACCAAAGGCAAAGCCTTTATATTTGTCCGGATCAATACCTGCCGCGCGTAATACATTTGGATGCACCATACCGCAGCCCAGCACTTCTAACCATTTACCGCGCTCATCCATAATATCCACTTCAGCACTTGGCTCTGTGAACGGGAAATACGACGGACGGAAACGGACTTTCAAATCTTTTTCAAAGAATTCGTTCAGCAAGTTCACCAGTAAACCTTTCAGTTCAGCAAAGCTGGTGTTTTCCGCCACGTACAAACCTTCAATTTGGTGGAACATTGGTGAATGCGTCTGGTCGGAGTCACAGCGATAAACACGGCCCGGGCAGACAATACGGATTGGCGGCTGCTGGGTTTCCATGGTCCGAATCTGTACACCAGAGGTATGGGTACGCAGCAAATGAGTCGCATCAAAATAGAACGTGTCGTGCATGGCACGGGCCGGGTGATGGCCTGGAATATTCAGCGCTTCAAAGTTGTGATAATCATCTTCAACTTCTGGGCCAGTAGCCACAGTAAAACCGGCTTTGGTAAAGAACTGGCAAATACGCTCTTGCACCTGAGTTACCGGGTGAATGGAGCCAATGGTCTGACCACGGCCGGGTAAGGTAATATCCACCGTTTCGCTGGCAAGTTTTTGTTCTAATGCCGCTTGCTGTAATGCTGCCTGACGCTCGGTTAATGCAGTATTAATGGCTTCACGCACCGCATGGATTTGCGCACCAAACGCTTTACGCTGTTCAGGATCCATTTTACCAAGTGACTTAGATTGTTCCGCGAGCTGGCTTTTCTTCCCCGTAAATTGCACCCGTACTTGATCGAGTGTAGCAAGGTCGTCTGCTGCTGCAATGGCAGCGAGCGCTTCAGTGGTCAGGGCTTCCAGTGACATAGTAACTCTCAAAGCAACAAATTTTGAATATAATTAAAAACCCCACATTCTAACAGTTTTTGGACAGTAGAATGAAGTTGCATTGCAGGAAAATTAGATTGGCATCGCAATTTGGAAAAAGTATAAGATAATCAAAATATCAATGAGATCAAACACTATGGCGCTCGATCAAATTTGGAAACAGCAACTGACCCTGGTCACCTATGGCAATGAATATCTGAGCCAAGATTTGAGTTTCAGTCGCTGGCGTGCGCATCCCATTTTTAATCAGCACCTGTTCTGGTTTCGTGATTTAAATTCCCAGCATCTGCTGGCCCAGCATTTTGAAATCTGGCTGGAAGGCTTAAAACGCCAGGGTACAACCCGACTGAGTCTGCACAATGCCAGCCTGCTGGTCGATGAAAAAAATCCCAACGCCAATGTCGAGCTGCTGCCCTACCCGCATTTTATTGTCAGCCATGAAGCACATAAAAAATTCGCCTGGATTTGTGGCAAGGAATTGCCGGAATGGTATAACGCCGACAATGATTATGAATTTCCATCGGCACAGCGTATTGAACTGCGCCAGGAAACGTTCTGGCGTTATGAACTCAATAGTAAGCTGGCCAAAAAGGTAGAGGCCGATCTAGAACCCGCTCACTGGGATGAAATTCATCTGTTTACCGAGCAGGAGCTGTTTTCCCATACACTGGCGGCCGACTTTCAGCCACCTGAACAGCAGAATTTACCCTATTATGGTGTTCCGCTTACGGCAGATACACCTGATCCGCATCAGCTGTCTTTATTACCGACTCACTATCAGGCCGATTATGCACATCGCATGCTGTACCGTTTAGAAGCGCTAAAAGATGATATTCAACAGAAAATCCAGCATCCCTATAATGCAGATAATGAAGTGCTGAGTCCGGAAGAGCAGCTTGACCTGCGCCATTTTGCCCAGAAGCTGGATGATTTAAGCGCCAAATTTATTGTCAAGGTGGCCAACCATTACCAAAGCGCCCAGCTGATGCCTGTCGCACAGCCGAATCCGCTGGAACCGTTCGCATCTGACAACAAGGCTACCCATGCGCAAGCAGCGCATTCAGCCAAAGCCCCGTCTCATCATAAAGTTGGTGCGACTGGAGTCATCAAGCTGATTCTTATTACTGTGGTAATTTGTTTATTGGCCTATTATTTCGGACTTTAAACGCGATTCAGAAACCGTTCAACTTCAGTCGCTGAAGTCAGCCGAATCCAGTGCAGATGGGCATATTCGGGAGATTGTATCAGCTGCAGATAATGCCGGCGATTTTTCTGATGGGTTTTAATCATCCACCAGACAATCGAATCGCGGCTAAACAGCTGTCTGATCGTTTCCTGATTATTGGAATTAGGCCAGAGGGTTTGCTGTGAAACCGCGCGCTGCACGGCGCGTTGTACAGAACGCAGTAAATTGCTATGAAACGGTAAATCCAGCCAGATGATGGTATCGGCCTGCGCCCATTTAATGGGAATGGTGCGAGTATAGTTGCCATCAATCACATAGCCATTGGGTGCCTGCTCAATGGCTGCCTGAATTTTGGCAAAAAAATCTGTATCAGCACTTTGCTGCCAGTCATCTAACCAGAACAGATTATCCAGCTCGATATAGGCCAGTCCCAGCTTTTCTGCCAGCGCCCGGGCAAAAGTCGATTTGCCTGAAGCCGAAGTACCAACCACATTAATTCGCTGCATACAATTTCCCTACTCTATCATTCAGACCCTGATTCTGCGCAATAAAAAAGACCGCATAAAGCGGTCTTCTTTTAAGTCACGAGGACTTAGGCAGCCAATGCACCTTTCGCTTTTTCAGCTAAAGCAGCAAATGCAACTGCGTCATGCATAGCGATGTCAGCAAGTACGCGACGGTCGATGATCACTTGAGCTTTCTTCAAACCAGCAATCATACGGCTGTAAGACAAGCCGTTTTGACGAGCACCAGCATTGATACGCGCAATCCATAGAGCACGGAATTGACGTTTCTTCTGACGACGGTCACGGTAAGCGTATTGACCTGCTTTGATTACCGCTTGGAACGCTACGCGATATACGCGTGAACGAGCACCATAGTAACCTTTAGCACGAGCAAGAATTTTTTTATGACGGCGATGAGCCTGTACACCACGTTTTACACGAGCCATTTATAAATCTCCTTAGATGTATGGGCACATACGACGAACTGAAGCAACGTCACTCACGTGAACCATTACACAGCCGCGCAATTGACGGATACGTTTAGCAGATTTTTTGGTCAAAATGTGGCGTTTGAACGCTTGTTTACGCTTGAAACCGTTAGCAGTCGCTTTGAAACGTTTAGCTGCACCACGGCGAGTTTTTAACTTAGCCATAACAACCTCTTTTAAGTACCTGTTCGGCTCATTTGCACCATTACAAACGACCTGCAGGTAAGGGAGCACGTATTCTAAAGCATCTTTGTCTAAAACAAAAGCAGATATTGCAAAAGTCGCTCGCCTTCTATCGGCAGATGAGGTCTTTGAGATTAGCAGGATCTCTCCTTTTTATTGAACAGCCAAAACATACAGATGGAACCTCTTATTTTTATAGCGGAAGACTTGTACTGACGGCCAATTCAGGAAATACTGCGCAGCGTTCCTTCTTTTGCCCAACAACAAGCTAATCCTCATGAAAAAAACCATTTGCCTGAGTCTGTGTCTGGCGCTGCCGCTTAGTGCCACGCTTGCCATTGCTGCCCCTGCCGAACAACTGCAAGTACAAAAAACCTCGGCGTTGGCTGCCCATCTGACCACGCGTATTCAATGGACCGAGTTTCCGCAGCTGCGTTATAGCAATGCCGATTTAAAGCAGCAAAACCGCGCGGCCAT
Source organism: Acinetobacter sp. Brlt_5 (assembly GCF_051949055.1). Classification (NCBI taxonomy): domain Bacteria; kingdom Pseudomonadati; phylum Pseudomonadota; class Gammaproteobacteria; order Moraxellales; family Moraxellaceae; genus Acinetobacter; species Acinetobacter sp. Brlt_5. Next base: position 14,869 of record NZ_JAYJLP010000018.1, read on the forward strand.
TTTACGGATTCATGCCGATGAATCGGGGCAAATCAACAAGGTCACGGTACAGGAAAGCACCGGACTAAAATCTTTAGATCAGCTGATTAGCCAGGCGGTAAAACAGGCCAGAATCAAACCACATCTGGTCGATGATACCCCGGTTCCAGTGATTGGTTATCAGGTCTTTCATCTGGATTTAAAAGATACTGCTCAGGACTGCCACTACAGCTTTGACTCGACTGTCTGGCAAGCGCAGCAAGCCGGCGCAAAAAGCGCGTTTCAATATCGCAGCCAGCCTCAACTGAACGTCACCGAAGATGAGTTAAATGGTCATGCCCGCCGGATTCAGTTCAAAATGAAAGCCGATAAATACGGCAACATCCACAAGGTTAAAATTCAGCAAGGTTCCGGCCGTTATGCGCTGGACCAGAAACTGATTCAGGCGCTGCAAGGTGCACAGGTCGATGTACCACGCAAATTCTGGATCTATAAAAAATCCAACCTGAAAGATGAAGTCCGTTTTCAGCCAGCAGAATGTGAGGGCTAAACTAGAACATGGCATAAGCCAGATAAATAAACAGATAACGCCCGATTTTGGCTACACTCACCATCAGCAGAAATCGGGCGAAGTTTTCTTTCATTAAACCGGCAATTAAGGTGATTGGATCACCAATCACCGGCACCCAGCTCAGCAGTAAGGACCAGAAGCCATATTTCCGATAAATCTGCTGTGCCTGCTGCAGCTTGGGTTCAGACACCGGAAACCAGCGCTTGTCTTTATACTGCTCGATCTTGAGTCCTAACCACCAGTTCACACAGCTGCCCAGAATATTGCCCAGACTGGCGATGGCTATTAAAGCCATCACCGAATGTTGCTCTTGAATGAGCAGGCCCAGTAATACCGCTTCAGATTGCAACGGCAATAAGGTAGCCGCCCCAAAGGCCGACAGAAATAACAGCAGATAAGCCATAACAGATGCAGTTAACAGGTTCTGCCCATCTTAACTGAAATCACAAAAAAAGCACCCGAAGATGCTTTAGGTGATTTTATGATGATTATTTAAACCTGAATCGCCAGGGCGCGTTGTACTGCCGGACGGGCGGTTAAACGCTCAATATAATCCTGCACATGCGGATAATCTTCTAGCGGAATCTGCTGCCATTCATGGCGTAACAACCACGGTAAAATCGCCATATCGGCAATTGAATATTCACCGGCTACATATTTCTGCCCGATCAGCTGCTTGTTTAACACGCCATACAGACGTTTGCTTTCATTGACATAACGCTCGGTGGCATAGGCTATACGCTCGGGTGCAAAGCGGCTAAAGTGATGGTTCTGCCCCAGCATCGGGCCTAAGCCACCCATTTGCCACATCAGCCACTGCTCCACCTCTACCCGCTCGAGCTCATCTACCGGATAGAACATGCCGGTTTTACGGCCCAGATATTGCAAGATCGCCCCCGATTCAAAAATCGAAATCGGCTGGCCATTCGGTCCATCCTGATCGACGATAGCTGGAATTTTATTGTTGGGAGAAATGCGCAGAAAATCTGGCTGGAACTGGTCGTTTTCAAGGATGTTAATCGGGAAAATCTGGTATGGCAGCGCCATTTCTTCTAAGGCAATCGTAATTTTATGACCATTGGGCGTGCCCCAATAATAAAGATCAATCATGTGTATATCCTTGCGCTCTTGTCGTTGTCATGTGTTATTGCTCTGCCGTTAAAGATACGAGATAAGCCTGAGCAGGGCAACTGTTGTCACATAAAAATTAAACACCAGAGATGACCCGCAGCTGTTCGAAAGTCACCGAGCTTTTATCATGCAAAGTATGCTGAGCTGCTCAACATACCGAACGATCATTACGTCAAAATATTAGTGACCTCATAAACTGTAGTCACAAAAAAAGCACTGCTGGGCAGTGCTTTTTTGATTCGGAGATGCTTACTTTTTCTTTTTCGGTCCAAGCAGCATACCCATTTGACGACCTTCCATTTTTGGCGCCTGTTCAACTACACCAATTTCAGCTACATCCGCTTCAATTTTCTGTAATTGTGCCAGACCCAATTGTTGGTGCGCCATTTCACGACCACGGAAACGCAGTGTGATTTTGACTTTGTTGCCTTCTTCCAAGAACTTTAAAATGGCACGCAGTTTTACGTTGTAGTCACCTACATCGGTTGCTGGGCGCAATTTAATTTCTTTTACCTGCACTTGATGCTGCTTTTTCTTGGCATCTTTTTGCTTTTGCTTCAGGTCAAACAAGTGCTTGTTGTAATCCATGATTTTACAAACAGGCGGCTCTGCATTTGCCACAATCTCAACGAGGTCAAGATCTGCATCCTCTGCAGCACGCAATGCTTCCGCTAAAGAAACAATTCCTTTTTGTTCACCATCCGCTGCAACGAGGCGTACTTCTTTTGCACGGATCTCGTCATTAATTGCAGGGCGGTTACTCTTAGCACCTTGTTGTTGGTTACGGTCAGGCTGTTTAATCTTTCTTACTCCACAATGTACCGGCCGCGTTCGGCAACGGCTGCTTTTACTAGGTCAACGAAAGCATCAATTGACATAGTACCCAAATTTTTTCCTGAGCGGGTACGCACGTTCACTGTACCTTCCTCTACTTCACGGTCGCCAAGAACCAGCAAGTAAGGAATACGCTCTAAAGTACGTTCACGAATCTTAAAGCCGATTTTCTCATTTCTCAAGTCAGAAATCGCACGAATACCGTTTTCTTTCAGTTTCTCGACGACTGACCCACAGGCTTCAGCTTGCGCGTCGGTAATATTCATTACACAGGCTTGTGTTGGCGATAACCAAGGTGGCATAAAGCCCGCATAGTGTTCAATAAGTATACCAATAAAACGCTCAAAACTCCCAAGAATCGCACGGTGTAACATTACCGGCTGATCGCGGTCGTTATCTTCCGTCACATAAGAAGCATCTAAACGTTCTGGCAAGTTAAAGTCACACTGAATGGTACCGCACTGCCATACACGGCCTAAGCAGTCTTTCAATGAGAATTCAATTTTCGGACCATAGAATGCACCTTCACCCGGCTGTAATTCCCAGGCCAGACCCGCTGCATCCAAAGCATCGGCCAGTGATTTTTCCGCCAGATCCCACAGTGCATCATCACCCACACGTTTTTCAGGACGAGTCGATAACTTCATTTGCACATCTTCAAAACCAAAGTCTTTGTAGACGTCTAAGGTTAATTGAATAAAGTCAGCAACCTCTTGGCCAATCTGCTCTTTGGTACAGAAAATATGCGCGTCATCTTGCGTGAAACCACGTACCCGCATAATACCGTGCAATGAACCCGATGGCTCATTACGGTGACATGAACCAAATTCTGCCAGACGGATTGGTAAATCACGATACGACTTTAGGCCCTGGTTAAACACCTGCACGTGACATGGGCAGTTCATTGGCTTCACTGCGTAGTTACGGTTTTCAGAATGCGTGGTAAACATGTTTTCCGCATAGTTCGCGGCATGACCCGATTTTTCCCATAAGGTGAAATCGACCACCTGCGGGGTACGGATTTCCTGATAACCGTTGTCCTGCTGCACTTTACGCATGTACTGTTCCAGCACCTGGTAAATGGTCCAGCCATTTGGATGCCAGAACACCATACCCGGTGCTTCTTCCTGCATATGGAACAGGTCTAAGGCTTTACCAATTTTACGGTGGTCACGCTTTTCTGCTTCTTCAATACGTTTGATGTAGGCAGCCAGCTGTTTTTTGTCAGCCCAAGCGGTACCGTAAATCCGTTGCAGCTGCTCGTTCTTGGCATCACCGCGCCAGTAAGCACCCGAGATTTTGGTCAGCTTGAACGATTTTAAGAATTTGGTATTTGGTACGTGCGGACCACGGCACATATCCAGATAGTCCTGATGGTAGTACAGGCCCATTTGAGTTTCTTCAGGCATGTCTGCAATCAGGCGCAGTTTGTATTCTTCGCCACGCGCAGTGAATTCAGCAATAACTTCATCACGCGGGGTCATTTTTTTCACAACATCGTAGTCCTGGTCGATGAGCTTTTTCATACGCTCTTCGATGGCCGCCATGTCATCTAAAGTAAATGGACGTGGCATCCAGATGTCATAGTAGAAACCTTCTTCAATGACCGGACCAATCACCATTTTTGCTTCAGGGAACAATTGTTTTACCGCATGGCCCACCAGGTGCGCACAAGAGTGACGAATAATTTCGACCCCTTCTTCGTCTTTCGGTGTGATGATTTGTAAGGTGGCATCTTCAGTAATTAAATCGCAGGCATCGACTAAACGATCGTTCACACGACCTGCCACAGTATTTTTGGCAAGACCCGGGCCGATGCTTTGTGCAACTTCCATCACAGATACGGCTTGATCAAATTGTTTTTGATCACCATTCGGCAAAGTGATAATTGGCATAGAAAATCCTTAAGGAGTGATGCCCCGTACCATGGAGCATGTCACCGCGAGATTATGATCGAGGAGAACCTCAAAAGATAAAAAACGGTGGTAAATAAAAAATCGACTAGAATTTTACACGTCTTGGCGCGGTGATTAAACCTTTTCTCCGAGAAAATTCAAATTAAGCCTCGTGTTTATGCTTAATTTTTTCCGATTTAAAAAAATGTGCTGCATGGGCCAATTTTATTTCCGGATTTACCGGTCAAACGGATGATGTGGCTTTTTATATGCTGATCTGGCCAATCTATCTGCAACTGCCATCATCAGCTACACCCAGATAAAAAAGAAATATCTCCATACAATTTTACCGGATCAAAAAAGGTTTATATTTCAGGTGATAGCGTGCCTATTTAGCTGCAATACCGCTCACTCGACTAAAGAATAACTGCAAGCCTGCACTGAAATGAATATCTTTAAACCAGAGAAACAATAAATATGATTAGGGAGTAATAATAATGGTTAGCGCATATGATCAATTGCCGCGTACCCCTGCCAATTTCGTGGCCTTGTCTCCACTGAGATACCTTGAACGCGCTGCTTATATCTACCCGCATCAGGATGCCATTATTCACGGTAAACGCCGCATTACCTGGCGAGAAAAATATCAGCGCTGCCGCCAGTTTGCCCATCAGCTACAACAGCTGGGGGTCGGCAAGAATGATACCGTGTCCACCTTACTCCCGAACGTACCAGCCATGCTGGAAGCACATTTTGCCGTGCCAATGGCAGGCGCCGTCCTTAATACCCTCAATACCCGACTCGATGCCAAAAGTCTGGCCTTTATGCTGGAACATGCCGAATCCAAAGTGTTACTGGTTGATCCGGAATTTTCCGCCGTGGCCAAAGAAGCGCTGGCGCTGGTGCCACAAGAGATTTTTGTGATTGATGTTGAAGATGAGCTGTATGAGCAGTGCTTTACTGCCCCGATTGGCCAGATTGAATATGAAGACTGGCTGGCTGAAGGCGATGCCAATTTTGAATGGTCACTCCCACAAGATGAATGGGATGCGATTAGCCTGAACTATACCTCTGGCACCACTGGCAACCCGAAAGGCGTGGTCTATCATCATCGTGGGGCTTATATCAATGCCGCCAGTAATATTATTGCCTGCGGTATGACCCCACGTGCCACCTATTTATGGACCTTGCCACTGTTCCACTGCAACGGCTGGTGTTTTGCTTGGACCATGGCAGCCAATGGCGGTACCAATATCTGCCTGCGTAAAGTCGATCCTGAGCTGATTTTTAAACTGATTGCTGAACATAAAGTTGATTACTTCTGCGGCGCACCGATTGTACTGTCGATGCTGATTAATGCTCCGGAACAGCAACAGATCAAAATTGAGCATCGCGTAGAAGTGATGGTGGCCGGTGCTGCACCACCTGCGGCGATTATTGAAGGGATGCGTAATCTGGGCATTAACGTGACCCATGTTTATGGCTTAACTGAAACCTATGGCCCATCGGCGCTATGTGCATCACAAGCTGGCTGGTCTGAGCTGACTATTCAGGAACAGGCGCAATTGCATTCACGCCAAGGCGTGCCGTATCCGCTGCAAGATGGCATGAAAGTCCTTGACCCGGAGACCATGCAACCGGTACCGAACGATGGCGAAACCATGGGCGAAATTATGTTCCGTGGCAATATCGTGATGAAAGGCTATTTAAAAAATCCGGAAGCGACGGCCGAAGCCTTTGCCGGTGGCTGGTTCCATACCGGCGACCTGGCCGTTTGCCAGCCGGATGGCTATGCCAAAATTACCGACCGCTCCAAGGATGTGATTATTTCCGGCGGTGAAAATATTTCCTCGCTGGAGGTTGAAGAGGTGCTGTACCAGCACCCTGCGGTCCTCACCGCGGCAGTGGTGGCCAAACCGGATCCGCGCTGGCAGGAAGTCCCGTGCGCCTTTATTGAAATTAAAGAAGGTAAAACCGTGACCGAAGATGAAATCATTGCCTTCTGCCAGCAGCATCTGGCGCGCTTTAAAGTGCCAAAAGAAGTGGTGATTACCGAGATTCCTAAAACCTCGACCGGCAAATTACAGAAGTTTGTATTACGTGAATGGGCCAAAGAACGCGCTGTCGGCGAGTTCGGTTAAAGCCAGCTGAGATGTTGATGCGGGTCATAGTGCCCGTTTTCAAATCAGTCACCCAAAAATGAACCGCAATAAAAAAACGACTCCATTGAGTCGTTTTTAATGGCTTCGGACCAGATGAAGTCTGATTAGCTTAATTGTCAGATAACAGCGCCACTTGCTGCACATAGTTAAACAATTTTAACTTGGATGCTTCCAGCTCTGCTTCCGGCATTTCCACTTTCAAATCACGGTGAATGCGCAACACATGCTGACGCAGGGTATGTCGTTCTGCCGCATTATAAGTTTTGCAGAAATCATTAATTACCGGATCACCATCTTTAATAATCCGCTCGACCCAGCGTTGCAGCTGTGCGGTTTTTTTGGCACCCTGCTGCGGGGTTAAATAAGACAGAATTACCGATTCATCTTCATTGCGCAGCAGTTTCCCAATCCGCTGGAACTGACGGCGACGCGCCTCATGCGAACTGATATTCTGCACTTCAATGAGTGCATCAATTAAACGCTCATCTACAGGAAGCTTTTGAATTTGCTTCGGGTTCAGTTGAGCCAACTGCTCGCCCAAAGCAGCCATACGCTGTACGGCTTTTTTCTGTTCAGTTTTACTTGCACGTCCTTCTAAAGATTCGAAATCATCTTCGGTAAAACGGTGCGGTCGACGTGCCACGATTAATCTGCCTCGTAAAATTTTGCTGCAAAAAGTGCCTGAATTTCAGATAAAGCTTGTTCTTCATCTGCACCTTCAATCACTAAACGTAAAGTTGTGCCCTTACCTGCGCCGAGCATGAGCAGGGACATGATATTTTTTGCATCGACCAACTTGTCACCTTTGCCAATTTGAATGGACGAACGGAATTTCGTGGTGACTTCAATCAGTTTGCCTGATGCACGCGCATGTAAACCTAGTTTATTAATTACGTCAACAGTTGTGTCAATCATGACCAGTGCTTCATTTCCCGGTGTAAGACTTGAATAGACCATTGTGCCTCAAGTGCCTTTTTTAGTCTATCCACCATATAAACAGATCGGTGCTGCCCACCGGTACAGCCAATAGAGATGGTCATATAATGACGATGCCCTTCTGCAAATGCAGGCAGCCATTTATTTAAAAACTGATAAATATCCTGGAACATTTCATTGGTCTGTTCATGCTGTTCCAGAAACTGTTGCACCGGCTCATCCAGTCCGGAATATTTGCGCAAAGACAGATCCCAATGTGGGTTCGGCAAATGCCGGATATCAAAGACATAGTCGGCATCCAGCGGAATACCATACTTGTAGCCAAAAGATTGCAAAATCACAATCAGTTTATCGGTCTGACCCAGCTTCGACAGCAAGGTATGCTTTAAGTCATGCACACTCTTGTCGGTGGTATCAATGTGCACCGTGGAGCGCAGCTGAATCGGCATAAGCAGGACTTTTTCTTCCTGAATGCATTGATGCAGACTTTTAAACCGGCTGGCCAGAGGATGCGGACGGCGCGAAGCACTAAAGCGGGTGATCAGCTCCTGATCTTGGGCAGTCAGATAAATAATATCGACCGAGCCATGACCTTGCAGCTGTTCAAACACCTGGTCAAATTCCTGCAAATTGGCGCGGGTACTGCGTACATCGACCCCTAGCGCCAGCTGTTCCAGATTATTTTCCAGATCAAGCTTGGCCACAATTTCGGGCAGCAATGCCAGAGGAAGGTTATCAATACAGTAATATCCGAGGTCTTCGAGAACCTGCAAAGCCGAGGATTTTCCTGAACCTGATTGTCCGGTCACAATCAAAATACGCTTCATGACAAGGCTGTCCTTTCCATTGCTGAGCTATGCAGTCGGTTTGATCTGCATATTATCAATTAAGCGGGTGCTTCCCAATTTTGCCGCCACGAACAAAACAATCTCTTGATTAAATTCATCAATTTTTTGCAGTTCAGGTGTACGTGCCTCTACATAGTCCACAACAAAGCCGGCCTGCGTCAATGCTGCCTTAATATTCGCTAACACTTCTGACAGCTTTTCACCCTGTTGCAGTGCCTGTTCAGCATTTTTCAGGCTTTGATAAATTACTGGTGCCGTTTTACGTTCCTGTTCACTTAAATAACCGTTACGTGAACTGAGCGCCAGACCATCCTCTGCCCGGACAATTGGCACGCCAATCACTTCCAGTGGAATATTCAGGTCACGTACAAACTGACGAATCACCGCCAGCTGTTGATAATCTTTTTGGCCAAAGAAGGCATAGTTCGGCTGCACAATATTAAACAGCTTGGTCACCACCACCGCGACACCATCAAAATGTCCCGGACGCTGCAAACCACACAGGTCTTCGGTAATTTCAGACACACTGATGTTGGTTAAACGCGGGCTTTTGCCATACATTTGCTCGACAGAAGGCGCAAATACAATGTCACAACCGGCTTCTGCCAGCAATTGACTGTCTTGTTCCAAGGTCCGTGGATAGTTGTCAAAGTCTTCATTTGGACCAAACTGAATCGGGTTCACGAAGATGCTGACCACCACCACATCACATAATTGACGCGCTTCACGCACCAGGCTCAGATGGCCTTCATGCAAATTGCCCATGGTCGGGACAAAACCAATAATTTTACGCGCTGCACGTGCAGGATTTAATGAGGCTGCCAATCCCTGAATCGTGGTTTCTGTTTTCATGTTTTACAACTCAACTTGGAAAGTTTGTTCACGTGCCGGGAAAGAACCGTCTTGTACCGCAGCATGATAGGCTTTGAAGGCATCTAAAATGGCTGTTTCACCAGACTGCTCTTTCATAAAGTTCCGTACAAATTTGGCAACGCGGCCAAACGTCAGACCCAGCATATCTTGCACCACCAGCACCTGACCATCGGTGTCTGCACCGGCACCAATTCCAATTACCGGAATATGCGGGAACAGGGCGCTAATTTCCTGACCAAGCTGCGCCGGTACACATTCCAGCAATAACAGCGCAGCACCGGCATCAACCACCGCCTGACAGTCGGCAATCAACTTGTCCGCCGCTTCACGGGTACGCGCCTGGAGTTTATAACCGCCAAAGACATGTACCGATTGCGGCGTCAGGCCCAAATGCACACACACTGGAATTCCGTTACGGGTCAGCACTTCTACGGTTTCAGCCAGCCAGGCACCACCTTCCATTTTGACCATTTGCGCACCGGCCTGCATCACGGTTTTCGAGCTTTGCAGTGCATCATTCAAGGTGGCATAACTCATAAATGGCAGATCGGTCATGATAAAGGCATGCTGATTGCCACGACGCACTGCTGCCGTATGATAGGCCATATCTTCAACAGTCACCGGCAAGGTAGAGTCACGGCCCTGAATCGACATCCCCAGCGAGTCGCCAATTAAAATACTATCAATTTCAGCAATTTCCATTGCCTTGGCCATACTCGCATCATAACAAGTCAGGCAGGAGAATTTGCGACCATCGGCTTTAAATTGTCTTAAGTCACTGAGACTAATCATGGAGATGTTCCTCTAGGAAAAGCATAGAACATGCTAAAAATCACTTTAAATATTTGCCCAGTGTTCATGGTCCAGCACATCCAGTGCGGGCTGTTGAATGAACGGCAAGTCTTTTAATAATTGCGTATGCACACGCAGTTCGGGGTCTAAATCCAGTAATGGAATGACCACGAAATCGCGTTCTAAAACGCCGACATGCGGCACAGTCAGACGTTCATGCTGAATCTGCTCCTGTCCATAGAGGAGTAAATCCAGATCGAGCGTGCGTTCACCCCAATGGCGTAAACGCACCCGTCCGGCTTCCTGCTCAAAACGCTGCAGCTGATCCAGCAATTCCAGCGCCGGTAAATCTGTACGCAGCTGTACCACCGCATTTAAATAATTCGGCTGGTCTTGTGGCCCCATTGGCGGACTTTGATACAGTTTAGAGGTTTTGACCTGACCCAACGTCGCCAGCTTGTGTACAGCTTCGGTCAGAATCTGGCGTGAATCGCCCAGGTTACTACCCAGGCCAATATAAGTCACCCTACTCATTGTGTTGGCCCGAAAATAACCTGACTTAAATCCCGTTGTACCCGCTTGCGCTTCAGAATTGGATGGTCTGCACCAATCCCCGAGCCATTGCTTGATGATATTGATGCAACTTGGGCACGGGCATCTTCCTGCTGTTTGGCTTTACGGGCACGGCGGCTGCGTGGCTCCGGCTCATTCACCAGCGGTTCAATTTCGGCGGTCTGCGCGGCATTCAGCTGCTGCTCCAGATGTTCTTCCTGTGCAGCTTTGCGACGGCTCTTGGCCCGCTGACGGTTGTACTGGCCAATGGCACGTTCTTTTTCATCGGTGCTCATGGTCTGGTACTGATCCCACCACGTACCCATCTCTTGAGTCTGGGCATCGCCAGATCTTTCACGCAGCAGCAAAAAGTCGAAACCGGCACGGAAACGTGCATGGTTGGACAGGGCAGCAATTTGCTGAGGTTTTGGATTCAGCAAACGGGTTTGCATTTCCCAGACTTCACGAATAAAGGTTTCGGCAAAACGCGGAATCACCGTGCGGGTGGCCTGACGTTTCAACACATCCAGCCCAGCCTGTGCACGTGCTTCTGCCGGAATTACCCCTTTGGACAGATAAAAATCACAGCGCTCTAAAAATGGCTTCCACAGCAGCACCGCATAGAAAAAGGCCGGGTTGATGGTTTTGCCAATCGCAATGCGCTGATCGGTATTTTTTGCAGCCAGTTCAATAAAGGGGGTGATGTCCGGCTTGATGTCGGCAAAAAGCTGACGCCAGATACCGAAGTCGATTAGCATCGGCAAGACGCGATTTAAATGCCCCATGGTGAACAGTTTTTGCGATTCATCATACAGACGGTGCGGAGAAACATCGCGCAGCAACTGAGTCATTTCCGGAGTAAAAATCTCCAGAATGGCCGGATCAATATTGAAATTCAGCTTGGCCGCAAAACGTAAGGTCCGCAGCATCCGCACCGGATCTTCTTCAAAACGGACGGTCGGATCACCGAGCAGACGCAAGGTTTTGGATTTAATGTCATCAACTGCATGACAGAAATCCAGCACGATTCCTTTACGTGGCTGGTAATACAAAGCATTGATACTGAAGTCACGACGGGCAAAATCCTGCTCAATCGTGCCCCAGTTATTGTCTCTTAAAATCATGCCCGCAGCAGAGGTCACCGCTCTTTTCGGCGGTGCACGGAAGGTAGCAACTTCCACCAGTTCACGTCCAGAATAGACATGAGCCAGCTCAAAGCGGCGTCCGATAATGCGACAGCGGCGTCCGAACACCTCTTTGACCTGAGATGGCGTGGCATTGGTCACGGCATCAAAATCCTTCGGATTCAGGCCCAACATCAGGTCACGAACACCACCACCAACGATATAAGCTTCATAGCCAGCTTTGGTTAAAGCATCAATAACATCTAGAATGTAAGCAGGTAATTGCGTGGTTGATAAACCACATTTTGACGCGCGCAAAGTTTGCAAAAGACGCTGTCTCCTACGTCTGAACGTAAAATAGATTAGATGACGCTAATCATATCTCTAACACAATCAAAGGGCAATTTGATTATCTCAATACTCGGGCCCGGCTGATGCGGTGTTGGCCGATGATCAGACCCGATTAAATACCCAGCCGGTGCCGGTTTTTGGCCAATAATGCCGGTCCAATCCCTTTGACTAACTGTAAATCTTCAATCCGTTTGAATTTTCCATGCCGATTGCGGTACTCAATAATAGCTTCCGCCTTCTTTTGTCCCACGCCAGATAATTGCTGTAATTGCGCGGCTGTTGCCATATTCAGATTAATTTTTTCACTACTGCCTGCGCTAGCTGAACGGGGTTGGGAAGTCTTCGTAGAAGCCGACGAGCTTAAGCGGGCATCAATCGCCTCTTGTTCAGCCTTCCATTGCAGATAACGCGCATCATAATTTTCTGCCTGCGCATTTTGCAGCGCGAAAAAACTACAAAACAGGCAGAACATTAACGCCAGTTGAATTAGAGCTTGAGCGTGTTGAAATCTTATTCTTCTTGTCATGGTCACTCTGTCATTTTAATTGTTGTTTTGCCTGCTCCCACAGCTGATCCATTTCAGCCAACGACACCTGTTCTATATTTTTATGCTGCTGTTGTAACTGCTGTTCAATGAAAGCAAAGCGGGTTCTAAATTTATGTACGGTACTCAGCAAAGCCATTTCGCTGGACAGATTCAGTTTACGGCCAACATTAATTAAAGAAAATAAACAGTCACCCAGCTCATCCAGAATTTCGTCGGAATCTTGCCGATCCACCGCCTGTTTCAACTCCTGCAACTCTTCATCGACTTTCTGCATCGCGCCAGCGACATCGGAAAAATCAAAGCCAATCTTCGCGACATTGTGCTGTAACTGCTGCGCCTGCTGAATGGCCGGGCCATGTTTGACCTCAGATAAGCGCGATGCAGGTTTTCCGGCTTTTTCCTGCTGTTTGATCTGCTGCCACAATGCACTGACATCTTCCGGGCTTAAAGCCGCAAACTGCTCCGGCTGAAATACATGCGGGTGACGGCGAATCATTTTATCGGTAATGGCCTGCACCACATCCTGAAAATCAAAAGCACCCTGCTCGCTATACATTTGCGACTGAAACACCACTTGCAGCAATAGATCGCCCAGTTCCTCTTTGACGTCCTGAGCATGACCACTGCGCACGGCCGCTTCGACTTCATAGGCTTCTTCAATCGCATACTTGGTCAGCGATTCTGGGGTCTGCTTCTGGTCCCACGGACATTGCTCACGAAGCCGTTTCATCACTGCCAATAACTGATCCATGCCGATTTCCACCTTCTTCAACCATCATCTACATAAAAATATTTGCTATGCTCTCAACAGAACAACACTTTGAAAAACAAAAACACAAGGAGTTAGCCACATGCACAGTATCTTCATTAGTGGCGCAGCACAAGGCATTGGTGCAGCAGTGGCCCGCTTATTTTATCAGGCGGGTTATAAAGTCGGAATTTATGATTTAAATGTTGCACAGGCCGAGCAACTGGCGCAGCAGCTGGGTCCCAATGCGCAAGCCGGCGGGCTGGATGTCGCGGATTATGCACAGTGGCAAACGGCTTTGGCGCGTTTTGTAGACTGGGCTGGCGAGCTGAATATTCTAGTCAATAATGCCGGTATCTTATATTCGGGTGCTTTTGAAGACACCGAGATTCAGGCGCATCAGCGTACCATGCAGGTTAATGTCAATGGGGTGCTAAATGGCTGTCATGCCGCACTGCCTTATTTAAAACAGGCGACTTTTGCCCGGGTGGTGAACCTGTCATCAGCTTCGGCCATTTATGGACAGGCCGATCTGGTGTCGTATTCGGCCAGCAAATTTGCGGTACGCGGTATAAGCGAAGGGCTGGATGTTGAATGGCAAAAATATGGTATCCGGGTGCTGGATGTGATGCCTCTGTTTGTACAAACCGCCATGGTCAAAGATATGGATGCCGGCACCATCCAAAATATGGGGGTACATTTAAGCGCGGAAGATGTGGCCGATGAAATTTTCAGTTGTGTTACGCGAAAAAACTCGTTATTTACCGCCACCCATCAGCCGGTCGGATTAAAAAGCAAATTCCTGTTTACCCTGTCACGCCTAAGCCCGCAGTGGGTGAATCGTTATAGCAATATGTTGCTGGCACGGCGTCCAGACTAGAAACTAATGGCCATAAAAAAGCCCGAATCTGATTCGGGCTTTTTTTGTATCAAGCGACAAACCGCTTAACCGCGTTTAAATTTCTTCTCGGCTTTCTTAAACTTCTGTACATAACGACGACGACGCGCAGCAGTACGTTCATCCACCTGTGATTTACGTCCTTCAAACGGGTTCTCAGAGGTTTTAAATTCAATCTTCACCGGAGTTCCTTCCAGCTTATAGACCTTACGGAACACGTTTTCCAGGTAACGACGATAATCGGCCGGGGTTTTATCCACCTTGTTACCGTGAATTACAATCGTTGGCGGGTTCTGGCCTCCCATGTGTGCATAACGCATTTTAATGGCACGACCCTGCACTTTTGGCGGATGGTGCGCTTCAGTTGCATCATTCAGAATCTGAGTCAGTTTGGCTGGTGATACTTTTAAGCGCGAAGACTCATAAGCACGATGAATCGATGGATAAAGATCACCCACCCCAGTGCCATGCAGCGCTGAAATCAGGTGAATACGCGCCCAAGGAATAAAGTCAAAGCGGCGCTCGACATCCAGCTTACACTGCTTGCGATCATATTCAGACATGTTGTCCCATTTATTGATCGCAATCACCATGGCACGGCCAGCTTCCAGCGCATAACCAATCAGGTGCAGGTCCTGCTCGACAATCCCTTCACGCGCATCGACCACCACAACCACCACGTTGGCATCTTTCATCGCCTGCAAGGTTTTTACAATCGAGAATTTCTCGATCATTTCATCGACCTTGCCTTTACGGCGTACACCGGCAGTATCAATCATGGTGTATTTACGCCCTTCACGCTCAAACGGAATATAGATCGAGTCACGTGTTGTGCCCGGCTGGTCAAAAGCAACCACGCGCTCTTCACCCAGCAAACGGTTCACCAGCGTCGATTTACCCACGTTTGGACGACCAATAATCGCTAGACGCAGACCCGTGTCTTCATCACGCTCTTCCGGGTTTTCATCTTCCGGCACATCTTGCAGTACTTCTTCCAGCATCTGCTGAACACCGCGACCATGGCTGGCGGCCACTTGCATTGGCTCGCCCATCCCCAGTTTAAAGAATTCAACCAGCGCGGCTTCTGCATGTACGCCATCGACCTTGTTGGCCACCAGAAAGACTTTTTTACCCAGCGTACGCAGTTCACGGGCAATCTGCTCATCCGAAGCCAGCAGACCGGCACGCGCATCGACCACGAAGATGATCATATCGGCTTCATGGATGGCGGTTTTCGACTGCTCGGCCATGTAAGAATCGATACCACCTTCAGATTCGCCAATACCGCCGGTATCGACCACGATGAAGGATTTATTCTGATAGGTCGCATCACCATATTTACGGTCACGCGTCAGGCCGGCAAAGTCTGCGACCAGAGCATCACGACTCTTGGTGATCTGGTTAAACAACGTTGATTTTCCGACGTTCGGACGACCAATGAGCGCAATTACGGGTTTCATAGATTAACCTTTATTTGAGATCAGTCCACTACACGGGTCTGAACATCAGAAACAAATGGGAAGAAAAAATTTCAGTCAAAGACCTGAATAAAAACACGGGGCATTGAACATTCAATCACCCCGCGTTAAAAAATACGGAAATTGTCGCCTAGTTTAACATAAGGCAACAAAAAGTTAACGGTTCTGCCAAATGCTGAATGCACCCTTTTGCGTACCAACATATAACTGGTTGTCGATGACACGTAAAGAACGCACTTCACCGCTGGTTTTGGCGCGACCAATCAGCTGACCGTTGCTCGGGTTAAACAGATGCAAGACACCATCCATATCTCCCACCACCAGGTCCTGACCCAGCATTACCGGGTTACTTAAACGACGGTTAAGCAACTGGTTATTTTCCCACAGCTTCTGGCCACTGGTAATTTCATAAGCCACTAAACGGCCATCGGCACTGGCGACAAAAACCCCATTGCCGACCACTTCCGGACGTTTGGTGCTGCTCAGGTCTTCGCTCCAAACCACTTGCTGTGAAGCCAGATCAGTGACGGTCACCTGGCCCTGGAAGCTGGTAGTGACCAGGAACTGGCCAGCTACTACCGGATCGCCATCAATATCATTTAAACGCTGAATATCGGAGCGACCTTCACTGATGGCCACACGGCGCTGCATACGCGGCGTACCGGTCACCACATCAATTGCATAAATATAAGCATTGGCGGTTGCTACCAGCACGGTACGCGGATCAACCGCTACCGGTGCAGCGCTACCACGCAGGCTAAACTGGACATTCGGCAAATTGTAAGTCCACATTTGCTGGCCAGTCGCCAGGTTATGCGCATAGACAATACCATCATTGCTGATGGTCACCACACGGTTGGCATGCACCAGCGAAGGTGCCAGAATGGCGCCAGTCAATTGTGCGGTCCATTTTTTCTCACCTGTAGCCTGATCCAGTGCAAACAGTTGACCTTTCTGATTCCCAACAATCACCAGACCTTCTGCCGCTTCTACACCTGAGCTGAGCCCCTGTTTGCTGACTTCGGTCTGCCACAAACGCTGCTTGCCACGATAGGCCGCTACTTCACCTTTAGGATCAATACTAAATACCACGCCATTATCGACATCTAGCTGTAAACGCAGCGGATCTTCTTCAGCAGTCGATGAGGTGTTTTGAGAAAATACAGGCACCAGGGTTTTGGCCTGTTGCAGTTTTGGCAAAGGATTCGGTTTTACTTTTTCAACTTTAATGCTGTTGCTTGAACAGCCAACCAATGCAAGGCTTAAAACAGTTAGTGCAAACGGGATCTTATATTTTCTATTCATTCAGTTTCATCCACTTGTGTGTCGATTACAGGACGTTCAATTTCAGGATCATCAACTAAAACGCCGACACTTTCGAGTTTAATTTGTAAAATTTGACGTTCCTGTTGACGTTCAAGTAACGCATTCCATGCGTTCTGATACGCTTTTTTGGCATTTTCAATATCATTTTTCGCCACGTACACATCACCACGCGCTTCTTCAGCTGTTGCTTTAAAGGCAGGATCGTTGACGGCAGACAAGGTTTTCAGTGCCTCATCATATTTCTTTTGTGCCAATTGCGCATAGGCCAAACGCAGTTTTAATACCTGCATTAAGCCGGCATCATCGACTTTAGAATTTTCAACTTTCTTTAAGGCTTTTTCTGCACCGGCATAATCGCCCTGATCATAGGCCAGTTTCGCCATTAAGAACTGGGTCTGAATGGCCTGGACGGAATCTGGAGCTTCTTTCACAATCTTATCGGCCGTGGTCGACAGATTCTGGAAAGCTTTGTCATCGCCTTCAGCCGCACGCGCCTCGTCCATCAGTTGCTGGACTTTGGCGGTGTTGGTCTGATCTTCAGCCAGGTTTTTCTTCTGCCAGTATTGCCATCCGAAAAAGGCAATCAGCGCAATCAAAATCCCGCTAATAATTGCAGAACCATATTTCTTAGCGAATGATTTTAAATGATCAAGTTGTTCATCATCACTTAATGCGCTCATTGAATTACCCTTTTCCTTATGTTCTTTGGCTTATTTTGAAGAAAATTTTTCAATCATAAATGGCACAATCCCTGCCACAGCTACATCCAACTGCTCGGCAGTGGCCAGTTCTTTAACGGCGAAGCGCTGGTTTTCCCACTCACGCTCACCCAGAATTAAAGCATACAGTGCACCCGACTGGTCGGCTTTTTTCATCTGGCTTTTCATCGAGCCTTGTGAGCCGACTTTCAGGCGAATGGCACTACCACTGGCTTCAAGCTGGTCACGAATCTGCTCTGCCAGCACCAGTGCTTTACCTTGTGATGCCGGATCGGCCACCAGGAACACTTCACAATCGCGGCTTGGGCTGTTGTCTTCGACCTGTTCCAATAGAAGCAATAAACGCTCCATGCCCATGGCAAAACCAACTGCCGGAACCGACTGTTCTGGCTTGCCTTTTAACTGCCCCACCAGACCATCATAACGGCCGCCGGCACACACTGTCCCCTGTGAACCCAAATGGGTGGTGGTCCATTCAAATACAGTTTTGTTGTAATAATCCAGACCACGGACCAATTTTTGATTAATCACGAAGCTGACACCGGCATCAGTCAGATACTGCTGCAACTGGGAAAAATGCGCCATGGTGTCTTCACCCATAAAGTCGTGAAGTTTTGGTGCATTTTCCAGGATGCTTTGAGTTTTGGCATCTTTAGAGTCCAGAATACGCAGCGGGTTGGTGCTTAAACGGCGCTGAGAATCTTCATCGAGATCGGCTTTGTGCGTTTCCAGGAACTCAACCAAGGCGGCGCGATACGCGGCACGTTCATCTGACTCACCTAAAGTATTCAGTTCAAGTTGAACTTTATCTGCAACGCCCATACGTTTCCATAAACGCGCGGTCATTAAAATCAGCTCGGCATCCATATCTGGGGTAGCGACACCAAAAGTTTCCACACCAAACTGATGGAACTGGCGATAACGGCCTTTTTGCGGTTTTTCATAACGGAACATTGGGCCGATATACCACACGCGAGGCGTTGCACCGCGCAGCAGGTTATGCTCAAGCATGGCACGTACACAGCCTGCCGTACCTTCCGGACGTAAAGTCAATGACTCTGGCGGATTGCCTTTGTCCAGGAAGGTGTACATTTCTTTTTCAACGATATCGGTTGCATCACCAATGGAACGCTTGAACAGATGGGTCTGCTCAACCATCGGCAAACGGATTTGCTGATAACCATAAGCATCCATAAGACTGGACAGATGCTGTTCCAGACGTCTCCAAGCCGGGGTCTGGGTTGGGAGAATGTCATTAAAACCTTTGATTGCGACGATTGAACTCATGATCTACTCAGAAAAACCTGTGCGAATAATCTCTTTTGACTTAGCTTCTTCAAGCTCTTTAACACGTTGACGAACCATTGTTTCGATTTCATCAACCAATTGATTGGTATCAATTAAATGGCTCTTTTCACCATTACGATACACCAGTGAACGCGGACTTGCACCTACCACGCCAATATCAGCTTCTTTGGCTTCGCCCGGACCGTTAACTTTACAGCCAATCACCGACACATCCATTGGAGTGCGGACATCTTCCAGACGCTCTTCCAACATCTGCATGGCTTTAATCACGTTAAATTCCTGACGTGAACAGCTTGGGCAGGCAATGAAGTTAATGCCATTAGAACGCAGGCCGAGCGATTTTAAAATATCAAAGCCAATTTTGACTTCTTCTTCCGGCTCTGCTGCCAGGGAAATACGCATAGTGTCGCCAATGCCTTCCATCAGCAGGCCACCTAAGGCAATCGCTGATTTCACCGAACCGGTCCGATAGATTCCCGCTTCAGTCACACCTAAATGTAGCGGATTATCAATTTGCTGCGACAGCAAACGATAGGCATCCATGGTTAAAAATACATTCGATGCTTTCACCGAGACCTTAAATTCCTGGAAATCCAGACGGTCTAAAATATCAATATGGCGCATGGCCGATTCAAGCAAGGCTGCACCGGTCGGCTCGCCGTATTTTTTTTGAATATCTTTTTCCAGTGAACCGGCATTGACCCCAATCCGCATGGAAATATCATGATGTTTGGCCGCAGCCACCACTTCACGGATTTTCGCTTCCGAACCGATATTACCCGGGTTAATCCGCAGACAGTCAGCACCGAAATCGGCCACAGCCAAAGCAATTTTATAGTCGAAGTGAATATCAGCCACCAAAGGAACAGAGACCTGCTTACGGATTTCACCAAAAGCCTGTGCGGCTTCCATGCTTGGTACCGATACCCGCATGATGTCTGCACCAGCATCAACACAGCGCTGAATTTGCGCAACCGTTGCAGCGACATCACAGGTTTCGGTATTGGTCATACTCTGAATGCTGATTGGCGCATCACCGCCCACATAGACTGAACCGACACGAATTTTACGGGTTGGACGGCGTCGAATTGGATTCTCAATCATGATTTCGCTCTACTCTGTGCCATTAAGGCGACAAACGGAATTCCGCTTTGCCATTGACGGTATATGGAGACAATGAAATATTTTCATTGTTTAGACTTAATGACACTGCGGTTGCATCATCTAAACGAATCTGAAATGGTGCCTCACCAGTTAAATTCAAGCTGGACGCCTGACGGCCAGTGGCCAGCACCTTCCCGGTCGAATCCACAATATGAACCGACGTCGGACGATTAAAGCTTAAAGACAGCTGATCGCCGGTCACGGCACTGCTGTTGTCTAAATTAATAATTTCGACATCAGACATTGGCACAATATTCTGCTCAGTGTCGCTCGACTGCGAAGATGACCAGTTTTGCACGGCCGCGATGATAATCCAGATTAAGGCCAGTGCCACTACCGCCAGCGCAATACGTTTTAACCATTTGCGGTTACGGTCACGATTCGAGCCAGGCAGTTTGCCCATAATTTTAATTGGGGAATTATTCAGGGCATGATTCGGCAGCATGCCGGTATCATTGGCATAGATTTCATCAAAACGCTGGATGATACTGGTGGCATCGACTTTTAAATATTTGGCGTAGGTGCGGTAATAACCCTTGATAAAGGTCGCTTCAGGCAGTGACTTGTATTCATCCTGCTCCAGCGCCGTCAGGGTTTTGACCGGAATATTCAATTCTTGCGCCACATCTTCAAGCTCAAGCTTCTGATTTTGACGGATTTGACGCAGATACTCACCTGGGCGTTGGATATTTCCTAATGCATTGGGCGCTACATTTGTATTTGATTGCGGTGAATTAGGATTTACTTCCATACGGCCTCAGTACTGTGCTGTAATTGCAAATAACGTTGATATTCCTGGCTTTCAGGGAACAATGCCCGGAGCTGATTGACCAGCACCTGCTGTCCTAACTGATCGCCATTTGCACGCGCAACACGGATCCCAATCCATAAGGCACGCGCACCTTGATTTTTTTGTCCCACAGCACGCACAAACTGTTCATACATTCTGGATGCGGCAGGAGTCTGCTGGTTGAAATAAAAAATTTCCGCCAACTCTAACATTGAAACATAGGAGTCACGGTTTGCCTGCAGGGCCTGCTTGAATGATTTTTCAGCATTCGCCATATCGCCCAGTTTCAGGTAAATCCGCCCCACGTTTTCCAATGCACGAAAACGTTGATCATAACCGAGTGTTGCCCCGGCAATACTCAGCTGTTCAATGGCATCATTATAGCGTTCAACCTGATACAAATACGTACCATAGTTGTTACGCGCCTGCGCATTGTTCGGATCGGCAGAGATGGCACGCTTGAAATACGTATCGGCCTTCTCCAGATTCAGCTTGCTACCTTCTTGCTGTAGCAGCACGCCCATCATCATATTGGCCATAGAATCACGCGAATCTGTTTCCAGTGCCTGATCCAGGGCACGTTTGGCCGAGTCTAAATCACCCGATTTTAAATACTCGGCCGCCAGCTGGGTACGCACCTGAATTGCCTTTTCCGGATCTTTCGGACTTAAAGTAGGAGTTGTGGTTTGACAGCCGGTGCTCATCCATGCAGCCACACACAATGTGCTGATGGTTGTGAATTTATACATCAACTTAGTCAATGGACCTCTCCCCCTAAATTTAATTATCCTTGAGAGCGCATAATTTCATTTCGCTCTGCAACTTTCTTTTTCCATTGTTCCGCACGACGGGTACGGTCTGCCACCTGTCCCACCAGCTGGCCACACGCAGCATCAATATCATCACCGCGTGTCTGACGAATCGTACACACAAATCCGGCATCAGACAAAGTTTTTTGGAAAGAAATAATCCGGTTCCGGCTTGAACGGCCATATGGCGCATGCGGGAACGGGTTAAACGGAATTAAATTGATTTTGCTTGGCAGGTCTTTGAGCAGCTTGATCATCTCTTTGGCATGTTCAATGCTGTCATTCACGCCATCGAGCATGACATATTCAATGGTCACGTGCTTACGCGCACTTTCGTTGCCATCTTTTTTGATATAACGCTGGCAGGCTGCAATCAGCTGTTCCAGTGGATATTTCTTGTTGATTGGCACCAGCTCATTGCGCAGTTCATCGTTGGTGGCGTGTAAAGAAATCGCCAGCGCGACATCAATATCTTCAGCCAGCTGGTCAATTTTTGGCACTACACCCGAGGTCGACAGCGTTACACGGCGTTTTGACATGCCATAGGCGAAGTCATCCAGCATAATACGCATCGAGTTTAAGACCGCATCATAGTTCAGCAGCGGCTCGCCCATGCCCATCATCACCACGTTCGTCACCGAACGCTCACGCTCTGCAACCGGCACATCTTCCATATAGGAATAGTTGGCCATCCACAGCTGACCAATAATTTCAGCTTGGGTCAGGTCACGTTGAAAGCCCTGTTTACCGGTTGAACAGAATGAACAGTCCAGCGCACAGCCAACTTGTGAAGAAATACACAAGGTCTTACGTGAGCCAGTTTTATCTTCCGCAGGAATCAGCACGGTTTCAACCAAGGAACCCGCACCATCACCAACACGGAACACCCATTTACGCGTACCATCTTTAGAATAGTTTTTATGCACCACATCTGGCGCTTTAATTTCACATATCTGTTCCAGTTTTGCGCGCAACTTGCCTGAAATATTGGTCATTTCGGCAAAATCAGTCACGAAATACTGGTGAATCCATTTCATCACCTGGCCGGCACGAAATTTCTTCTCGCCTAAATCTTCGAAGAATTTTTCCAGCTCAGCACGCGACATGCCCAGTAAATTCACTTTCTGCACAGAAGTTGATTGCGCTGGAGTGGACAAAGATTGTTGCTGCTCATCAGATGTTGCAGATGAAGCGACCACTTCATTACTCATGTGTATTACCTAAATCATGTCTGAGGATGAAAGGAGATGCTCAAGATCTGAGCGAGGGATTATTCAGAGAATAAAAAAACCAGATAAGTATAATAACACTTATCTGGTTTGAATACTGCGTATTAACGAGTACGTGGAGCAATCTCAGTTTGAGCGAAGAAGTAGTTAACTTCACGGTCAGCAGATGCTACAGAGTCAGAACCGTGAGCAGCGTTTTCGTCGATGCTTACAGCGAAGTCTGCACGGATAGTGCCAGGAGCCGCTTCTTTAGGGTTAGTTGCGCCCAGGATTTCACGGTGAGCAAGAACTGCGTTTTCACCTTCAAGAACTGAAACAACAACTGGACCAGAAGTCATGAACGCAACTAAGTCAGCGAAGAAACCACGTTCTTTGTGCTCAGCGTAGAAGCCTTCAGCTTCAGCTTGAGTCAAGTGTTTCATTTTAGTTGCAACGATTTTAAGACCCGCTTTTTCAAAACGTGCGAAGATTTCGCCGATTACGTTTTTAGCAACTGCGTCTGGTTTAACGATAGATAATGTACGTTCGATAGCCATGATTGGCTCCTTAAAGTCAAAGTTGACAGAAATTTTGCCGCATTATACCGAAAAATGGGCTTTTTTCTGCGTTTAATCTGTAAAAAAAATCGGTTTTTTGAGGTCGCTGTTAACGTGCTTCGTCAATCCATGCCATTTGAATGGCTTCTAACAGACCTTCGGTTGACTTGGTCGGATCATCTTCAAAATCTGGAAGTGCACAAACCCAGGCATGCAGGTCAGTAAAACGGATCCATTGCGGATCGACATCTGGATGTGCTTCATACAGTTCAATGGCGATATCGATGCTATCTGTCCAACGTAAACCCATGTCTATTCCTAAGGCAATTTAGTGTGATGCACTACTTTAGCAAATTTTGCAAATGCTGTACCAGCTTTGACAGGCCGTACCGCCGGTGAATGGGCTATAGCGCAATTTCCAGATACGGCGCAGCCGAAATAATGCCGCTGGCCACCACACCGCCAATCAGTGCACCGACCGCCACATCACTTGGATAATGCAGCCCCAGCACCATACGTGATAGCGCCACCAGAATGGTAAAAGGTAACATCAACACCAGCAGTAGCGGCTGAATATAGCCCAGCACTGTGGTAATCATGACCGCGTGCAAAGTGTGACCGGAAGGAAAACTAAAGTGATCAAGCGGACGCTCGCCCAAGCGAATCACCTGATGTACCTGATAAGGACGGGGACGCACGGTTTTGCTTTTAAGCAGTTTATAGATGCCCGTACCGACCGATCCACCTAACAGCAAGTAGATAATCTGCAATCCATACAGCAGGCCCTGCCATAACCAGACCGTGGCCAGCATGACATACCAGAATAAACCGTCGCCTAAGCGGCTCACCACTTTAAAGAAATAAGCCACCCGTTCGGAGTGGGAAAAATGATTGAGATACAAACAGCCTTTCAAGTCGAGATCAAGTATTCTTATTTTTGCATTTTTAAGTTTCATTCTATGCTCTCCTTTAAGCTTGAGCTTAAAATCTAGGTCGTCATATGCGACTCCTGCACCACCCGATAAAGTGCCTGTTCAAATTGTTGGATCGGATATTGCCAGCCGATATGCTGGGTAGATTCACGGGCTTTTTTACCCATCTGTCTTAATACTTTTGCGCTTGGCAACTGATAAATCGAACGCATAATTCCGGCGACATCACCCAGTGGACTAAGCCAGCCGGTTTCATCTTGCTTGACATGCAAATTGGCGCAGGCATAGTCATACGCCACAACTGGCAAGCCACTGGCCATGGCTTCAAGCACCACATTGCCAAAGGTTTCTACCTGACTGGCAAAGACAAACACATCTGCACTGGCATAAGCTTCAGCCAGTTTTTGCCCGCTTAAGCTGCCCATAAAAATGACCTCGCCATCGGTGTTCAGCCCTTCCAGACGTTTCAGGTCTGGGCCATCGCCTACCACCACCAGCTTGGTTGGATATTTGACAATGGCCTGCATGGCCCGATAGGCATCAATCACCACATTCACTTCTTTTTCTGGCGACACCCGGCCCACATAAATCAGCACCCGGGTCTGTTCATCGGCGCCCCAACGTAAACGTAAGGCTTCTGAACGATGTTGCGGTGAGAACCTGTCGACGTCGACCCCACGACCAACGACCACCAGTGGGCCTTCCACACCAAACTGGCGTAAAGACTGCTCGGTATCAGTACTAGGCACACAGGTCAGTTGCGTATTGTTATGGAACCAGCACAGATAACGCTGGATCGGTTTAACCAGAAAAGCCAGGTCAAAAAAGCGGCTAAAGTCCTGAAAGGCAGAGTGAAAACCGCTAGATACCGGAATCTGCTTGGATTTTGCCACCTGTAAAGCAGCCAGACCCAGCGGCCCTTCGGTCACCACATGCACGATATCTGGCTCAAACTCATCCATGGCGGTAGAGAGTTTATACAGCTGTGGCCAGCCAAACTGCAGATGGCCATATTTCGGAATAGACTGCGCCTTGACCAGACATTCTTTGTTGGGACTAAAATCGGTACAAGGTTGTTTTTGTTCAGGACGAATCAGTAGAATTTTGTGTCCCAGTTTTTGCAATCCTTTGCACAGTTGTAATAATGAATTGGCCACACCATTAATTTCTGGCGGCCAGGTTTCTGTCACTAACGCAATTCTTAAACGAGGTCGCACCAGCTCTTCAATTTCAATAACTTCATTAATCGCGTTTTTTTGTTTTTCCTGTTTAAAATAAAATTTAAAATTCTCAGGAATATTAGGCGACTTTAATACCAGTGTGCGTGAAGACGCTGACATCCGCGTATTCCTCTGTTGTTGTTGTCTGCCCAGCATAATCCTTACAGTTTGCAGTTTTATGATAAATTCATGAAATTAATTTCATACATGTATCAAACTCGTGGTATTGCACCCGCCTGGTTAGAGCCTTGGAAAAATATTCGATATTTCCAATATTTAAAGCATAATTAAAACATCAAATTAATATATAGACTGTCCCGGTATACACCGGCAGGTGTTCTTGCCGTTGGACGTTCCATTAATTGAACCAACACCACAAATTTATCTTGACCAGTGGGGGCCTGACTAAGCGGAACATTCCAGCGTGAAGAGCTGGCACCACTAATATTCATCTGGGTTCTGAGCTTATAATTCTTCTCATTCACCAGATAACTGCTGCCTGTACTATTCACCAGATTTCGGCTATTAAATTTAATAGCATAACGACTATCACAATTCACCGAAAAGGAAGTCGCAGCCTGACTTAAATAAGAGGCATTCAAATTCAATTGGGTTGCCGTTAAACGCTCAATTTGGCATTGTCTCGCATGTGCCAGAGACAGACTGCTGCTGATACAACAGACTAAAAACAGTACACTCGCTTTCATCACCCCTACTCCTTTTATTTACACACAAGTTCAACCGGTACAGTTATATCTTGTGCCTGAGCTGAAACCTGTAATACAGCGCTACAGGTTTGCGCCTCTCGGGTTTTAATCCGGACACTATAATTCCCTGGAATCAAGCCATATAAAGTGACCGTTCCATCCGAACCAATCGGATAAACCTCGCCACCTTCATTGTTAATATGCAGCTCTGATCCCGGTACAAAACTGCGATTTTGGACATCTACCGGCCGGATACGAACCTGTTTAGCATGGAAAACCGGGAAATTGATTTTGTAGCCGCGCTGGTTTAACGCGGTAATTTGTTTACTTGAATAAAGAATTTTATCTTCGATAGGTAACTGATTTTCATCAAAGGCAATGTCGTATTTCACATAAGGAATAATGTCATGCACAAAGGCATAGCCGTCTTTGTTGGTTTTATCGACATAAACCAGTGAGCGTAGAATATCAATATCTTGATAATCCCCGACTTTGACCAAACCAAAAGCATGTTCAACAATTTTGGTAAAACTTAGCTGATTACCCAACCAGACAACAGCACCACGATAAGCCAGTTGCGAGTCACGCGTTTCCTTGCCCTGAACATGGTAAAAATCTAGATCACCCACCTTGGTTTTCAGCAGGCCATTTACATTATAAAGTGTGTCATCATTGCGATGATTCACACCGACAGCATAGTCAAAGCCGACCTGACTCGAGTCACTTTTTACCAGCTGCAGGTTGGTGTTCTGGTCTGCAGACTGACTAAAATAGACGGATTTATCATTATCAAAATTATAACTAAGAGATAATATCCCGCCAGAATCTTTACGATCGCCAAAGGCATTGAAATAACTGAGCCCGACAGCAAATTGGCGTCCAAAATTCCGGTTAAATCCAACATTGATCACCCGCTGGTTCTGCTGTTCAAATTCAGGATGATCATAGTATTTCTGTTCAGCATAGTTCAGATTAATATTGTGCACATAAGGCACATTGGTCAGCCCTAAATACACCAGATTTTCAAATTTTGGATAATTCGAAACATTGTCCAGATCATCGCCTAAAAACTTAAAATCCCGTTCGGTATACTTGGAACTGGCACCCAGTGAAAAATTCCCGAAATCTTTGCTGGCGGATAAACCATAGGAATAGTTCATCTGATTCCGGTCATCATGCGAGGCCATGACCACACTATCTACAATTAAAATATTACTAATGGCCTGAGTCCACATAACCCCTGCATTCTGAATATCTTCACTATAGGACAGGTTGGTTCCCAAGGTGGTTGCGTTAGACAGCCCCCTGCGGTAAAAGCCATTAACAAAGAAATCCCGATAATCGCTACTGTCCAGATTGTAGTTATAACGCAGCTTACCTAAGGCAATATTATATTCATCTAGGCCATCACGTAATAAACGGTTAGTGACCAGCACCGGAAAAGTTTGCACACTGCGATTACCTAAAACATCTTCAACTACAATTTGTGCATCACCCGCCTGCTGAATTTGCGCCCCTGTTTCCAGCATGTAATCACCCGGGCTGACTTTCTGGCTATAAATACTCACCCCGTTAATAAACAGCTCAACAGTAGATGGAATACGCGCGCTACCCTGTAAGGTTGGAATATTCCAATAGACAAAACTTGGACGCTCGGTGTAGTTGGTTCCCCAGTTTAAACCGGCAAAACGCAAAGAGTTAATTAACGGGTTATAGGTTGTTGTGGTGTCGCCCAGGGTTAGACGGGTCATGCTTTCCGGAAATTCCAGATCAAAACTGCTATTTAAACGTACCACCTGCTCCTCGACAGAGGTATTCTGATACAGCACCGAATTCTTGAGAATCCAGTAATCTTTAAAGATCCCCAACTCGGCCAGACCACTATAAGCTTCATTTGAATCGCTGTTGGCATAGACCCAGTCATAATTCATAAAGCCACCAAAACTGGCTTTTTCAGGAATCACTTTCTGGTTAAAAACGTTTAAATCGGATTGAAAATAGTGAGTGGGGATGGTTAATTTAATGGACTGCGATGAACTATCAAAAACCGCTTGAATATCGCCTTCACTGACCAGACAGAAATCCGCACGCTGCTGATGTTTCTTTAACTTTTGCACTTGAATTTGCCGTTCGGACAGCACATCACAACCCATATAATAATGCTGCCCTTCTGTGATTAAAATAATATCAGTATGATGATCAAGTTCATTAATCCACAGATTGGCAAGACTTTCTTCTATCGGATTTTCATTCGCATTCGCTGCGAAGCTAAATAAAATATGAACAACAATAAACCACCGATTTTTTATATTCATCGCAAATTCCCCTTATACCGCTAGTCCGAGAATTTAAGCTCCACCATGTTATCGTTCTTATCCGTAAAAAATTGGACAGTATACTTTTTTGGATCTGCAATCTTGGTTCCATTTAACTCATAGCTGTAATTCATTTTGGCCAATAAGTAAGCCATAGTATCGGCCTTAAACACTTCCTTCTTATTGGCATCAACAATCTTCAAATTATTAATCTGAACATGCGAATTGGCCTGATTTTGTGCAACCAGCCGGTTATTCTCAATATTAAATTTAACGTTCGTATCTTCCTGCTTACCGACAAATAAAGGCAGGTTAAAGCTGAGCAGAAAGTTAACTGAGGTTTCTTTCACGGCCTGTGGAATTTCTTCCACCAGAATGCGCCATGCACCCTCCTGATTACCGGTGAGTACCGACTCTAAAGGACGATTAAAACCAACACGGATAGTCTGTTTGCCATTCGGCTGCAGAATAAAGTTTTTGGGATTTAAAATAAGGGTGTCATCTGGTACCAAAACATTCTCACCATTGCCTTGTTGCGTCCATTTAAAGGCTTTAATTTCAAAAATTTTTGCTTCAGTTTCATCTGTAGATTCTAAAGTAAGCGTTGTGGTTCTTTGTTTAGCCTGACTGTTGATATACATCTGAACCGGATCAATAGAAACACCTGCATAACTTGCAGATACATAACACAGCGATGAAACTAAAAAGGCTATTATTTTTTTCATATTATTCCCCAGCTTTTATAACGAAAAAGCCTAACTTGGTCCGAAGACCAAGTTAGGCGAAACACTAAATTAGTAGAACACTTTGATTTTATAAGTGTCTGAATATGTACCTGCACGCTGGAATGGAGCTACTGCCGAGTTAGTAACCGAAACAGTATAGACATCATCTGCTAGACCAGCATGGTTACTGCTACCCCAAGCAATCGCACCACCACCTGTTTTTGTTGTTGTGATTGTAGTTGGAATACGTACTGTGCCATCATCTTCATGCTTAACATATGTACTTGCATTGGTACCATTGTTTGCAGTTGTAATATTTAATACATAGTGAGTATTACTTCTTACTGTATAGTTAGATGTTTTGGTACCACCGGCTTTGCTCAACTCAATTGCTGATCCGCCTTTAATTTCACATTTTTTTGGAACTTCTAGTTTAATTGGAATATCTTTTTCACAACCTAAAGTTGTACAGCTATTCCAGTTATGTTTACCGCCTGGTTTACCAGCTGTTTCAGCTTCTGTTGCATAAATTGCTGATGAGCAAGTACCTGCAAATAATACCGCCATAGCTGTTTTAATTAATGTAGACATGTCGTGTTTCTCCATAACTTTAATATAAGAACCATTTTTCTAATCACTCACCCAAACCAGAATGTCTTTAGACTGATTAAAACCCGATCCTGAGCAAGTCCTTTTATTGTAGGTATTCCACAGAAAAAACCATCTATACGGGATTTTTCACACAAGACTAAGTGTTTATTTTTTAAAATTATTTTTCTTTTTTAATCGACTGTTTTTGGACTAATTCTCTTTTTTTGGTGACCCAAATTCTCCTTGCTACTTGGGTCACTATTTTTAGGGATTTTTTTCTACCTAGTTTTTTAAGATAAAAACAAATAGATGTTTTTTATAAAAAATATTAAATACCCTTAATAAACATTCCTTTACATTTATTACATTTTTTTTTAGTTTCCCTCGAAATATTAGAATTTTCCACCAAAAATTAGTTGAAATTTCACATATTCTTAAGAAGCCTGACAATTTAAACAGATTATTTGATTGTTATTTTAAATATAAAATACTTAGTAATAGGGATAGCCTTATTCAATAAACTGTTAGGGAGAAATAATAAAATACATAAACCCCATCAGAAAAAACCAAAGCAGCCCAATCTGTTTTATTCCTGATTCATTTTTTACTTTTTTCGCATTTATTCATTTTTCACTCGACTTTTAATCTGAGTAAAAAATAATTCTTCTAAATAAAAGTATTTTTCAGCCAATTTAGTGACCCAGCGTGATTAGCCATCTCACTCAGTACAGTAGTTATTTTTGGGGCAGATGATCTGGCAGCGACGTCAAAGCAGCACTTTAAGTGAAGCGTAAGAAGTAAAAAACAGTGTTTTGTATGAAGTACAAGGAAGAAAAGCACTCCTTTGAATGAAGCAAGGCACACAATATTAAATGTAAAAAAACCACTCTAGTGAGTGGGTCTTCGCGTTCAAATCAAATGATTCGAGAAATTAGTTCTTTTCTTTGTCTACGATTTTGTTTGCTTGAATCCAAGGTACGAAAAGTAAGGGAAAGCATTGCTTTGCCTTACTTTGAGGCACGGAAGTTAACTTAACTCAGTAAGCTCTATTTTTAAATGACATAAAAAAGCCCCTGTGAAACACAAGGGCTTTTTGGCTCAGAAATTAGAACTTAGTTCTTTTCTTTATCAACGATTTTGTTTGCTTGAATCCAAGGCATCATCGCACGCAATTTAGCACCAGTTACTTCGATACCGTGAGCAGCATTTTGACGACGACGAGCAGTCATAGATGGGTAGTTCAACGCACCTTCCTGGATGAACATCTTCGCGTATTCACCAGATTGAATACGTTTAAGCGCATTACGCATTGCTTCACGAGACTGTTCGTTGATGACTTCAGTACCTGTTACGTATTCGCCGTATTCAGCGTTGTTTGATACAGAGTAGTTCATGTCCGCGATACCGCCTTCGAACATTAAGTCAACGATCAATTTAAGTTCGTGTAGACATTCGAAGTAAGCCATTTCAGGCGCATAACCCGCTTCAACCAGAGTTTCGAAGCCCATTTTAACCAGTTCAACTGCACCACCACAAAGAACCGCTTGCTCACCGAACAGGTCAGTTTCAGTTTCTTCACGGAAAGAAGTTTCGATGATACCTGTACGGCCACCACCTACGCCTGAAGCGTAAGAAAGTGCAAGGTTACGTGCGTTACCAGAAGCATCTTGATGAATCGCGATAAGATCAGGAACACCTGAACCACGTTGGTATTCAGAACGTACAGTGTGACCAGGTGCTTTAGGTGCAACCATGATTACGTCTAAGTCAGCACGTGGAACAACTTGGTTATAAAGAACAGAGAAACCGTGAGCAAATGCTAAAGTCGCGCCTTGCTTGATGTTTGGCTCAATCACGTCACGATAAAGTTGCGCTTGGAACTCGTCTGGAGTCAAGATCATCACCACGTCAGCTTGTGCAACTGCAGCAGGAACTTCAGCAACTTTAAGACCTGAATTTTCAGCTTTTTTCCAAGAAGCTGAACCAGCACGTAAACCAACAGTTACGTCAACGCCAGAATCTTTAAGGTTAAGCGCATGCGCGTGACCTTGTGAACCGTAACCAATGATCGCTACTTTCTTAGATTGGATGATAGATAAGTCGCAGTCTTTATCGTAAAAAATTTGCATTGCTGTCTCCGCTTAAATGCTTTTGATTCCTGTCCGCTAGGGCAATTTCATTATTCAGCTTGCTAGCGCCTCTCCCAGCCGGGAGAGATGAATTCGTTGTTAAATTAAATAGTTAAAACTTTTTCGCCACGTGCGATACCCGATACGCCTGAACGCACCACTTCCAGAATGGTGTTCTCAGCCAACGCATCAATAAAGCCATCAAGCTTTTCTGTGGTACCGGCAATTTGAATGGTATAGGTCGTTGGTGTCACATCGACCACCTGACCACGGAAAATATCGGCAGTACGCTTGATTTCATCACGTGCTGAACCCAGTGCCTTGACTTTAATCAGCATCAGTTCACGTTCAATATGCGCACCTTCAGACAAATCTACCACTTTGACCACTTCAACCAGCTTGTTCAGCTGCTTGGTAATCTGCTCAATTTTGTGGTCATCACCATAAGTAGTGAGTGTCAAACGTGACAAAGTCGGGTCTTCAGTCGGTGCTACGTTCAGCGTCTCAATGTTATAACCACGTTGAGAGAACAAGCCCACTAAACGAGAAAGCGCACCAGCTTCGTTTTCAACGAGAACGGAAATAATGTGTCTCATTCTGTACGCTCCCCTTTTCCTAACCACATATCTTTCATGGACTGACCGGCAATCTGCATCGGATAAACGTGTTCAGTACGGTCAACCATCACGTTAATAAATACACATTTATCATTGATGGCCATGGCCTCAGCCAACTTCGATTCAAGCTCATCGGCATGGTCAATCTGGATTCCCACGTGACCATACGCTTCCATCAGCTTGGCAAAGTCAGGTAAAGACTCTACATATGAGCTTGAGTGACGACCTTCATAGTTCATATCTTGCCACTGTTTTACCATACCCAAGGCACGGTTATTCAGGCACAGAATTTTCACGTTTAAGCCGTATTGCTTACAGGTCGACAGCTCCTGGATACACATCTGGATGGATGCTTCACCAGTAATACACACCACCTGCTGGTCTGGATATGCCAGTTTCGCAGCCATTGCATAAGGCAAACCTACACCCATGGTGCCCAAGCCACCCGAGTTGATCCATTGACGTGGGCGCTTGTATTTGTAGTAAAGCGCACCAAACATCTGATGCTGACCAACGTCAGAAGTAATAATGGCCTCACCATTAGTCACTTTATCTAAAGCTTCCACCACCTGTTGTGGCTTCATGGTGCCATCAGTTGGCTTTTCATATTTCAAACCATGAACTTTACGCCATTCATTGATCTGCTCCCACCATGCTGCAATCGCTTCAGGATTTGGCTTCGACACATTCATCTGTTTCAGCTGTACCAGCATCTCCTGGAGTACAGGTTCAACTGCGCCCACAATTGGAATGTGCGCCATGATGGTTTTAGAAATTGTTGCCGGGTCAATATCAATATGAATGACTTTAGCATTCGGACAGAATTTTGCCGGATTGTTGGTGACACGGTCATCGAAACGCGCACCGACACACAGAATCACGTCTGCATTGTGCATGGCCATGTTGGCTTCATAGGTACCGTGCATACCGAGCATGCCGATGAATTGCGGATCATCACCCGGGAATGCGCCCAAGCCCATTAAGGTATTGGTCACAGGATAACCCAGAATATGCGCCAACTCAGTTAACTGTGCTGCGGCATTGCCCTGCACCACACCACCGCCTGAATAAATCACTGGACGTTTGGCATGAATCAGTTCATCAATCGCTTTACGGATTTGACCTGAGTGACCACGATGTGGTGGTTGATACGAACGCATCTTCACTTTTTCAGGATATTCGTAGGCAAATTTTTCTGCCGGATTGGTCGCATCTTTTGGAATATCAACCACAACCGGACCAGGACGGCCAGATGACGCGATATAGAATGCTTTTTTAATAATTGATGGAATTTCGCTGGCATGACGCACCTGGAAACTGTGTTTTACGATTGGTCGGGAAATCCCCACCATATCGGTTTCCTGGAACGCATCTTCACCAATTAAATGAGAAGCAACCTGACCTGACAGAATCACCATTGGAATGGAGTCCATATAGGCTGTTGCAATTGGGGTAACGGTGTTAGTTGCACCTGGACCTGAAGTCACCAGCACCACACCGGTCTTACCGGTTACGCGCGAGTAAGCATCAGCCATATGGCCTGCTGCCTGTTCATGGCGCACAAGGTAATGATTGATTTTGTCTTGTTGAAAGAACGCGTCGTAAATGTGTAAAACGGCGCCGCCTGGGTATCCAAATACATGTTCAACGCCTTCGTCCGCTAATGCACGAACGAGCATTTCACCACCAGATAAAAGTTCCAACGTGATTCACCCTAATCTTAATCACTGCGAAATGGGAGGCATTTGCAGCGTTTCATTAATTCATTGTTGCACTGTTATAGCACACATATTTCATAGTTTTCATCGCAATAGGAAAAATTTGTGATCTGATTGCTGATTGAGCAATATGAGATCTAAAAACATGTTGGGATAAACACGTTTCACAGCTTTGTTCAGCTTCTCGGCTAGAGAAGTTGCCCATTGCATGACATGACACTTATTCGAAGGGTGATCGATCTAAGGCATATAAAACTAAAGACAGCATTTTTGTAGTTTCGTCCCCTAAAGTCAAGTTTAAAAATTGGCTTTTTTCCTAAACTTGGCTGTGTGCCTGTTTTTTAAACATATCTGGTTTTCAAGCATTACATAGAAAAATTTAAATTTCCGTTATAAAACATGATATTTCATGTGCTTGCCTTTATTTCACATAAATTTTAAATATAAAATACATAAAAAAAATGAATGAATTTTATTAAATAAAAAATCGTTTATTTATAATTCACCCATCAAAATGGATCATTCTGCAGCAGTAAAATGGTTATTTCAGATACAACAGCCGAGGATATTCAGGCGCAGATTCATGCTGTTATTTTTCATCTTCCAGCCTAAAAATTAATCAACTTTGGCGCCAATTATTGCTAAGATAAACGCGCAGATTGATCAGCTGAATACAGCATGAGGATAACAAGATGAATCGCTCTATTTTAACTTGGGGATTATGTTCAGTAGTCGCACTGGCCAGCGCCAATGTGATGGCCAAACAGTACTACAAATGGGTCGATGCCAATGGTTCAACCCATTACACCACCACCCCGCCACCGAAAAATGCCAAGAAACACGGCAAAGTCGATACTTACGGCTGGCGCAACTCTGCCCCAACGACTTCAGCGCAAACGGCGGCAGCGAATAATACGCACAGTCCAACCACAGCACAGACAGCGAACACGCCAGCAACCGCTCCCGAGATGGATTCACAGCAACGTGAAGCCAATGCTGCCCTGCAGCAAGCCCAACAGGAACGTGCCAATCCGCAAGTTTTTTAAGTTTCTGCTTGCTCTGGCCCGATCAGTTAAATTTTTCCAGCAGAAACCGCCGCGCAAAATTCACTTTTCGCTGCATTTTGCGCTATGCTGTGCAACAAACTTTTAACCGTAATTCATTAATCCGTTTATGACTACTCATATTGACCCTGAATATCAAGCCAGTGCGATTGAACCTCAAGTCCAAAGCGACTGGGAAACTCGTAAAGCCTTTAAAGTTGCCGACACTGTAGAAGGTCCACGTCGTTATATCCTCTCGATGTTCCCTTACCCAAGTGGCAAACTGCATATGGGTCATGTGCGTAACTATACGATTGGTGATGTGATCAGCCGTTTCCACCGCTTAAAAGGCGAAACTGTACTGCAACCGATGGGTTGGGATGCCTTCGGTCTACCTGCTGAAAACGCAGCGATTGCACACCAGGTTGCACCAGCAAAATGGACTTTTGAAAACATTGATTACATGCGTAATCAGTTGAAAAAACTTGGTCTATCGATTGACTGGGATCGTGAATTTGCAACCTGTACACCAGAATACTATCGCTGGGAACAATGGTTATTTGTTCAGCTTTATAAAAAAGGTCTGATCTACCGTAAACTTTCAACGGTGAACTGGGACCCAGTCGACCAAACAGTACTTGCCAACGAACAGGTTGAAAATGGTCGTGGCTGGCGTTCAGGTGCATTGGTTGAAAAACGTGATATTCCAATGTACTACTTCCGCATTACTGACTATGCGCAAGAATTACTGGACGATTTAGACACGCTGAAAGACGGTTGGCCACAACAAGTGTTAACCATGCAACGTAACTGGATTGGTCGCTCACAGGGTATGGAAATTACTTTCCCTTCAGCGAATCCAGACGTGTATGCAGATGGCTTAACAGTCTTCACAACACGTGCCGACACCTTAATGGGTGTGACTTATGTTGCTATTGCAGCAGAACATCCGATGGCGCTTAAAGCAGCTGAAACGAATCCAGAACTTGCTGCATTTATCGAAGAATGTCGTATGGGTTCAGTTGCAGAAGCGGATCTTGCCACTGCTGAGAAGAAAGGCATGGCAACAGGTCTTTCTGTAAAACACCCTGTGACTGGTGAAGAAGTTCCTGTTTGGATCGCAAACTATGTGCTGATGTCATACGGTTCAGGTGCGGTGATGGCAGTGCCTTCACACGATGAACGTGACTTCGAATTTGCCAATAAATATGGCCTCACCATCAAACAAGTGATTGATGCCAAAGGCGCAGATGATGCGGAATTTGACGCAACTGAATGGCAAGAATGGTACGGCTCGAAAGAAGGCAAACTGGTTAATTCAGGCGAGTTTGACGGTTTAGACTTCCAGGGTGCATTTGATGCATTCTTGGCAAAACTTGAACCACAAGGTCTTGCCAATGTCAAAGTTCAATTCCGTTTACGCGACTGGGGTGTATCTCGTCAGCGTTATTGGGGTTGTCCAATTCCAATGATCAACTGTGACACTTGTGGTCAAGTGCCAGTGCCTGAAGATCAACTTCCGGTTGTACTTCCGACTAATGTTGTGCCTGATGGTTCAGGTAACCCACTCAATAAAATGCCTGAGTTCTACGAAACCAAATGTCCATGCTGTGGTGGCGACGCACGTCGTGAAACAGATACATTGGATACCTTCGTAGAATCTTCTTGGTACTATGCACGTTATGCTTCTCCAGACTTTACAGATGGCATGGTGAAACCTGAAGCGGGTCAAACCTGGTTGCCTGTGAACCAATACATCGGTGGTGTGGAACACGCGATTCTGCACTTGTTATATGCACGTTTCTTCCACAAATTGATGCGTGACGAAGGCGTGGTACAAGGCAACGAACCATTCACCAACTTGTTAACACAAGGTATGGTACTTGCGGATACCTATTACCGCGAGTCTGAATCAGGTAAGAAAACTTGGTTCAACCCTGCCGACATCGAACTTGAAAAAGACGAAAAAGGTCGTATCACGTCTGCGAAGTACAAAGAAGATGGTCAAGACGTGATCGTTGGTGGTCAAGAGAAAATGTCGAAATCGAAAAATAACGGTATCGACCCACAAGCGATTATTGACCAATACGGCGCAGATACTGCACGTGTGTTCATGATGTTTGCAGCCCCTCCTGATCAATCTTTAGAATGGTCGGATGCTGGTGTTGAAGGTGCAAACCGCTTCTTGAAACGTGTATGGCGTTTAGCGACAGGTTTCCTTGAACAAGGTAACACTGCTTCAAACATCGACAAAGCTGCACTTTCGACTGCTGCACAAGACTTACGTCGTAAAACACATGAAACCATCCAAAAAGTGGGTGATGACATCGAACGTCGTCATGCATTTAACACTGCCATTGCAGCGATGATGGAACTTCTAAACGCGAACAACAAGTTTGAAGCGAAAGATGACAATGACGTGGCTGTGGCTCGTGAATCCATCACCACACTTCTGACTTTGCTGGCACCATTTGCACCACACTTAAGCCAGACTTTATTGGCTCAGTTTGGCATTGAGTTAACCTCTGCTCAATTCCCGACTGTGGATGAATCTGCATTAACACGTAATACCCAAACCATCGTGGTTCAGGTGAATGGTAAGCTTCGTGGCAAACTTGAAGTGTCTGTCGATGCATCGAAAGATGACATTTTGGCACAAGCAAAAGCATTACCTGAAGTTCAACAATTCTTGACCGGTCCAACCAAGAAAGAAATTGTGGTGCCGAATAAGTTAGTGAATTTGGTGGTTTAATTCCTTAGGTTCCCTCTCCTCTCAGGAGAGGGTTAGGGAGAGGTGAAATATTAAAAGCACCCTCATCCTAACCTTCTCCCAAAGGGAGAAGGGAATATAAAGGAACAATCCCTCCCTTGCGAAGCAATGCTTCTCACCCTTTAAAAAAGGGAGGAGAACCCATTTTTTATAATATGGACCGTGGAAGTCCCCCTTTGTAAAAGGTGAGCCATATATGGCGCAAGAGGGGGACCTTTAAGGACGAATCCCTCCCTTGCGAAGCAATGCTTCTCACCCTTTACCAAAGGGAGGCTTAAAAAACACAAAGCCCGTTGCCAGTCAACGGGCTTTGCACATACAATCAAAACCTCATTTTATTTTTCGCTTGATTCAGGCCAACACAGAGGACAACACATGCATTTGGGCAAACGTGTCGCAGCTATTGTACTTACATGCGGTTTAGCTACTAGCCTGGTCGGTTGTGGTTTTCATCTGAAAGGCACCAACCCAACCGTCGCCCCGGTGGCCTATTCGAAAATGCGTCTGGCGCTGCCTGCCCAAGCGGAAGAATTACAGGAAAAACTGTCGATTTATTTGGGTGCCGCCGGTGTCCAGCTCAGCAATAGCAATGATGCCTATCTGCTGCGGGTACTCGACTATAGCCCGCGCCGTCTGGAATTAAATGGCAAGCTGGTCGAAACCATGCTGCGTTTAAATGTGACTTTCCGTATTGAAGATGCACAAGGCAATCCGGTAACTGAACCGCGTACCGTAGTCGCCACCCGAAGCTATCAATATGATGTCGCAACAGTGAACACCGATGATCAGGAACAGAAATTCCTGCGTGATGTGATCATTGATGATGTGGCCCAGCAAATTGTGCGTCAGATTTCATCAAACCGCTTACCTGCCGCATCGACCAGCCAAACTGCTGCACCATGAAACTGGATTACTTACAGGCCCTGAAACGGATTGATGATGCCCGGGGGGCCTGGGTGCTGCATGGTCAGGAACCATTACTAGAACAAAACCTGATTGATGCTTTTCGCCAAAGCTGGCAGAAGCAGGACATTGAACGTCAGCGCTATGATATTAGCAGCGTCAGTGACTGGAAAAATGTCTTTAATGCCTTAAACAGCCTGTCTTTATTTTCCACCCAACTGGCAGTTGAAGTGCATGGCAACATCAAGCCCGATGCCAGCAGCTTAAAACTGCTGAAAAACTACTTACAACAAGACAGCAATAACCTGCTGCTGGTGGTCATGCCCAAGCAGGATGCCAGCAGCCTCAAGTCAAGCTTTTTCCAGACGGTGGAGGCCAATGGCGTTTGCGTCGCCTTAACGGCAAATTACCCACGCGATCGTCAGCAGATTTTAGCAGTTGAAGCACAAAAACTGGGGATTCAACTGGCCAATGATGCCTGGCAATGGCTGGAACAGCATCATGAACACAACTTGCTGGCGGCCAAAAATAGCTTGATGCGGGTGCGCGATACATTTCCGGACCTTGAACAGATTCAGATTGAGCATTTATATGCCTGCCTGCAAGACCAGTCGCGCTATACCACTTATGATTTAAGCGATGCCCTTTTAGCCGGAAATCTGGCTCAATCTATCAAGATTTTTCAGTATCTGACTGCCTCTGGCGAGCCGATGAGCCTGATCTTATGGAGTATCAGCAAGGAAATGCGGCTTCTGATGCAACTGTTTGAGCAACCACAGAATGCCTTGCAACTGGGGATCTGGAAAAACAAGGTCAGCACTTACCAGCAGGCAGTACGCCGTTTGTCGCCACAAACGTTTTTAAGCTGGCCAGCGCTGTTATTAAATATTGATGCGGCTATTAAAGGCGTCAGTCAGGACAACCCGGAACAGCTGGTGCAGCAAGCCATTGCCAGTCTCTGTGGTCGGCCTTTATTTGCTGTTTAACAGGATATCCGGACCTACATAGAATAATTATCATTTGCAATGTCTTCAAAATATTCACGATTTATCCTTAATTCGCTTTTATAATTCCGTTTAATTCTTTTTACCTGTTTCGATGATCATGCCTAAAATAAAACCAACCAAACTCGCGCTTGCTGCGCTGGCCATTGTGGCACTTATTGCTGCAGCCTGGTTCTTTTTAAAACCTAAACAGGAACAGCCACAGTACATTACCGCTGCCGTCAGCCGTGGCGATATTGAAAATTCAGTACTGGCCACCGGTGTCCTTGAAGCCACCAAAATGGTCAGTGTCGGCGCCCAGGTGTCGGGACAGGTCAGAAAAATGTATGTTGAACTCGGCGATCAGGTCAAACAGGGCCAGCTGATTGCCCAGATTGATTCGGTACGTCAGGAAAACGAATTAAAAACCGCAGAAGCCAGCATTAAAAACCAGCAGGCCCAACTGGCGGTGCGTCAGGCCAATCTTGCCAAAGTCGAAGCTGAATATCGCCGACAACAGGCCATGTATGACCAGGATGCGACCTCACGTGCAGAACTGGAAGCCGCACTGGCCAGCTACAAAACCGCACAGGCCGATATTGCTGCCATTAATGCCCAGATTGAACAGTCCCGCTTAACCTTAGCCACCACACGTGAAGATTTAGGCTATACCCGTATTGTTGCACCCATGGATGGTACGGTCGTGGCGATTGTTACGGAAGAAGGTCAGACTGTAAACGCCAACCAGAGTGCGCCGACTATTGTCAAACTGGCCAAGCTCGACACCATGACCGTAAAATCGGAGATTTCTGAAGCCGACGTTATGAAAGTGGAAGAAGGCCAGCGTGTGTACTTCACCACCTTGGGCAACAGTGAGAAAAAACACTACGCCACCTTGCGTCAGGTTGAACCGGCACCAAATTCAATCAATACCGAGACCAATAACAGTTCATCCACTTCAAGCTCTGCGGTGTATTACAACGCCCTGTTTGATGTTCCGAATGAAGATGGCAAGTTGCGTATTGACATGACCGCACAGGTGTCAATTGTGCTGGATGAAGCGAAAAATGTCCTGATGATTCCAGCGGCAGCCATTCAGGCCTCTAACCGTCCACAGCGTAGCCGTGCCCCGGGTGCAGATCAGGCGCCGGCTGAACGCGGTGCATCT
This sequence comes from Acinetobacter sp. Brlt_5, assembly GCF_051949055.1. Classification (NCBI taxonomy): domain Bacteria; kingdom Pseudomonadati; phylum Pseudomonadota; class Gammaproteobacteria; order Moraxellales; family Moraxellaceae; genus Acinetobacter; species Acinetobacter sp. Brlt_5. Next base: position 56,290 of record NZ_JAYJLP010000018.1, read on the forward strand.
GAAGCTCGTGGTCAACGCCCGGCCGGTGACCGTCCTGCGCGCTTAACCCTGACCGAACAGGAACGTGCCCTGATTGATCAAGGCAAAGCTGCACTGGCAATGGTACGTGTCTTACAGGCCGATGGCAGCGCCAAACCGCAACAGGTCCTGACTGGCTTAAATAACCGGGTTAGCGTTGAAATCATCAAAGGTTTGAAAGAGGGTGATCAGGTCATTATTGCCGATGGTTCAGATACTTCAAACGATGGCGCCAAACGTAGTAACCGTGGTGGTCCTTCCGGCCCAATGAGAATGTAAGCATGAGTCAACAACAGCAACCTCTACTCGAGGTCAAGAATCTGACTCGTGAATTCCCGGCAGGTGAATCAACGGTGCAGATTCTCAAGGGTGTCGATCTGGCGATTTACCCCGGCGAACTGGTCGCGATTGTCGGCCAGTCCGGTTCGGGCAAATCGACCCTGATGAATATTTTAGGCTGTCTGGATAAACCAACCTCGGGCAGCTACCGCGTCAATGGCCGCGAAACCCGTGAACTGGAACCCGATGAACTGGCCCAGTTACGGCGTGAATATTTTGGTTTTATTTTCCAGCGCTATCATCTGCTGGGCGATTTAACTGCAGCGGGAAACGTCGAAGTGCCGGCGATTTATGCCGGTGCCGATGCCGATGAACGTCATCAGCGTGCAGAAAAACTGCTGACCGATTTGGGTCTGGGTGAGAAAACCCAGAACCGTCCAAGCCAGCTTTCTGGTGGTCAGCAACAGCGTGTTTCGATTGCGCGTGCGCTAATGAATGGCGGCGATGTGATTCTAGCCGATGAACCGACCGGTGCGCTGGACAAAAACAGCGGCATTGAGGTAATGCGGATTCTGCGCGAGCTGAATGCCCAGGGTCATACTATTATTCTGGTCACCCATGACCACAATGTCGCCAAAAGTGCCAGCCGGATTATTGAAATCAGTGACGGGAATATTATTTCCGATCAGCCGAATACGCCAGAAACTGAAGATGCGCCCCTAGAAAAACAGCAACTGCAACGCAATACACAAAAGAAAATTTCGTCCTGGCGCTCCGCGGTGGACCGTCTGGGAGAAGCCTTCCGTATGGCCTTACTGGCCATGAATGCACACCGGATGCGAACCTTTCTGACCATGCTCGGGATTATTATCGGGATTGCCTCGGTGGTTTCAGTGGTGGCACTCGGCAATGGTTCACAAAAACAGATTCTGGAAAACATCAGCAGTCTGGGTACCAATACCATCACCGTGTATCAGGGCCGGGGCTTCGGGGACAATTCACGTTCCTCTCAGGTCAGAACCCTGATTCCCGCAGATGCCGATGCGCTGGCGGAACAGCCCTATGTCGATGGGGTCAGCCCGTCGGTGAATACCAGCGTGACCGGACGCTTTAAGGAAATTGAAGCCTCGACCACCGTGAATGGTGTGAGTGAAGACTTCTTCTATGTACGCGGTCTGGATTTTAACAGCGGTCAACCTTTTGACCGGAGCAGTGTCCGCACTCAAGCCCAAGACGTGGTGATTGATACCAACACCCAAAAGACTTTCTTTAGTGACGGCTCTAACCCGGTAGGTCAGGTGATTTTACTGGGGAGCGTACCGAGCCGCATTATTGGGGTGGTCGATGCCCAGCAAGGCATGGGCGGTAATGCGGATAGCCTGAATGTCTATCTGCCCTACTCCACCGTTTTAAGCCGGATGCTGGGGCAATCGCATGTGCGCAGCATCATTGTCCGGATTAAAGATGAATATCCAAGTGCCGCCGCAGAAAATGCAATTTTAAGCCTGCTGGTCCAGCGCCATGGCGCGCAGGATGTCTTTACCCAGAATGCCGACAGTATTCGGGAAACCATCCAGCAGACCACTGCGACGATGACCCTGCTGATTTCAGCCATTGCCGTGATTTCTCTGGTGGTGGGTGGTATCGGGGTGATGAACATCATGCTGGTATCGGTTACAGAGCGGACGCAGGAAATCGGCGTTCGTATGGCGGTGGGTGCCCGACAAAGTGACATCTTGCAGCAGTTCCTGATTGAAGCCGTACTGGTCTGTATTTTAGGTGGTATTCTCGGGGTGCTCTTATCTTTAGGGATTGGACAACTGATTACCCAGTTCGCCGGCGGGACTTTCCAAATGGCTTACTCGACCACCTCCATTGTGGCAGCCTTTATCTGTTCCAGCCTGATCGGGATTGTGTTTGGCTTTATTCCTGCCCGTAACGCTGCCCGTTTAAACCCCGTCGATGCCCTGTCTCGAGAATAAGGATACTTTCATGCAATTGAATTTCAGTAAGCTTGCAACCGCCTTGCTATTGAGCAGCAGCCTGGTCGGCTGTGCGGCGGTGGTGAAAACCCCATATCAGGCACCCGCTGTGACTATTCCGGGCAGTTTCCAGAACAGTAAAGCGGTTAGCCAGCAGGTGCATGCCCAGGTTCAGGCCGATCAGTGGTGGACGCTGTTTAAGGATGCCCAGCTGAATGCCCTGGTTGAACAAACCTTGACGCGCAATAGCGATCTGGCAGTTGCGGGGATTAACCTGCAACAGGCTCGTCTACAGGCGGGACAGTCTCAAAGCCAGCAAGGGATCCGGATTGGAGATGCCAGCATTTCAACCGGGCACCGTTTTAGTCTGGATGGCGATGGTAATGCCTCGACCGGAATTTCTCTGGGCTATCCACGCTTGAGTTATGAACTGGATTTATTTGGCAAACTGGCCAACCAGACCGAAGCTGCGCGCTGGGAAGCCTTAGCCACCGAGCAGGATTTACAGGCCACAGCACAGAGTTTGATTGGTACAGCAGCAGAGCTGTATTGGCAGCTGGGCTATTTAAATGAACGTTATCAGGTGGTCCAGCAAAACCTGGCGACCGCACAAAAAACCTATGAACTGGTACAAGTACAGTATCGGGCTGGCGCGGTATCGGGTCTGGATGTAACCCAGGCAGAACAGTCGGTACAAAACCAGAAATCAACCTTAAGCCAGATTGAGCAGCAGCGTGTAGAAACCCGGACAGCCTTGGCGGTTTTATTAAACATGCCGGTGCAGCAGCTGAATATTCAGGAACCGCCGCGTTTACCACGTACGGCGTTGCCGGAGATTAGTGCCGGTTTGCCGGCAGAATTATTGGCGCGTCGTCCGGACTTACAGGCTGCCGAGTTACGCCTGCGTAAAGCCCTGGCCAATAAAGATGCCAATCGGGCCAGCTATTATCCATCGATCAGCTTGACTGGCGCACTATCAACAGGTGTGGGTGCCTCTACCTCACTAAGCAGTGCATTGCAAAATCCGGCCTTGACCTTGGGTGCAGGATTAAGTCTGCCATTTTTACAATGGAATGACATGAAACGTGATTTACAGGTCAACGAACTGGAATATGAAAAAGCGATTTTGCAGTATCGCCAGACCCTATATGTCGCCTTTGCAGATGTGGAAAATGCATTATCGGCACGTAATGAGCTGGATAAGCAGCTTGCCTTGCAAGCACGTAATGTCGAACTGGCTGAAAAGTCTGAACGGTTGACTGAAGTCCGTTATCGTAACGGCGCAGTGGCGTTAAAAAATCTGTTAGATGCACAGGAAACCACGCGTAATGCCCGTTTGTCTTTGGTGCAAACCCGTCAGAGTCAATATAATGCTTATGTAACTTTATTGCAGGCGCTGGGTGGAAGCCCGATACAATCATTAAATTGAAAAAAGCCCGTAAGGGCTTTTTTTATATTTCACTCATTTTTAAATTTATATTCAAGACCACTAAAAAAATAGAACCGCTTTAATGAATATTCCCATAGTATCAACATTAACAAAATACCAAAATAGACAAAAGCATTTGATTTAATACCTAACATTAACCCACCTGCATCAAAATAAAAAGGCGAATTAATAATTATAAAATAGGGCCCTATAACAAACATATACGAAATAAGTCCAAATTGAAAAAAAATCCCATCCCCCCATACTTTTCCGTGCTCAACTTCAAAATCATGAGTATAATTATCCAAATTATTGTCAATTACAGTATTATTTAACTTATAATGTTTTTGCATTCTTTTTATTTTTTTATTGACAAAGAAAAATCAATTAAGAAAAATAATAATAAAAAAACAAATATAATCCCCCAACCCTCAATTATTGTTAAATACACCCCACCCAAAACATAGAAAAAAACTATTAAAACATTTAACAAAACAAATTTAAAATAAAATTTAATATAATTAAAACGACCTAAAAACCAGAAAAAAAAACCTAGAATAATACTTAAAATAAGAAGAAAAGAATAACCCTTATGAACATATGAATAAATTACCAATAAAATAAAAAACAAAATCATAAATACAGACTTATTAATTAACTCAAATTTTTTCATAACACTCTCAATTGGCTTTGTTGCATAAATATGTAAGCATCTGATTTAAATAAATTTAATTTTGGGTCAAAAAAATAATCAAAACCCTTAAAATCATATAGTTATGAAATATTTGTGCAACAAAGCCTAAATACATTAATTTTTCTTTTCTTGTTCTGCTATATAAACTTCAGGATATGGGTCATCATCAATCGCATTACGGTATTCATAAACCGATTCTAATATTAATTTTGCATTATCATCTTGATGGCGAGCAGTAAGTAAATAAATCTTTTCAGGATTTTGGAAACCGTACATCTCAAAAACTTGTTCTGATTTTTCATTCAAATGTCGTAATGAATTGAATGCATTTTTCACAATAAACATAAAAATAAAATAAAATACAAGCTACAGCTAAAATTATAAACATTTTCTGGGTTAGATCACCAGCAAATATAAAAATTAAAAAAGCTCCAATAACAGTAATTGCATACCAAACTATTCCCCCTTTCATCATCGATTGATATGCGGGTTTATCGGCTGCCCCCATGCCCACTTGCATATGTAATAAACCCGTTCTTGGACTTAATACTGAACATAACTCATATACATTGGGTTCAATTTGTCGAGCAATACAAATGACATATTCACCTGCTTCAAACAGGGCACGATGAAACTGACCTACACACACTTTTCCTCCTATTTTCATCACAACAGTTTGGATATGTAAACGGCTTTGTGTGGCTAAAAAAACAGTTTGTGCACCCAAGGAAACACTACCAGCAACCGTACTTAAAATTGCTGAGGACTTAATTAAGCTATTCCCTGCATTTCCCAAAGTATTTAGCACGCCGTTATGAATTTCTAACGCTTCAATACGGCCTTCAAACTTCATCAAATCATACATACTCAAACACTCACTACTGCTTTTACAAACTCTTGATATTCTTCATCTTCATTTTTAAAAGGCCTTTCTTGGCTATTTGCTTTCCTAAACGGTGTTTTTTGGCACCAATCCTCGAATGCATTATCCAGCACATAATTTTTAAGAGCATACTCTAAAGCCACCAATAAAACGGAAATCACAGTCAAACCTGCTACTACACGTGCTCCAGCAAGAGCAGCAACAATAACATTTGAAGAAAATCTTACTGCTGTCCGATTTAATACACCCTTTCCGATATATGGTGCAACTGAGCTTGCGAATACTCCAGCTTGTCCTACAGTTAAAGCCAAACTCGTTAAAAGTCTTACATATGAAATGAGTATTATTGTCGTAGAGTTCGTTTCTTTAATATTCTTATAATCCACATACAAACCAATTACGCCTCCCATTGTTCCCAACGCTCCAGAAAAAATTCTAAAGGCTATTGTAGAGGAGGCTACTGCTTTTCCTTTGGTATGAAAATTTTCACCTATAGCTTCAAATGCAACAGCAAGTAAAGTCATAGATGAGCCAACCAGTTGTGCTGCAATTTCTGGTTTATTTTCAACATCTTTTTGCCAAGCGCCATATTGAAAATAAAAGTTCAACATCTCAAAGAAACCTACAATTGCCAATATTCAATTCTTCGTTATCTGCGGTGAATTTTTAACAGCTAAATTGACCTTTGTTCGAATATCTACAGTGGCAACGACTGAAAAACTCTGATTTCCAGCAACTACTGCTCTTGCCGCAGGGTTAAATTGAATATTATAAAACAACTGCGTAATTGGAATGTGTTTTGCAAGTGGACCTGACTTTAAATACAAAAGTCTAGAAATATGAATTTGACTTCCTTGAATTGCCATTGCACTAATTTGATTGACCTGTACTGTCCTCATTTTCAAATCTGAAAATTGTTTTAGTGCAGAATGGCTTTGTTGCATAAATATGTAAGCATCTGATTTAAATACATTTAATTTTGGATCAAAAAATAATCAAAACTTTTAAAATCATATAGTTATGAAATCTTTGTGCAACAAAGCC
>NZ_JAYJLP010000019.1:0-48017 GCF_051949055.1 Acinetobacter sp. Brlt_5
TATTCGATTAATCAACCAGTAAAAATCCACACAAGTTGTTCTTCATAATCTCTTAATGATCTTTCTAACACCTCGTCAGTGCCAGAAGCTGGACTCAAAACACTCAACAACTCAGCGATCCGCCTCGTTCATCACCGTGTATCTCGTCGGTATGGGGTGCATTATAGGACAATTTCTTACACACGCAAGTGCTTTTAGCATCTTGTTTTATCGAGTGTTTCTTTTTTATGCACCAATATGGAGCATTTTTACCCGATCTTTGAAATAAACTTCTAATTTTAAAGCAGAAATATTTAATTTATATTTCTGCTTTTTATTTTCGTTAATTTTTTGCCGTTGCCGGTTTTATCTTCACACTCAGGATTTTCACCGGTTGAGCCGGAACATTCTGGTGCACACCAACATTGCGGGTCGGTACTTTGGCAATTTTATCGACCACATCCATCCCCTTGGTAACACGGCCAAACACGGCATAACCGGCATTGCGTGGACTTTTATTCAGGAAGTCGTTATCGACCAGATTAATAAAAAACTGGCTTTTGGCTGAATCAGGATGATTGGTCCGTGCCATCGCCAAAGTACCACGCTGATTGCTCAGGCCATTATAGGATTCATTTCTGACCGGTGGACGGGTATTCGGACGTTCCACCATGGCTGCATCCATACCGCCGCCCTGAATCATAAAGCCCGGAATGACGCGATGGAAAATGGTACCGGTATAAAAACTGCTGCTGACATATTTTTCAAAATTGGCTGCTGACAATGGCGCTTTGTCGTTAAAAAGTTCAATTTCAATATTGCCCATGGAAGTTTTCATTTCAATCATTGAATTGGCAGCCCATGCAGAGGCACTAAAGGCAAGGCTGGCGGCCATAAGAACGCTACGTTTTAACATTTCTTTACGAATCCGTGGTTTGATGTTTTGCTTCACTTATATTAATTGTTCAGTATGAAGAAAACATTAGCTGTTCCTTTCAAATCCTGAGAATAAGATGAATAACAATATCCAGAAGCAGATTTTTGCGCATCCGCCTTGGCGCTTACACGGCGATGCTTTTATTTTGAATTATTGGCTGAACCCTTTTTTCCTGAAAACAGCCAAGCGTTTTCGGCTGGCCCCGTCTCCTTTAGGACGCATGGTCAATGTGATGCTGATCCGTTATCAGGATTCGCCAGTGGGTCCGTATGATGAACTGTTAATTATGGATCATCCTTTATTGTATAAACATCGCTTGTCGACCATCCCCAAGATTTATGTCTCGACTCAGGCCTCTTTAGTGCATGGCCAGCAGTTATGGGGCATTCCGAAAGAGCTGGCCGAATTTGAATGGCTGGAAAAAGAAGGTCGCACCTATTGTATTGTGCGTCATCAGCAGCAAGAGATGTCAATTTGTCTGGAGCGGCCGAAAAACAGCACCTCGTTTTATATCAATAGCCACCATATTCCGGCTTCATTTTTATCCATTCAGCAGGCCTGGCAAGGCCAGCGCTACCAGTTTAGTCCGAAGTTTCGCGGCCGTTTATCTAAACTCAAAACGGTGGAATGGCAAAATACCCAGGATATTTTTCCTGATTTTTCCCAGGCCCGACTATTACAAAGTTTTTATGTACCGGAGTTTGATCTGTTATTCCCCGAAGCGCAGATTAAAACCAAAACCGCTGTTCCACGTGAAACCAGAAAAAATCTGATTCGGCCTTTTTAAGTTACCCCTTTTAAAAGAAGCGTGGTCGATCCCAAAATTTTCTGAAATTCTTGCCCAGCTCGAGCGTGAGTTTTTTAGCACGGCGCGAAACCGGGGTTAAATTAATAAAACCATGGGTCTGGTCGGTATATTCCTTATATTGGACTTTGACCCCTTGCTGACGCAGCTTGTGCGCATAAATTTCCGCTTCATCGTGCAGCACATCATGCCCGGCCGTCACAATAAAGGTCGGCGGCAGTTTTCTTAAATTGCCGTAGGTTGGTGAAATCAGGGCATCATCCAGTGCCATATTGTGCTGTAACGCATAATACTCGGTGACGAAATCAATATCCTGCTCAGTCAGCACCAGACCATCTTTATAGGCAAAGAACGACGGATGACGGCTTTTAAAATCCACCACTGGATAAATCAGTAACTGGGCATGCGGTGCATAGGCGGTATTTTTACTACGCTGTGACACCACGGTAGCAATATTGGCACCAGCACTGTCACCCGCCACGGCAATACGGTTTTTCAGAATATTAAATTGACGGCGATGCTGATACACCCAAGCCAAAGCATCTTCACAGCACTGAATCAGCTGTGTCGGTGAAACCTCGGGGGTCAGTGGATAATCGACACTGACCACCTGCGCCTGAGCGGCATGCGCCAATAGCCGGCAGACTTCATCATGGGTATCGAGATTGCCCACCACAAAGCCGCCACCATGATAAAACACAATCAGTGGCAGTTTTTTATGCGGTGCAGGATGATAATAACGGGCCGAGATGGTGCCGCTTTGCAGGCTTAAACGTAAATCTTCGACCCGTTTGACATAGGTCGGCTGTTTGCGGATGGCTTTCATCTGGGTGTCAAAGGCCTGACGCGATTGCGCCGGATTTTCGCCAATAAAGCCGATACGCCCCTGCTTGATTTGGGCCGCCATCATGCATTTAATGAGTGGGTCAAGTTGCGGATACTGATAAGGATAGCCCAAGGCGCGCGCCAGCGATTCCTGCGCCATGCACGGTAAATGATCGAGTGTTCGCACCACCGCACCCTGACTGTTATCAATGATTTTTTGCAGTTTCTGTTGATACGCACTCATCTACATCTTCCTTTTTTATTCATTCTTCACATTTTCTACATGATCAGCAGTTTAGTGACTATTTCGTTATAGAAGTCCAGTCATCGGCCTACATATTCAGAATTTATATACGCTAATCTTATTTCTATAAGGTGTCATTGACAATTTTGATGATACAGAGGGATTGATTTTGCTAATCCGGATAGAAAAAGGACGCTCACCATGTCTAGAAAACTCCTCTTGGTTTCCTGCGCGACCGTATTTTTAGCGGTCGGTTGTGTCGCGTTCCCTGAAGATGGTCACTACAATGGCCGCTATGATCATCGTTATGACCGGGATTACGACCGTAACTATGATTATCGCCGCATGACAGAACGTCAGCGTTGGGAATATGAACAACGTCAGAAACGCTTACAACAGCAACACCAACGCGAAGCGCAGTGGGATCGACAAAAACGTGAACTGGAACGTAAACGTGCCGAACAAAGCCGTCAGCAGTTACAACGGGAACGCGAACGACGCGCCGAACTGAACCGTAAACGCCAGCAAGTCGAACGCAAACAGCAAGAGCAGCGTAAAAAACGGGTCGAAGAACAGCGTAAACGGATGGAAGAATATCGCAAACGGCAACGTGACCGTCGTGATTAATCCTGTATTTGACAGTGTGCGATGTACAGTTTAAAAACCCGAAAACCTGGCTTTCGGGTTTTTATTTTTACAAGGTGCTTTGATTGAAAGCGCTGTGATAGAAAAATAACGACCTTCCATAATAATAGTGAAAATAGCATGGCCTTCCCTGGCCTATTAGTTTGATCTCCCTGTTGAGAAATTAAATTTTCCTCCCTGATTTAAATGATGGTCCTGTTTCATTTGAAATAGACAGCGTTGAATTTAGGGCTGTGGCTGTGCCTCAACCGCCGGTGCTTCCGATCCTGCTGGTGCAGCAATGGCCGGGGCAGTGACTTCTGCGGCTACGCCCACTTCAGCCCCCGCTTCTACCGGCATGGTAGTCACCTGTACCGTTTCAGGTTGCTCCGGATTTTGTGCCACTTCTGGTGCCTGTGCCGTTTCATGACTGCTACAACCTACCACCGCCAGTCCAGCAAACAAGGCCACAGCCAATACACCCATTTTTTTCATCATTCGATCCTCATTCATTGAAAAATACAAAGTCCAACTTTGCGCTGGCTATACTTTCAAAATTTCAGCACTGGCTGGGCAGATAAAAAGTTAAATTTTTATATCCACCGGTACGAGTTATGCAGTTTTTTATAAACATGAAGATGCAGCTATTTTTACAGCCAATGGAAGGAATCAGCAGGATTAATCTGCTGTTTTTGTTATAGATTACAGCAATAAAAAAGAACGAAAGTGCAGAATTATTTTAGAGGAAGAAAACAGCGTGCTCTACACAACATACGGCTAGTTTTGCGAAAAGATAACAGTGTAAATGCGGCACTTTTAAATCTTTAGGGCAAAAAAAAGGCTTATCCAGAGGGCGGATAAGCCAGAAAACACATTTCAAGAAAATATCAAAAGAAACTACAGCGATAGAATCTGGACGCAATCATACAAAGTTGACCTTGCCCTGTAAAATAGTATTTTTCACTCATTCTGATCGTTTTTATGTATAAATAATAATCAACTTAAAAATTTTGTATAGACAACTCAACAGCATCTACAGAATTTATCCGGACTTAAAATTAAAATCATTTTCCCATAAATTGGGGTTTCAGCCTCGTAGTATCTTCCTGCACCCTCCCTGCTAAAAAGATCAAAAATTAAAAGAAGGTATGTTTTTTCAGCAAATTTCTGCAGATTTAATGACTGGCACCGCTTGAATTTTTATCCCCTGCCCCGACTTCTTTAATAATTACGAAATTCATCACTCATGGCAGTTCAGAATGAACCAGTCAATACTGATGCCAGAAGGACTGTACATGTTTAAGAACCCATTTAAACGGAGTAAATCAATGGCAACCGAGCACAACCAAGACGCTCAAGATCTGCAACAAGAGCAAGTAGAACAAGATACTACCCAAACTCAAGCTGAAACCGAGCAGGCAGACGTTTCCGTTGAGTCTTTACAAGAACAGATTGCGCAGCTCGAAGGCGATTTAAAACTTGAAAAAGCGCGTACCGCCAATGCAGTGTATGAAGCGCAAAAGAGTGTCGAGCGTATTCAGCGTGAATCTGAAAAGCATAAAGAAGCAGTGCTGGAGAAATTTGCCAAAGAACTGCTCGATAGCGTAGATAACCTGGAACGTGCTATTGCCGCAGCTGGCGAAGAAAAAACCCCGCTGTCTGAAGGGGTGGAACTGACGCTGAAATCACTGCTGACAACTTTAGAGAAATTCGGCATTGTGGTGGTAGATACCGCGAACGGTTTCAATGCAGATTTACATCAGGCGGTGGGTATTGATCCAACAGCCAAAGCCAACGAAATTGGCAACGTACTGCAAAAAGGTTATAGCTTGAATGGCCGTTTATTGCGTCCTGCAATGGTTATGGTCGGCGCTTAAGCCTCATAAATTCGGGAGTTGGTGAAATTTTTTCATATTTTTAACTTGAAAAAAATTGAACGGCTCTCATATCGGATAACAAGTGTAAAGCACAATAAAATTTTTGAGGAAACATCCAAATGGCTAAAATCATTGGTATTGACTTAGGTACAACCAACTCATGTGTTGCAGTACTTGAAGGCGATAAAGTTAAAGTAATTGAAAACGCTGAAGGCGCGCGTACAACCCCATCTATTATTGCGTATAAAGATGGCGAAATCCTGGTCGGTCAGTCTGCGAAACGTCAAGCAGTAACTAACCCGAAAAACACATTGTTCGCAATCAAACGTCTGATCGGTCGTCGTTATGAAGACCAAGCGGTACAAAAAGATATCGGTCTGGTGCCATACAAAATCATCAAAGCAGACAATGGTGATGCTTGGGTTGAAGTTAACGACAAAAAATTAGCACCACAGCAAATCTCTGCAGAAGTTCTGAAAAAAATGAAGAAAACTGCGGAAGATTACCTCGGTGAAACTGTTACTGAAGCAGTTGTAACCGTTCCTGCATACTTCAACGATGCACAGCGTCAAGCGACTAAAGATGCCGGTAAAATTGCTGGTTTAGACGTTAAACGTATCATCAACGAACCTACTGCTGCGGCGTTAGCGTTCGGTATGGACAAGAAAGAAGGCGACCGTAAAGTTGCAGTCTATGACTTGGGTGGTGGTACTTTCGACGTATCCATCATTGAAATTGCGGATCTTGATGGCGACCAGCAAATCGAAGTATTGTCGACTAACGGTGATACCTTCTTAGGTGGTGAAGACTTCGATAACGCATTGATCGATTACCTGGTTGAAGAGTTCAAGAAAGAACAAAATGTCAACCTGAAAAATGATCCACTGGCGTTACAACGTTTGAAAGAAGCGGCTGAAAAAGCAAAAATCGAGCTTTCTTCTTCAAATGCAACTGAAATCAACCTGCCATACATCACGGCTGATGCGACTGGTCCTAAACACTTGGTGATCAACGTAACACGTGCGAAATTAGAAGGTTTGGTTGCAGACCTAGTTGCGCGTACCATCGAACCTTGCCGTATTGCACTGAAAGATGCGGGTCTTTCAACATCTGACATCTCTGACGTGATTTTGGTGGGTGGTCAGTCTCGTATGCCACTTGTCCAACAAAAAGTACAAGAATTCTTCGGTAAAGAGCCACGTAAAGACGTGAACCCGGATGAAGCTGTAGCAATGGGTGCGGCGATTCAAGGTGCGGTACTTTCAGGTGACAAGAACGACGTTCTTTTACTTGACGTAACACCGCTTACACTTGGTATTGAAACCATGGGCGGTGTGTTAACGCCAATCATCGAGAAAAACACCACGATTCCTGCGAAAAAATCGCAAGTGTTCTCTACCGCTGCTGACAACCAGCCTGCAGTAGACATTTCGGTTTACCAAGGTGAGCGTAAAATGGCTCAACAAAACAAATTGTTGGGTAACTTCCAGTTGGGCGACATCCCACCTGCGCCACGTGGTGTGCCACAAATTGAAGTATCGTTCGACATCAACGCCGATGGTATCTTGAAAGTGTCTGCGAAAGACAAGAGCACGGGTAAAGAGCAATCGATCCAGATTAAAGCAAACTCAGGTTTGTCTGATGCTGAAATCGAAGCGATGATCAAAGACGCTGAAGCGAATGCTGAAGAAGACCGTAAGTTTGAAGAACTGGCAAAAGCACGTAACGAAGCCGATGCCCTGGTTTCTTCTGCTCAAAAAGCAGTAAAAGATCTTGGCGAACAAGTGACTGCTGATGAGAAAACTGCGGTAGAAACAGCAGTTTCAGAACTTGAAGCAGCAACCAAAGAAAATGACGTTGACGCGATCAAGGCGAAAACTGAAGCGCTGCAAAACATCATCATGCCAATTACGCAACGTGCGTATGAAGCAGCCCAAGGCCAAGGCGGTGCGCAAGGTTTTGACCCAAATGCCTTCGGTGGTGATGCAGGTCAACAGCAAAAAGCGGACGATGGCGTTGTAGATGCTGAGTTCACTGAAGTGAAAGATGACAAAAAATAATTTGTCGCTTTAAACAAAAAGACCGCGCGTAAGCGCGGTTTTTTTTATATCTGCTTGAAAGCAAAAAAGACTTGTTTCATCTCTGCGGCTTTTTTAAGCTAGTTAGACATCCCCATCTGGCCTACTCTGCTTTTGATCCTTTTCTCCTGCTATATAAAGGAAAGAAAATCGATCACACAGATGCGGATGTGCAGTTAATTGCCCCCTCTCTACAGGAAACCCAATCTGCGTGATGCGTCCCTTAATCCTGATTGTGTTACTGCTGTTTGCCGCCATGCTGTGGTATCAGAACCAGCAACATCCGCAGCTGCAGCACAACAGCCTGCTGACCCGGATTCAGGCCCCTTTGGATACCCGGCTGCGTTACCGGATTGCCGAAGTGGACCCGCGCTTTGGTTTAAGTCATGCCGAGGTAGTGCAACTGGCCCGACAGGCCACACAAATCTGGACAGAGGGTACTGGTCAGGACTATTTTGTCTATGATCCACAAGCACGACTGGCAATCCGCCTGATTTATGATGAACGCCAATATGAATCGGAACAGCGTCGCCTACAGATGGGCCAGATTGAGCAACAGCAGCAGCATTGGGAACACCAGCAGACCCAAGTGCAGACAGTCAAACAGCAGATTCAGCAACTGAACCAGCAGCTGGCCTTTAAAAATGCCCAGTTACAGCAACAGCTGAATGCCTATAACCAGCAGGTGCAGCAGCTGAACCAGCAAGGCGGTGCATCGGCCACACAGCGCAGCTCTTTAAACCAGCAGCGCCAGCAACTCGAACAGCAAACCGCCAGTTTACAGGCTGAAATTCAACAGTTTAATGTACGTATTGCAGGCTTGAACCAACAGGTCGATGCCCTCAACCAGCTAAATCAGTCAATTGATGCTTCGGTGCAGCAATTTAACCAGCGCTTTCAGCCACGTTTATTTGATAAAGGCAGCTTTGATGGTAAAAGTATTCGCATCTATGAGTTTCAGTCAGACGCCGACCTGCGTTTAACCTTGGCACATGAATTCGGTCACGCCTTGGGCTTGGGGCATACCCATGATCCGCACGCCCTGATGCATCCTCTCATGCAAGAGCAAAATCTGGATCATTTTCAGCTAACTGCCGCCGATTTGGCGCTTTTGCAGCAGCGTTAAATACATTTGATGCTTTTCATTACAAGTTAATCTAGAAAACCGGGGCTTTATCGCCAACAGCACTGCCCTCTCTGGCTATTTCATGTTATTGTGAAAGCCGCAATTTCAACAGGAATGTTTGTGGAGATTAATGTGAGTTACTACCATATTTTGATTGAAGTAAATGACCACATCAGCACGATTGAACAAACGCGTGATATTGAACTGTTTGATATCGTCGATATTCAACCGTATCTCTACTCTATTCTATTGCCGTATTTTAATGAGCAAATGATTGAGCTCGAAGAAGAAAATGTCGAGTTTGAAGATATCCTGCATTTAGAAATCAAACAGACCCTGTTGCCGGTCAATCACCTGATTGAAGAAGAACAAAAATTGCTGCCAAGTGATACCGATGTCACCATTACAGCCTATGAAGTGTTTAACAACCGTGATTTGAGTCAGGATGTAACCACGGTGATTTTTGATATTTTAGAAGCCGTGAAGATTGATACCTCAGATATTGAATAAACATCAGGGCGCCATAAGGCGCCCTTTTTATTGCATATTTATTTATTGCAGCATCATCAGTTTGGCATTTTCATTACGAAAAGCGCGTAACACCTGCTGTCCGGCACGCCCGGTGGGACTTAAGCCCAGGCGGATCTGTTCCTGACGAATCGCCTGACGGGTTTTATCACCAATCAGGCCATCTACCGCACCAATATCATGACCGCGATTTAATAAAAACTGCTGGATTTCACGACGTTCTGCGCGTGAAGTGCCCGGATCATCGGTAGGCCATGCCGTCACAAACGGGCCTTTGCCCTGTAAACGGTCGGATAAATGCGCAATGGCCAAGGCATAACTTTCCGCGGCGTTATAACTGTAAATGGCATCAAAGTTTTTAAACACCAGGAAAGCCGGGCCATTGCCGCCTGCCGGTGTCAGCAAACCGGCCTGACTGCTGCCTGAAAGATTGCCCTGAATCAAGGCACTGCCATCGGCTCGTACTAGCCCACGATTGACCCAGCTGCTTAAGGATTTTTTATTGCGGCGCCCTTCTCCACTGACCGACATGCCTGCGGGCAATTTCACTTCAAAGCCCCACGGCTGTCCGCTTTGCCAGCCACGTTTTTTCAGGAAATTGGCGGTTGATGCCAAGGCATCGGTGGTGCTTGATACCAGATCACGGCGGCCATCACCATCAAAATCCACTGCCAGTTCTTCATAGGTCGATGGCATAAACTGGGTATGACCAAATGCCCCGGCCCATGAGCCTCTGAGCTGATCTTCACGCACATCACCGCGTTGTAAAATACGCATCGCGGCAAAGAATTCGCCGCGGAAATAACTCTGACGACGGCCTTCGCAGCTTAAAGTACCTAAGGCCTGCAATAACGGATAACGGCCAGAAATATCGCCAAAATTACTTTCCACACCCCACACCGCGACCACGGTTTCTGGCGGTACCCCATAAGCTGCTGCAACCCGGTTCAGCACTTCACGGTGCTCGGCCAGTTTTTGCTGGCCCAGTTGTACGCGTTCTTCATCGACCAGACCAGACAGATAATCCCAGATTGGCGTCGAAAATTCCGGCTGATAATTCAGGCGTTCAATCACGGAATAATCTGGCGTTAAATTTTGGGTATAGCGGTCATAAGTACTGCCACTGACGCCCTTGGCCATAGCCTGGCCGCGTAAATTGGCCAGACAGACCTGGAAATTATTTTGAGGCTGGATGGTACTTGGCACCGGCGCCGTAGTGGTGACCGGCTGACCATTAATAATCAGTTCTGCATGTAGCTGAGATGCAGCCAATGCCAAAGATCCGAAAACAAAAGCAAAGCGATGCATACTATCCCTTATGTCATTTGAATTTAAAACTGGTTTTACCATAACAGCTGGGCCATAAAATGACAGGGTAAAAACGTAAATTTAAATTTATTTTGCTTCATTTTAAATTCATATTTCAGTTTTGAATTTAAAAAATTTTATCCACAGATCTAATCTTGAGTATTTTTAAATTCAAATCTGGGTTTTCTTATTTTTTAAATTTAAATTCATTCTTTTAAATTCATTTTTTCAGACTTCAACCAGTAAAAGTTATCCACACCTGCAAAACAGCGCTGGTTTTAAATTTAAATCATCATTTTTAAATTTATTTCAGCAAAACTTATCCACAAAACCCATCCACCGGACCGTAAATCTGTACTTTTCAAATTTAAATTGCAGTTTTTGAATTTATTTCGCAGGTTTTAAATTCAAATTTTTAAATTTAAAACTACAACCTGATTTGAATTCATATTTTTGAATTTAAAGTTCAGCGGATATTTTAAATTCAAACTGCATGTTCAGATTTAAATTCAAAATAAAATCTGCGTTTGAATTCATTTTTAATTTTTCAGATGCTCTGTATTTATGTTTGTTTTTTAGCCATTTATAGTTATAAAAGATCTGGACTGAAGCAATCAAGCCTGTTGTTGAACCAGCCGACCAATGGCGGCTGGCGAAAAAAGAGCGCAATCTTGCCCGAATTTCTGGCATAAAAAAAGCGGCCCGCTGAGGGACCGCTGTTTTCATAAACGAATCTGCAGTTAAATGCTCATATCTTCACTCAAGGCCAGCGGATTTGGCAGAATTTTCGCCAGCTGACGGCACAGTGAAGTCAGTTCACGGCTGTCGTTTGGCATTAAGGTAATATGCCCAATTTTACGACCTTCGCGTTCGGTTTTATTGTACAAATGCAGATGTGCACCATTTAACGCCAACACATCTTCCGACTTTGGATGCTGACCAATAATATTCACCATCACCGTTGGGCGCACCACCTCAGTCGAACCGAGCGGCAAACCAGCCACTGCACGGACATGGTTTTCAAACTGTGAACAGACTGCGCCTTCAATCGACCAGTGCCCTGAATTATGCACGCGTGGTGCCATTTCATTGGCATACAGGCCTTTTTCAGTCACAAACAGTTCCAGTGTCAACACACCAACATAGTTCAGATGATTCAGCAAACGTGTAATATAGTCTTGCGCCACCGGTTGCAAGTCAGTGCTGTTCGGTGCCGGTACAATCGAGTGCGACAAAATCCCGTGATGGTGATGGTTTTCAGCCAATGGCCAGGTTTTCACATCGCCATTTTGGCCACGTACCGCAATAATTGATACTTCACGCGAGAAGGTGACAAAACTTTCTGCAATCAGCAAGCCGGCAGGGCCGAGTTCTGCCCAGGCCTGATCAATCTGATCAGCACTACGCAGCACAAACTGACCTTTACCATCATAACCGCCAGTTGCGGTTTTCAGTACAATCGGCAGACCTAATTCAGCTACCGCCGCCTGTAAACTGTCCAGCGAATCAACCGCCTTATACGGCGCCACCGGAATCTGCAGTGCATCAAATAAGGCTTTTTCCTGCAGACGGTTTTGCGCAATCGCCAGCGCCTGACGCGGCGGATGCAACGCTTTACTTTGGGTCAAGACATCGACATCAGCCAGCGGGGTATTTTCAAATTCCAGGCTAAATACATCTGCACTCTGGATAAAATCCTGCAAACCGTGTTCAGCTGCGTTTGAATAGACCGTACCTAAAGCCGCAGAAGGGCAATCTGCACTGGCTTCAAAGAAAGTACATTGAATATTGAGTGGTAACGCGGCTTGCGCCATCATACGACCAAGCTGCCCACCACCAAAAATACCAATGGTTTTATTCATAAGGAATGTCCCGTATTAAGCCTGACCCGGAATATTGTTGCTGGCCACTTTATCGGTTTGCGCTGCACGGAAATCAGCGACATTTTTCGCAATCTCTGGACGCGTTAAACCCAGAATCTGGGCAGCCATAATGGCAGCATTGGTGGCACCGGCCGGACCAATTGCCAAGGTACCTACCGCAATTCCGGCCGGCATTTGTACAATCGACAGCAGTGAATCGACACCATTTAAAATAGAAGATTTAACCGGCACACCCAGCACTGGAAGATCTGTCTTGGCTGCACACATGCCCGGTAAATGGGCAGCGCCACCCGCACCGGCAATAATCACCTGAATACCACGATCACGCGCAGTTTCGGCATATTCGAATAAACGGTCTGGGGTACGGTGCGCAGAAACCACTTCCGCTTCAAATGGGACACCAAGCTGCTTGAGCATATTGGCAGTGTGTTCGAGAGTTGCCCAATCAGATTGAGAACCCATAATAATTCCAACGAGAGGAGCGTCTTGTGCTGCGGCCGCATTCATTGCTAATGTTCCAGAGACTAAGTGAAAAAAGATAAATCTCGACGAGAGCCAAGCTTTAATGAATAAGCTCCGTATTATAGACTGAAAAACCGGCTGGCTAAAGTTCGGCGCAAGAATAAAGATTAAAATTATCTGTTTGTAAAACTGAAGAAAATACAATGATAGCAATAGGCCAAAAATACAAAAAGAGGACATACAGCGGTGAAAAAAACGCTATAACTATCAAGATAAAGCTTTTTGTAATGAATAACTTAAGATTAGATTAAAGATATTTTCAGGGCAGTTTCCATGTGGTTCAAACTTAAAATCTGGCTACAAAACCCTTCAGAAAACTTATGGCTGATGCCGGCGCTGGGTGCCATCTTTGCGACATTTTTTTCATTATTTGCCATCGCCAGCCAGTATTTTATTCCGGCCAGTACGGTACCGAATATCAGCATCGACACCTTGGGCAGCTTGCTGGATATTATTGCCTCCAGCATGCTGGCAGTGACAACCTTCTCATTGTCGATTATGGTGGCAGCTTTTGCTTCGGCTTCAAGCAGCGGCACACCACGTGCCTATAGCTTGATGATGAGCGATGACAACACCCGGCTGGCCATTTCCAGTTTTATTTCCGCTTTTATTTATGCAGTGATTGCCAAAACTGCCCTGGGGCTGGAGTACTACGGTCCATCCGGACGTTTTGTGCTGTTTATCAGTACCATTCTGGTGCTGATGTACCTGATTTATACCCTGATTCACTGGGTACAAACCCTGTCCAAACTCGGCAATTTAACCACCACCATCGACAAGATTGAAACTGCGGCCAAAAAGGCCTTGGGCCAGTTCCGGCATCAACCGGATTTGGGGGCAACAGGGCAGAAGCCTGCCTTTGCGCCCAGCTTTTGCGTCTATAGCAGCACAACCGGCTATTTTAACCATGTCGATCTGGCCGGACTGGAGCAGATTGCCGCGCAGCAGCAACTGCATTTACATCTGCCATCTATGCCGGGCAAATTTTTAGATCCGATGACGGCGCTGGTCGAAGTCTATAGTCCGCAGGCGCTGTCCGAAGAACAGCAACAGCAGATCCGCAATCAGATTCTGCAGCATCTGATTATTGAAACCAATCGCAGTTTTCTGCAGGACCCGCGTTTTTGTCTGCTGGTGATGAGTGAGGTCGGGCAAAAAGCCATGTCGAGTGCAATTAATGATGTCGGTTCTGGCATTAGCACGCTGAATGCGCTGACCCGGATTCTAATTGACAGTCATCCGGACCCGGAGGCAACACGCTGTGATTGTCCGCATCTCAGTATTGAGTGCTTTGATCTGCAAGACCTGATTTATGGCAGCTTTATGCCGCTGGCCCGCGATTGTGCCCAGAATCTGGAGTTAAATCAGCGCCTGCTGAAATGCCTGTCGATGATTGAGCAGAATGTACCGGAACCGGAACTCAGACAGGCGGCCACGCAGATGGCGATGCAGGTGCTACAACGCTGTTTACATCACTTTGATTTCGCACCAGAACGGGCGCTGATTCAAGCAGATTTCGCCGCACTTTTTCCACATCTGCCACAACCGGAATAACTTTAGCTACTGCGAAAAACGAAGTAAACACAACCGAGTAGGCACAGACCGGCCCAAAGATAATCCAGTTTAAACGGCTGCTTGAACAGATACAGCATAAACGGCACAAAGACCAGCAGGGTCACCACTTCCTGGGTAATTTTCATTTGCCCAAGTGACCAGCCATGCTGGGCCAGTAAGCGCGTGGCCGGAATCATAAAGGCGTATTCGAGCAGGGCAATCATCCAGCCAAACAAAATGGCCTGCCACAGCGGCGCGCCATGCAAAAATTTCAGATGTCCATACCAGGCCAAAGTCATAAAACAGTTGGAAATAATTAACAGCAGTAAAGGGAAGGACATAGGCGGCAGTATCCAGAAAATGTCAGCCTATTGTACGGTTTCAGGCCAAAAAAGCAGTGCAGCCGTGCGGATTTTTTTCACGGTCAGCATCCGCCTGGAAAATGCCTGATTTTTTCGGATTCCAGTCAACGAATCCCTACAAGAATGACTATCTTTTCCGAAACAGCCTTGCTATCGTTGCTGACAATTCAATACATCATGACCAGGCCATCAACAAGAATGGTACGGTCCTACACGCAGTGGAGTAACAGCGGATGCATCTGCATATTTTGGGTATTTGTGGCACTTTTATGGGCTCTCTGGCCTTGTTGGCGCGTGACCTGGGTCATACCGTGACCGGTTCCGACCAAAATGTTTATCCGCCGATGTCGACCCAACTGGAAAATGCAGGCATTACCTTAATGCAGGGCTATGACCGCAGCCATTTACAGCCGCATCCGGACTTGGTGATTGTCGGTAATGCCATGAAACGTGGTATTGATGCGGTGGAATATATGCTCAATGCCGGTCTGCCTTATGTTTCAGGTCCACAATTCCTGGCCGATCATGTGCTGCAAGGCAAGCATGTTCTGGGCGTGGCCGGCACCCATGGTAAAACCACCACCACCACCATGCTGGCCTGGGTGCTGGATCAGGCCGGTCTGGAACCGGGCTTTTTGATTGGCGGTGTTCCGCTTGGCTTTAAAGAAAGCGCGCGTTTAGGTGGTGGCAAATACTTCTGTGTTGAAGCCGATGAATACGATTCTGCTTTCTTCGATAAGCGCTCCAAGTTCGTGCATTACCATCCGAAAACTGCCATTTTAAATAACCTGGAATTTGACCATGCCGATATCTTTGATGATCTGGCGGCAATTCAAAAACAGTTCCATCATCTGGTACGTACCATTCCAAGTGAAGGCTGCATTATTGCACCGGTTACCGAAACCCATATTGATGAAGTGCTGGAAATGGGCTGCTGGACACCGGTGGTGCGCACCTCACTAACTGCACATGCTCAGGCCGCGCTATCTGCCGAGCAGTTACAGGCCGATGGCTCACATTTTAAAGTGCTGCAAGATGGTGTGGTTCAGGGCGAAGTCTGCTGGAACATGACCGGCCAGCATTCAGTGGCCAATGCCCTGGCAACCATTGCCGCGGCGGCGCATGTTGGTGTATCGATTGAAACGGCCTGTGCGGCCTTGTCCAATTTCGGCGGGGTAAAACGCCGTATGGAACTGCTCGATACCGTACGCGGCATTGAGGTCTATGATGACTTTGCCCATCATCCGACTGCGATTGACACCACTCTGGAAGGCGCGCGCAAACGTTTAGGTGAACGCAAACTGTGGGCGATTATTGAGCCTCGTTCCAATACCATGCGTATGGGCAGCCATAAAGATGGACTGGCACATTCAGCGCGTCTGGCCGATGAAGTAATCTGGTATCAACCGGAAGGACTGGACTGGGATTTACAACCGGTGGTGGCTGCGGCACCAAACAAGGCCAAAATTGCCCGGACGCTGGATGACATTATTCATACCGTCAGCCAGGAAGCAGGCGAGGGCGATGCGGTGGTGATCATGTCTAATGGCGGTTTTGGTGGTCTGCACCAGAAATTATTAAGCGCATTAAAATCGGCTTAAGCACGTTTATTGACCTGAAACATCATTCAACGGGGCTGTAGTTAGAATACTGCAGCCCTGTTTTATTGTCATACAATTCAATAGATTAAAATAAATATACAAATGTCTGAATAAAAAAGGTTTTTTAGAGATAAACTTGTCATCAACTCCTATTAAGTTAGAACGATCACATCCTGTGCTATAACGGTTCCTGATGAGGTGAAAAGGCGCAGGCTGTCCCACAATAAGCACAACAAGAGGATGACCACCATGTCCCAAACAATGCAAGCCATGGTTTATCATGGCGCCAATGATATCCGTTTTGAACAGCGTCCACGTCCCCAGATTCTGCAACCCACTGATGCCATCATCCGCGTGACCAAGTCAACGATTTGCGGTACCGACCTTGGTATCTGGAAAGGCAAAAACCCGGAAATTGAAAGCACCGCAATCGAAAAAACCGGCCAGTTTGATGGCCGTATTCTCGGCCATGAAGGCATCGGGATTGTTGAAGAGGTCGGTACGGCAGTCAAAAATTTCAAACCGGGCGACCGGGTGATTATTTCCTGCGTCAGCCGCTGCGGTACCTGTGAAAACTGCCAGAAACAGCTCTATGCACACTGCCGCAATGAAGGCGGCTGGATCATGGGTTATATGATTGACGGCACCCATGCCGAATATGTACGCACCCCATTTGCTGATACCTCGCTGTATCCGCTGCCAGAAGGACTGAATGAAGAGGTCGCGGTATTTTTATCAGATGTGTTGCCGACTTCGCATGAAATTGGCGTGCAATATGGCAATGTCAAACCCGGCGATACCATTGCCATTATTGGTACCGGCCCGATTGGGATGGGCTGTCTGCTGACTGCACAATTCTATTCACCGGCGCAAATTATTGCGGTAGATATGGATGATAACCGGCTGGCCATGGCCAAGGAACTTGGCGCGACCCACACCATTAACTCGGCCAAAGAAGATGCCATTCAGCGTATTCTGGAAATTACCGATGGCCGCGGGGGTCGATTGCGCCATGGAAGCCGTGGGGGTAGAAGCCACCTGGAATATTTGCCAGCATATCGTCAAAGAGGGCGGTCATCTGGCCAACGTCGGGGTACACGGTAAATCGGTGAATTTTGAGTTAAATAAACTGTGGATTAAAAACCTGACCATTACCACCGGTCTGGTCAATGCCAATACCACCGGCATGCTGCTCAAAAGCTGCTGTGCCGGCAAACTGCCAATGGAACGTCTGGCCACCCATCATTTTAAATTTGACCAGCTTGAAAAGGCTTATGAGGTATTTAAACACGCTTCAGATGAAAAAGCCCTGAAAGTGATCATTGATTACAGCTAAGGCCTTAATCGGCAATCAAAAACCACGAGTTCATGCTCGTGGTTTTTATATATTGGCTGACCCTCCAAAGTCGGTGGCGGGTTCAAGCGCCAGATTTAAGCGGCGACATCAGCCAGGCTGGGCTCGCGTCGAAACATGACTTCAACATAAGAACAGACCGGTACAATCTTGAGCTGTTTTTCCCGGGCAAACTCGACCAGTACATCCAGCAATTGGCGGGCAATGCCTTGGCCACGCAATGAATCATCTACCCAGGTATGGTCGGCGACAATTTTATGCGTGTCTTGCCATTGATAGGTAATTTCAGCAATCCGCTGTCCATCCCGTTCAATAAAAAATGCGCCGCCACGTTTTGCCTCTTGATGTTGAATATCCATTGCTGTCCTGCCTTAAAGTTTATGTGTCATCTGATGAATTAGGGTTGAAGTACATCCTGAATCGACGGGTCTTTTTCAAAAGCCGCTTTGGCATAAGGGCAGAGCGGTATAATCTTGATCTGCTGTTCGCGGGCATAATTGACCGCAGCTTCAACTAAGTGACGTCCCACACCCTGACCACGTAACTGTTCACTGACCGTGGTATGGTCAATAATGATTTTATCTTCGCCAGCACGTGAATAGGTCATCTCAGCCAGACGCTCGCCATTGGCTTCAACAAAAAAGGCCCCTTTGCTGTCATTGTTTTCGTGTTGCACCATCATTTTTATCATATCCTCCTATCTGGAATAGTCAGTATCTGCTTTATTCACAGAAAAAGACAGAAAAGAAAAGTGTGACTTACATTTTTTATGATCTGTGAAACATGACTAGGTTTTTAGCTAAAATATGGATACAATTAATTACATGATTAATACATTGCAATATTTTTAACTATGGATCTTTTTTTCATCATTATTTTGTTGTTGGTGGGTTTAGCCATTTATCTCGGAATTTCAATCTATAAGGAAAAATCTCGCGATCCATTTAAATAAGCCTAATTGCACTTTACTTAAAAATATGCAATTCTCTGTCGACTTTGGGGCATTCCCCCAACACAGAATTGTTGAACAAGGGGAGTAGCCTCCTCCAAGCGTTAAAACCCAGATGAAACTCACTGGTTTTAACCTGTCAGACTATCGTCATTACACTTTGCAAAAAGTCGGTATCTGAGCATTGAATCTGCATCAGGCAGGGCAATGTAGGCAAGACCTTGATCACGTTGTTATGGATGTTTTTATTTCATCTGGCAACGGGTCAAGGTTTTTTTATGGCCAATTGTCGGATGTGGAGAATTCACATGGAAACAATTGGTACGCTCTGGCTGTATCTTGTCTTTTTCGCAATTGTCGCCGTCATGCTGGTGATCGATTTTGTCGGCTTTAAACAGCAGGAAGTCAAAGTCCGTACTGCTGCCTACTGGAGTATCGCCTGGGTCAGCGTGGCCATGCTGTTTGGTGGTGGCCTATGGTTATATCTGAAACAGACCGCCGGACTGGATGTCGCCAATACCAAGGTGATGGAATATCTGGCCGGTTATTTACTGGAAAAATCACTGGCGATTGATAACGTCTTTGTCTGGCTGATGATTTTTGCTGCCTTTGCCATTCCACCAGCGTTACAACGTAAAATCCTGCTGTATGGCGTTTTGGGCGCTATTGTGCTGCGTACCATCTTTATTTTTATTGGCGCCTGGTTTGTGCAGGAATTCTCCTGGATTCTGTATCTGTTCGGTGCCTTCCTGGTCTATACCGGCTTTAAATTCCTGCGTGGACAGGACGATGAAGACAGCAATATCGAAGATATGGCGATCCTGAAATGGTTACGCAAACATATGCGGATTACCCCGCAGCTGGAAGGCAGCCGCTTCTTTGTACGTAAAGAGGGCTTACTCTGGGCCACGCCACTCTTTCTGGTGCTGATTCTGGTTGAAGCCTCCGATGTGATTTTTGCGGTGGATTCAATTCCTGCTATTTTTGCTGTCACCACCGACCCCTTCATTGTGCTTACTGCCAACCTGATGGCAATTTTAGGCCTGCGTGCAATGTTCTTCCTGCTCTCAGGTGCCGCCTCAAAAATGCATTATCTGCCTTATGGCCTAGGTTTGATTCTGGTCTTTATCGGCTTTAAGATGCTGATGCTGGATGTATTCCATATGCCGATCTGGATTTCACTGAGCTTTATTGTGATTGTCTTGACAGTGACTGCGATCTTGTCGATTCGTCATAGCAAGAAACATAACGAAACTACGCTGTAAGATTAAGCATCAAAAAAGCCTGCATCAGCAGGCTTTTTTATTTGTCTACAAGTTTGGCTGCACACGCACGCTCTGTTGAAATTACGCATGATTATTTGATCTCATAAAAAATACGCATGGTTAAATATGAATGTTCATATAAACATGCTAATTTTTTCAGCTACAATCAATCGAAAAAATTACAAAGTGCAGGTTTTCAATGTCTTCTCACATTGCGACGACAGCCATCCGCGGCCGCTTCCTCGATATTCAGAATACAGTTGCCCAAGCGCGTGATATTCACGACCAAGTGCGCTATGTAGAAGATGGTTTATTAATTACCCAACACGGGAAAATTCACTGGTTTGGTCCCTGGGAAGAGGGGCAGGTGCATATTCCGGCCGGTGTTTCAGTGCAGCATTATCCCGATCAGCTGATTATACCCGGCTTCATTGATACCCATATTCATTTCCCGCAAACCGAAATGGTTGGCGCCTATGGCACCCAGCTGCTGGAATGGCTAAATACCTATACCTTTCCAACCGAAATGCAGTTTGCTGATAAAAGCTATGCTGACAAGATTGCTGCATTTTTTGTGCAGGAACTGCTGAAAAATGGCACCACCACGGCACTGGTGTTCTGTACCGTGCATCCTGAATCTGTCGATGCCCTTTTTGAAGCCGCAGAACAGCACCAGATGCGCCTGATTGCTGGTAAAGTGCTGATGGACCGTCATGCACCCGAGGAACTCTGTGACACGCCAGAACGCGCCTATCAGGAATCTAAAGCACTGATTGAAAAGTGGCATGGCAAAGGCCGTAATTTATATGCAATTACCCCGCGTTTTGCACCGACCTCAACTCCGGCACAACTGGAAAAAGCGCAGCAGCTGAAAGCTGAATATCCGGATGTATATTTGCATACCCATTTAAGTGAAAACAAAAATGAAATTGCCTGGGTCAAAAGCCTGTTCCCGGAGCAAAAAGGCTATTTAGATGTCTATCATCATTATGGGTTGACCGGTTCACGTTCGGTATTTGCACATTGTGTGCATCTGGAAGAGCAGGAATGGGACTGTATGCACCAGACCGATTCCGCGATTGCCTTTTGTCCGACCTCCAACCTGTTCCTGGGCAGTGGCCTGTTCCCGATCCATCAGACCTGGCAGAAACAGGTCAAAATGGGCCTGGGTACCGACATCGGGGCAGGGACCTCGTTTAGCCAGCTGCGCACCATTAGCGAAGCCTATAAAGTCCAGCAGCTACTTGAGCAAAACCTGTCGGCCTATGAAGCACTGTATCATTCCACTTTAGGCGGTGCCAAAGCACTGGATCTGGATGACAAGCTCGGCAATTTCAATGTCGGTAAAGAAGCTGATTTTATTGTGCTGGATTTAAACGCCACCGCCTTGCAGGCCCTGCGCCAGCAGCACAGCAAAGGCCTGGAAGACAGCCTATTTGCACTAATGACCATGGGCGATGAACGTAATATTCAGGCCACCTATATTTATGGACAATGTGCCTATGTCCGCGACTAAACCTGTACGCCGGGCGCAACCGAAATGGCGGGTGGCGCTCACGCTGATTGGTCTGGCCTTGTTGCTGAAAAGAGATCACCCGGTCAAAAATGCTGATTTTTTAGACAGCAAAGAGGATGCATCTGACCGCAAGATGTATTAAAATTAAGGCATATTTTGGGGTGTTGCAGGTCAACACCTTTTTTATTTTTTGCTCTTTTAGGGATCTACCCATGACCGTTGATATGAAAGTATTGATTTCTGCTGAAGAAATTCATGCAAAAGTTCAAGAACTTGGTAAACAGATTAATGTGCACTACGCCAACAGTGACAAGGAACTGGTGTTAATCGGTTTACTGCGTGGTTCTGTGCTGTTTATGGCCGATTTATGCCGGACCATTGAAAAACCGCATGAACTGGACTTTATGACTGTTTCAAGTTATGGCGGCGGTACCCTGTCTTCGCGTGATGTAAAAATCCTGAAAGACCTCGACGGCGAAATTCGTGGCAAAGATGTGCTGGTAGTAGAAGATATTATCGACTCTGGCAATACCCTGAGCAAAGTACTGGAAATTTTACAAACCCGTGAACCAAACTCGATTGAGCTGTGCACGCTGGTCAGCAAACCGTCACGCCGTGAAATTGAACTGGAAGTTAAATTCCTGGGCTTTGAAGTGGAAGACAAATTTATTGTCGGTTATGGCCTCGACTATGACCAGAAATATCGCCATATCCCGTTTATTGGTGAAATTGGTCTGTAAGCAACCGCAAAAGAAAGTGGCGTTCAGCCACTTTTTTTATGACAAAGCGGACAAAAAAGCTACAATCTGTAGCAGGACTCTACTGTTTGTCCTCTCAAAAATCCTGAAAAATAAATCAAATAGCAACAACTCAACTTGATAAACCATAACAAGAAGGAGACAGGAGATGTGGACACTTATTGTGGCTATCGTGATTGGTTTTATTGCAGGTCTTATCGCCCGTGCCATCCATCCAGGTGATGATAAAGCAGGCTTTATTATGACCACCTTACTCGGGATCGCCGGTTCACTGTTGGCCACTTACGGCGGTCGCTTTCTCGGTCTGTATGATGAAAACTCAGCTGCCGGCTTTATTGCCTCGGTGATTGGTGCGCTGATTATTCTGTTTATCTATAACATGATTTCCAAACGCTCACATCGCGTTTAAATCAATAAAAAAGCACCGTTCATTCGCCGGTGCTTTTTTATGGTCTAAAATCTGACTTTTAACAATCTGAGCTTAGAGTCCGAATTCCTTGAAAATCTGCTCGATCTGCGCAGCAGGGTAGGCGCCCATCACCTTAAAACCATTCGAGAAAATAATGGCTGGTGTACCGTTTAGTCCCAGGCTTTGCGCCAGTTTCAGATTACGCTGAATCGGATTGGCACAGGGCTCGATCGCGCGCGGGCTAAGGCCTTTGGCAATCAGGTCTTCCCAGGCCTGTGCCGGATTGGCTTCACAATACACCTGCTGCGAAGGGCGTACCGATTGTGCCTTTAACGGTAAAATAAAGGTGTAAATGGTGACATGATTGAGTTTTTTCAGCTCTACTTCCAGCTGTTTGCAATACGGGCAATTTGGGTCAGAAAAGATGGCAAGCTGACGTTTACCCGTCCCTCGAACCGTTTTTAAAGCATCTTGTAGCGGCAGTTTTTTCCAGTCGATGCTGTTTTGTTGCACCAGCAGCGCTTTGGTCAAATTCTGCTGGTCGCTTAAACGGATCATGGAACCGGCCAGAATATGCTTGGCATCTTCATTCAGATAGACCACCTGACCCTGCATTGAACCACTATAAATCCCGCGCATTTCGGTGGCCTGAATATTCTGGATGTCCAGGTTTGGATGTTGCTGCTTTAAATTGGCTTTGACCGTGTCGACATTGGCCAGTGCCAGCGTTGAACTCATCGCGAGTGCTGCCAGCAAAAATGCATGTTTGAACATAGTGAAATCTTGTCTTTATCAATCTTTGCCCGATTCTAATCTTAAATCGGGGCAAAGATTCCACTTTTATCAGAGAAATTTACCGAATCACTACAGCATCGACAACGGCGTTTCACGTGGAACATAAACCGGATGAATCGAATTAATTTCAATTGAGACATGCACAATTTCCTCATGCACTGACAGGGCCATGCGGATTTGATCGGCATTTAGCTCATCTTCAGTTTCTACAGCCAGAATACAGGAAAACTTGTCACGGCCAACTTTCCAGACATGCAGATCGGTGATGTTGACTGTTCCCGGCAGCTCGGCAATTACCTCGCGAATTTCCTCCACCACAGGATGATCCATTTCAGCATCCAGCAAGGTCCGTCCGGTTTCCTGAATCAGGCCCCAGGCCCAGCGCGCCACCAGAATCGAACCCACAATACCCAGTACCGCATCAAGAAAATCCCAGCCCCAGAACTTGCCGGCAATTAAGGCTACAATGGCAAAAATGGAGGTCACAGCATCCGCCACCACATGCATAAACGCAGCTTTCTGGTTTAAATCATGTGCTCCCGCTGTATGCGCATGCCCATGTCCATGCCCCGACTCATGGTGATGGTGATGGTGATGGTGATGGTGATGGTGATGGTGATGGTGACCATCATCATGCAGTAACCAGGCACAAATCAAGTTGACCAATAGGCCTAAAATCGCAATCGGAATGGCTTCGTTATAATGAATATTGACCGGGAAAAATAAGCGTTCTACTGAGTGAAACGCCATAAAACCGGCCACCACCAGCAATAAAATGGCGCTGCTATAACCGGCCAGAATCTCAATTTTCCAGGTACCAAAGCTAAAACGGGCATCCTGGGCATAATGACGCGCCGCCCGATAAGCCACATAGGCCAGCCCCAAAGCCAGCATATGCGAACTCATATGCCAGCCATCGGCCAAAAGTGCCATCGAGTTAAAAATCCAGCCGCCAATAATCTCTAAAAGCATCATGATACCGGTTAATATCGCGGCATATAATATACGCTTCTGGGCCAGTGGATTGCCTTCATCAAACTGATGGTGATGAATACGGTGAGAAATATGATTTTGCATGGGGAGAATTGTTCAATATACTCCCCTATAGTATATTTGAAATTAAGGTGAAGTGTGGGACATTTACATACAGATAAAAAAGTTTTAAATCGTATCAAGCGTTTACAAGGTCAGATCAGTGCGGTGGAACAGTCCATCCATGATCCGGAAAAAGGCTGTATCGAAGTATTACAGCAGGTGGCTGCGATTAAAGGCGCAGTTAACGGGCTGATGAATGAGCTAATTGAATCGCATTTGCGCCATCATGTCATTGGTGATGAGGTCGCGGTCAATGAAGTCGAACTGGATGAATTTTTAAAATTGTTAAAACGCTATACTTGAATCCATCTTTCGATTGACCCACAAAATTCCTGCCTTTACACTGAAACGATCTTTTCTCATATCATGATACCTGAGCCAAAAAGCTGAGCTATTTTTTTATTCTCTCATGTCAAACGCTCAATCGTGGCAGCCGTTTTTAATGGTCAGCCTGGCGCTGTGTATTGGTACCGTCGGAACCGCTCTGGCCAGCCCTTTATATCCCTTGTATCAGGAGCTGTGGCAGCTGCTGCCGAGTCATATTACCTATCTGTTTGTGGCCTATATGTTCGGCTGTCTGGTCACCTTACTATTTCTGGGGCGGACCAGTAACCGCTTTGGTTTTGTCCGCAGCTTGCAGGTCGGTATTGCCCTGGTCACGGTTGGACTGATACTGTCAGCCTGGGCACCGACACCGCTATATTTGGGCCTCGGCCGCTTTATTATTGGGATTGCTTCGGGACTGATTACCACCTCTGCCATGCTGGGGCTGATGAATGTAGTGCCCGATAGCCATAAACTGCTGGCGCCGCAGCTCAGCTCGATTATTACCGCAATTGGCTTTGGTTTAGGGCCATTTCTGGGCGGTGTAATTGCCCAGTTTGCCGAGCAGCCGCTGGTCACGCCTTATCTTCCGGTGATTGTCAGTGCCATTTTCTGTGGGCTGGGCCTGTTCAAGCTAAAACAGCCTGCCTTTGAACAGCAGCCATTTTCGGTTTATCCCAAATTGCAAACCCCGGATGCGCCGTATCAGGCTGCTTTTTTTCTGGTCAGTCTGGCCGCGTTTTGTGCCTTTGCCGGCTTTAGTCTGTTTGCTTCGCTGTCGCCGTCGTTTGTGCAGGATATTTTGCCTTGGCATGGACCACTGGTCAGTGGTGTAGCAATTTCTGCGATTTTAATTATTTCAGCCATCGTCCAGTTTTTTGCCCGTAGTGTACTGCCTGCCACGGCCTTGCGCTGGGGTCTCTATGCGCTGCTCGGCAGCCTGCTTCTGCTGGGACTGTGTATGTCGCTGCAATGGAGCCCGCTGTTCTTTGTCAGTGATGTGCTGGTCGGAATTGGGCATGGCTTGAGCTTATTGGGCGCCTTTGGCCTGATTCACCAGATGAGTCAGCCGCACAACCGCGCTGCAATTATGTCCAGTTATCTGTTTATTGCCTATCTGGGCACCATTGTACCGATTATTGCGGTGGGCTATTTATCAGACCATTTTGGCTTAAGTGTGGGTATTATCAGCTTCTGCATGCTGATTGGGCTGCTTTGCCTCAGCCTGATCTGGCAGCAGCGTAAAGTGCTAACCTTTTAAATTAATGCTGTTGAGTCGGGGATGATCAGGCACCCTCGGCCTGATCCTGGGTGCGGACAGACTGCGCTGCCAATCAGATGCTGACCATATCAACATCCACCAGATGATTGAATAGTTTTATTTCTCTGTACCGGGTTGATGTTCCAGCTCTTTCATTAAAAAGTAGTTTAAAAAGGTCCGAATGACCGCAATAATCGCCAGTTTGATCAGGCTGTCCATATCCGGATCGACCGTGGTGGCCAGAATATCCGCGGCCAGCTGAAACTCCAGCGCAGTGGCCAGCCAATTGCCAAAACAATAGCGCGCACTGCGGCCGGATTTTAGCTGAACCAGCACCATTAAGGTTTTGACCAGACCAATCACCACACAGACCACCGAGATAAACTCGAGCAACAGCTGCAGCACACTCACTAAAGCAACCAGTGACTCACGTAAATCAACCACCTCCAGCATGCCACACCTCCGGCAGTGTTTTTGTTGAACTGCATTCAGGATTTTATTGGAACAACTTGTAGGTTATTCACTCATCATAGCCTGAATATCGGGCAATAGAAGGGCGGATGGTGGGATATAGGCTAGCCCATACAATGTGACAGGCTGTTCCCTTAGAACATACAAAACTATTTAGGCTGAAATGACGAGATTGCCTGATAAAAAGCAATAAAAAAGCACCAGGTGGCTAACACCTGATGCTTTTAAATGCATAGCAAGCTCAGAGCGTGCTGCGCTTATTTTCCAATACAGAAAGAACCGAAAATTTTACCCAACAGATCATCGGCACTAAAATCTCCGGTAATTTCACCTAGGGCATTTTGCGCCAGACGCAGGGATTCAGCCACCAACTCACCGGCATGATAATCTACCAGCTGCTCGCGCGCTTCGGCCAGATAGTACTGGGTGCGTTTCATTGCGTCTAAATGACGAGTTCGGGCAATGAAGGTATCTTCTTCCGGCTGGAAGCCTGCATGCGCTGTAATCGCATCTATGAGCGATTGAACACCGGTTTCCTGCTTGGCCGACACGGTAATATGACGAAAGCCCTGATAATCACCAATAACGGCTTCAGCACCAGTCAAATCTGCTTTATTAGCAATCAGCATCAGACGTTTGGGTTCCAGATGATCGGCAAAATATTCCTGGGCCAATTGCAGTGGATCTTCACCCTGACTTAAGTCATACACCAGCAGCAATAAATCGGCCTGTTCAATTTCTTTAATCGCGCGGCGGATGCCTTCTTTTTCCACCACATCACCGGTTTCCCGTAAACCGGCGGTATCGGTTAGGGTAATCGGCAAGCCATTTAAGGTGATTTTTTCATGCAGCACATCACGGGTGGTACCAGCAATATCGGTCACAATCGCCCGTTCAATCCCGGCTAAAGCATTCAGTAAAGATGATTTTCCGGCATTGGGTTTACCGGCAATCACCACCTGCAAGCCTTCACGTAATAATTGTCCCTGACGTGCCGATTGCTGTACCGCGGTGACTGAGCTGGCAACATCATCCAGTAGGGCCAGAATTTTGCCATCGGCCAGAAAATCAATTTCTTCTTCCGGAAAATCAATCGCTGCTTCCACATGCAAACGCAGATGAATCAGTTTTTCTAAAACCGTATTGACCTTGGTTGAAAATGCGCCTTGCAGGGAGCGTACCGCTGAACGTGCTGCAGCCTGCGAGGTCGCGTCAATCAGGTCGGCAATCGCTTCGGCCTGTACCAGATCAAGCTTACCATTTTCAAAGGCGCGCATGGAAAATTCACCGGCTTTGGCCGCGGTCGCGCCGAGTTCCAGTAAACGTGCCAGCAGGGCATTTTGAATGACAGGGCCACCATGACCTTGCAGTTCCACCACATCTTCACCGGTAAAGGAGTTCGGATTGGGGAAACAAATCACCAAACCTCCATCCATCACCTCACCGCTAGCCTCATAAAACTGACGGAAGCCGGCAAAACGGGCTTTCGGCAGCTGCTTTTGGGTTAAGGCTTCAGCAATAGCATAGGATTTGGGACCAGACAGGCGAATTACCCCCACACCGCCACGCCCGGGTGGAGTGGCAATCGCAGCAATTGTTGTGGTTTGGGTCAGCATAAATTCACCTGTCGCAATGCTTAAAGTCGGGCCAAAAAAAATCCGCCTAAGAGTATCATCTTAAGCGGATTTATTCAGCTCGTCAGTACAACTTAGTTGACTGGGGTCGCTTCATCACGTTTGGCACGGTCTTTCTCAACAGATTTGTTGATCAGGCCTTGCTGCAAGATGGTGATCAGGTTGTTGACAATCCAGTACAACACCAGACCCGCCGGGAAGAACAGCAGGAATACGGTAAAGATGACCGGCATAATGCGGAAGACTTTAGCCTGCATAGGATCGGTCGGCTGCGGGTTCAGCATTTGCTGAATATACATGGTCGCACCCATGATCAGCGGCAAGATAAACCAAGGGTCCATTGCCGATAAATCCTGAATCCAGAGTAACCATGGCGCATGACGCAGCTCTACAGATTCCATCAGTACCCAGTACAGGGCCAGGAAGATTGGCATTTGCAGTAACAGCGGTAAACAGCCGGCCAACGGATTAACCTGTTCACGTTTGTACAGCGCCATCATCTCTTGCGAGAAGCGCATCCGGTCTTCACCGAACTCTTCTTTCATGCGCTGCATTTCAGGTGCAATCACACGCATTTTCGCCATAGAACGGTAGCTCTTCGACGATAATGGCCACAGAATCAGCTTCACCAGAATGGTCAACAGAATAATTGCCCAGCCCCAGTTCCCCACTAAGCCGTGGAAGAATTCCAAGCCTACAAACAGCAGTTTGGCAATTGGCCATAACCAGCCATAATCCACAGTCTGATTCAGACCAGTGGCCAGATCTTTCAGCTCTGACTGGATTTTTGGACCGCTATAGAAGGTCGCATCGACTTCTGCCACTGTACCTGCCGGTACATTAATGGTTGGCGAAGTAAAGCCGATAATATTCATATTATCGCCTGATTTACGCGATTCCAGCTTGGCGCTATACGGTTGGCCATCGGCCTGGGTCAGTTTCAGGTTACCCGGCACCCATGCACTCACGAAGTAGTGCTGTACCACCGCAACCCAGCCGCCAGTCGCTTCAACATTCAGTTTTTCTTCAGTGAAGTTGTCGAATTTCAGCTTGTTGTAGTGTTCATCCGGTGTCCCCCAGGCGCCGCCCAGGAAGGTACCCAAAGTGAAAATGCCCTGGTCCGATTTACCCGGATCATCCGAGTTATCACGTTTGATCTGACCAAACATTTGACCTTGCCAGTTCTGGCCACTGCGGTTTACCACTTTGTGGTTGACCACAATCGGATATTCGCCTTGCTTGAAGCTGAAGGTCTTGATAATTTCTACACCGTCAGCAGTTTTGTACACCATTGGTACATTTAACACTTTCACCGCTTCACCGTCCTGATTCTGAACGGCTTTGGCATCTTCCAGGCTATAGCTTAATTTTTCAACTTCATAGTTTGGACGACCATTACGGCTGCTGTCTGGTCCATTCAGACCAATCAGGCCTGACTGAGCGACATAGGTACGTTTGTCATCGCTTTCAAGCATTACAAACGGTGCATCACTGTCTTTATTTTTGTCATGATTGAGTAATTCAACACGAACAATATCACCACCTTTTGGATTGATCCAAAGATGATAAAGGTCAGTTTGTACTGAAATAAGCTGCTGACTTACAGGTGCAGTGGCATCTGTGGTTTGAGTCTGCTGCGCTGAAATATTTGCCTGCGGTACATCAGAAGCTGCTGTAGCGGTTTGGCCATTTGGCAAATCTGCAGACACTTCATGTGAAACCACCGCAGCCTGTTGCTGTGGTTGGGTTTCAGCATTTCCATAATCTTTTTGCCAAGCCAAAATGAGCAAATAAGCGACAACAAACATGGCCCCGAGAATTGCAATCCTGGCCCATTGTTGCATATCTATTACCCCAAGTGGTTAGAGTGATTTTGGTTCAATAAACGTTCACGAAAGGGTACAGCAATGTGACCCGTTTGAGAATCTATTTGCTGAAATGAAATAAAACGAATTGCTTTGGCCGGTACAGGGTCATAGCCCGAACCACCCCACGGATGACAACGACAGATACGTCTGGTCGCCAGCCACACACCACGTCCGGCCCCATGGATCTGAACTGCTTCCAGGGCATATTGAGAACAGGTTGGAATATAGCGACAACGTGGTCCAAGAAGCGGACTAATCGCAATCTGATAGAAACGAATCAACCAATGCAGTAAACGTACCATTGGTCATCTCTACTGATGTGGGGAGGGAGCTATTTTAGAATGCTTTTTGGCAAGGCGGTGCAATTTCTGCCAAGCAAATTGTAATTGCTGATGTAACTCTGCATTTGGCACTGTTTCAATCCCCATTTTGGGCATCACCACAATATCCAGTACAGCCAATTGCTGTTGATGCAGGCGAAAACTTTCGCGAGCAAGTCGTTTTACTCGATTTCTTTCGTGTGCACGACGCACTTTTTTCTTGGCAACAACAATCCCCAAACGGCTGTTCAGCAGTTCGGACGGTTTTGCCAGAAATAAGAAATGGGGTTGATGCACTTTAAAAAGCGCACCATCAAACACATCTTTATAATCGGCAGCACAGCGTATACGAAGCTCTGTGCTGAAGCCATAAAGTGATGTCATAACACCCAAGTCGATACAGCGTGACTGATTAAACAGTTAAGCTGTGACGACCTTTTGCACGACGGCGAGCTAATACTTGACGACCAGCTTTAGTAGCCATACGAGCACGGAAACCATGAACGCGTTTACGCTTTAATTCAGATGGTTGGAATGTACGTTTCATGTCGAAACTCCAAAAATGATCTTTCTATAAAGGTCCGCGATTTTAGTGCTCATTGCTTGAGCTGTCAATCAAAAACACGGTTTTCCTTTAAATAAGCCTAATTTTTATAAAAGGCCTTAAGTTTATCCAGGAATAGGCAATTGTACATATTCTGGCTTATTCACAAGCTATCCTATTGTTAAAAAATACAAAATAAGTTATAAACAATATTATTCACATAATTATCCACAAGACCATGTGAATAAATTTATTCTCTGCAGGTTTAAATTCGAATTTAAATTTATTTTCAGTTTATCCACATCCGAGCACACTCTAATATATAAATTCAAATTTATAAATTTAAATTTATTCTTATTAGGGTGGCTTTTTTATGTGGAAAAGCAATTTTTAAATTTAAAAAACATAGGCTTTGCATGTGGATAACTGTGTTTTTATATTTTTAATACATTGTGGATAACTTTATGCTATATTTTATCCACAGCTTGCGGATAAACTTATCCACACCAGCTTTTAAATTTAAATTTAGATCTTGATGTTTGTTTTTTGGCTAAATTCGCTCAATTTCTCATGACAGATGTGGATAACTTGGTTAGAATGGCGACCCGCTTGCAGCGGACGAATGCGTTTTAAATTTAAAATGGAATAAATAGGGGTTTTCACATGCTTTGGACGGACTGCTTAAATCGCTTGCGACAAGAGCTCTCTGGGAATGTCTTTACGATGTGGATTCGCCCATTAGTTGCAGAAGAATCAGAAGATACTTTACGTTTATATGCACCGAACCCGTATTGGACCCGCTATATTCAGGAACATCATCTTGAGCTGATCACGATTCTGGCCGAACAACTGTCTGAAGGACGGGTACGTAAAGTTGAAATCCTGGTCGATTCCCGTCCGGGCGCCATTTTATCGGCCAGTGAACAGCCAGCGACCACCACCGCTGCTTTAGAGTCAGCACCGGCACCGGTCAGCCGTCCAAAAAAGGACAAAGAAGAGAGTGGCAGCAAAAACAGCCGCAAGCGTCAGTTAAACCCTTTATTTACCTTTTCTTTATTTGTAGAAGGCCGTTCTAACCAGATGGCGGCAGAAACCTGCCGTAAAGTATTGACCCATCTGGGCGCTTCACAACATAACCCGCTATTTTTATATGGCCCGACCGGTCTGGGTAAAACCCACTTGATGCAGGCAGTGGGGAATGCCTTGTTGCAGGCCAAGCCGAATGCCCGGGTCATGTATATGACTGCTGAAAGCTTTGTACATGACTTTGTCAGCTCGCTACAGCAGGGCAAGGTTGAAGAATTCAAGAAAAATTGCCGTTCACTTGATCTGCTCTTGGTGGATGACATTCATTTGCTGGCCGGTAAAGAAGCCAGTCTGGTGGAGTTTTTCTATACCTTTAATGCCTTATTGGATGAATCCAAGCAGATTATTCTGACGTCGGACCGTTATCCAAAAGAACTGACCGAACTGGACCCACGTCTGGTGTCACGTTTTTCCTGGGGCCTGTCGGTGGGGGTAGAACCGCCCGATATTGAAACCCGGATTGAAATTCTATTAAAGAAAGCCGAAAGCAGTGGCGTCGATTTACCGCGCAACTGTGCCTTGTTTATTGCCCAGCAGGTGGTCGCCAACGTGCGTGAACTGGAAGGCGCCTTAAACAAGGTGGTCGCAATTTCCC
This sequence comes from Acinetobacter sp. Brlt_5, assembly GCF_051949055.1. Taxonomy (NCBI): domain Bacteria; kingdom Pseudomonadati; phylum Pseudomonadota; class Gammaproteobacteria; order Moraxellales; family Moraxellaceae; genus Acinetobacter; species Acinetobacter sp. Brlt_5. Next base: position 32,498 of record NZ_JAYJLP010000019.1, read on the forward strand.
GTTTTAAAGGCACCGCGATTGATCTGGATGTGGTGCGTGAATCTCTAAAAGATGTGCTGGCGATTCGTGCGCGTACCATCAGTACCGAAAATATTCAGCGTGTGGTCAGTGAATATTTCCGTATTCCACTCAAAGAGCTGGTCGGGCCAAAACGTACCCGGATTTATGCCCGTCCGCGGCAGCTGGCAATGGGGCTGGCCCGTGAACTGACCGGTGACAGTTTCCCTGAAATTGGCATGGCTTTTGGTGGTCGTGACCACAGTACCGTGATGCATGCCTGCGAGAAAGTACAAAGCCTGCGCGAAGAAGATCCAATCTTCAACGAGGACTATAAAAACCTGCAACGCCTGTTGCAAAGTTAGGCCGGTTTGGTCAAATTCTGTTCTTGCAATGCGGCATATTCTGCCGCATAGTACACTGCTAAAAAATTAATTTTTATCTTCATCATCTTCAGTTGTTAGAGGAATGTACCGTGCGTTTAAAAATCGCCAAAGAAAGCTTACTCAATGTTCTATCACATGTTGTAGGAGCGGTTGAACGTCGCCATACGTTAAACATTTTATCTAACGTGAAAGTTCAGGTGACCGAACAGGCACTGACCATTACCGGTTCCGATCTGGAAGTTGAGCTGGTGGCCAGTACGGTTCTGGCTGAAGGTGCATGTTTACAGGCGGGTGAGACCACAGTGCCGGCACGTAAACTGATGGATATCTGTAAATCTTTGCCGACTGCGGCTTTAATTGACCTGCAGATTACTGAAGATCAGCGCTGTATTTTAAAATCAGGCAACAGCCGTTTCGTGTTGGGCACTTTACCAGCCGAAGATTATCCGTTATTGGCCACTGAAAATACTCAAGGCACACAGGTAGCGGTGACTCAGCGTGAATTAAAACGTTTATTTGAAAAAACCGCCTTTGCCATGGCGGTGCAGGATGTACGTTTCTATTTGACCGGCACCTTGCTGGAAATTGATGAAAACCAGCTGCGCGCTGTGACTACCGATGGCCACCGTTTGGCATTATGTGAAACCGGTGCCTCTTCAAATGCGACGCAGCCAATTCAGGCGATTGTGCCACGTAAAGCCGTGGGTGAATTACAGCGTTTGCTCAGTATTGAAGATGAGCAACTATCCCTGTTAATTGGTCGTGAACTGTTAAATGTAACCATTTCCGTGCCAAGCCGTGACAAAGAGCAGGGTGATATTACCGTGCGTTTCACCACCAAGTTAATTGACGGTAAATTCCCGGATTACCGCCGTGTGATTCCACGTGGTGGTGATAAGGTGGTGATGATTGCACATGATGTCTTCAAGCAGTCGTTACAGCGTGTGGCGATTTTAAGTAATGAAAAATTGCGCGGTGTGTTCCTGAACTTTAATGCAGATTCACTGCAATTACGTGCCAACAACCCGGAGCAGGATGAAGCGATTGAAGACCTGGCCGTGCAATACAACAATGCACCGCTGGAAATGTCGTTCAATGCTCAATATCTGCTGGATGTATTAGGTGCACTGGATGGTGATGATGTGGCGATGACCATGACCGAAGCCAACCAGTCGGTACTGGTGCAAGACCCAGCGCAGCAAGATCAAACCTATGTTGTGATGCCGATGCGTGTCTAAGCTTGTATGTGATCTGACACGATTATGCATATTACGCGTTTAAATATAGAACGTGTTCGAAACTTAAAAGCGGTTGCACTCGTCGGGTTGCAGCCGTTTAATGTCTTTTATGGTGCCAATGGCTCCGGTAAAACCTCGATTCTGGAGGCCATTCATTTACTGGCCACCGGTCGTTCCTTCCGTACCCATATCCCCAAAAACTATATTCAGCATGATGCCCAAGATGCGATTGTATTTGCCCAGTCGCCCACCGAAAAAATCGGCATGCAAAAACTGCTGTCTGGGGAACAACTGATTAAGGTCAATGGTGATCATATTGCCACCCAGGGGCAGCTGGCCAAACTGCTGCCGCTACAACTGATTGATCCGCAAAGTACCGATATTATCGACCACGGCGCTAAACCACGACGACAGCTGCTGGACTGGATGATGTTCCACGTGGAACCAGAGTTTTATCATGCCTGGCAATACTATTCGCGGGCCTTAAAACAGCGTAACAGCTTACTAAAAACCCGGCGTCATTTAAGCCTGGCAGAACTAGAACCGTGGAACCAGATGCTGAGCCAGTATGGTGAAATGCTGCATCTGCAACGCTACAGTATTATCGAGCAGTGGCAGCATTATTTTCAGCAGGATTTACAGCAGCTGTTGCCTGATTTAAATATCCGGCTGGAATACCATCCCGGATTTCATCCGGAACCGGGCTTGATGAGCGATTTGGTCAATCATCATCAGAAAGATGTGGAACGCCGCTATACCGAATATGGACCGCATCGCGCAGATTTACGTTTAAAAACAGCGACGGGCGATGCCGATGTGGTGCTGTCACGCGGACAAAAAAAGTTATTGATCATGGCTTTAAAACTGTCACAGATTGCAATGCTGCATGCGTGCAATAAGGAAACTGTGGTATTATTAGATGATCTGACAGCAGAATTAGATTTAACCGCACAACGACGTTTAATTGAGCGATTGAGCCAACTTGGTAGTCAAGTTTTTATTACCACCTTAGACCATGAATCAGTGCAGAATCACTTACATGATTTGTCTATTTCCTATCAATTATTCAATGTTGAAAACGGTACTGTTCAAGTTGTTGTGCAATAGTTTTTTATCTTTGGATAGACCAGTTTTTACTAGGGAGAAACCATGAGTTCAGAAGATCAATCTGCCACTCAAACAGAACAAACCAATGAAAAGGCTTATGATTCCTCTAGTATCAAAGTATTACGTGGCCTAGATGCTGTTCGTAAACGCCCGGGCATGTATATCGGTGATACAGATGATGGTACCGGTTTGCACCACATGGTGTTCGAGGTGGTCGATAACGCGATTGACGAAGCGCTTGCCGGCCATTGTGACGAGATTCTAGTCACTATTCATGAAGATGAATCGGTATCTGTGGCCGATAACGGTCGCGGCATTCCAACCGACATTCACCCGGAAGAAGGCGTATCGGCTGCCGAGGTGATTCTGACCATCCTGCACGCCGGCGGTAAGTTCGACGACAACAGTTATAAAGTGTCGGGCGGTCTGCACGGGGTCGGGGTATCGGTGGTAAACGCCCTGTCGAGCAAACTGGAACTGACCATTAAACGTGCCGGTCAGATTCATCAGCAGGAATACCGTCATGGTGATCCGCAATATCCATTAACCGTGGTTGGTGAAACAGAAGAGACCGGAACCATGGTTCGTTTCTGGCCAAGTGCTGAAACCTTTAGCCAGACCATTTATAATGTTGATATTCTGGCGCGCCGTTTACGTGAGCTGTCGTTCCTGAATGCCGGTGTACGTATTGTCCTGAAAGATGAGCGTATTAACCTGGAACATATCTATGACTATGAAGGTGGTCTGTCTGAGTTCGTGAAATATATTAACGAAGGCAAAAACCATCTGAATGATATTTTCCATTTTACCGTGCAGGCAGAAAATGGCATTGGAGTTGAAGTTGCGTTGCAATGGAATGATTCTTATCAGGAAAATGTACGCTGCTTTACCAACAATATTCCGCAAAAAGATGGCGGTACCCATTTAGCCGGTTTCCGTGCCGCGTTGACCCGTGGTTTAAACAGCTACATGGAAAACGAAAACCTGCTCAAAAAAGAGAAAGTGGTGGTTTCCGGGGATGACGCACGTGAAGGTTTGACCGCAATTATTTCGGTGAAAGTGCCTGATCCAAAATTCTCTTCACAGACCAAAGAAAAACTGGTGTCGAGTGAGGTAAAACCTGCGGTCGAGCAGGCCATGAATAAATCCTTCTCGGAATATTTACTGGAAAACCCGCAAGCGGCCAAATCGATTGCCGGCAAGATTATTGATGCAGCGCGTGCCCGTGATGCAGCGCGTAAAGCACGTGAAATGACCCGTCGTAAGAGCGCGTTGGATATTGCCGGTTTACCGGGTAAACTGGCCGATTGTCAGGAAAAAGATCCAGCTTTATCTGAACTGTATCTGGTCGAGGGTGACTCTGCGGGTGGTTCAGCCAAGCAAGGCCGTAACCGTAAAATGCAGGCGATTTTACCGCTAAAAGGTAAAATCCTGAACGTGGAACGTGCCCGTTTTGACAAGATGATTTCATCGGCAGAAGTCGGCACCTTGATTACTGCACTGGGCTGCGGAATTGGCCGTGAAGAATATAACCCGGACAAGCTGCGTTATCACAAAATCATTATCATGACCGATGCCGACGTCGATGGTTCGCACATCCGTACCTTGCTGCTGACGTTCTTCTTTCGTCAAATGCCGGAGCTGGTGGAACGTGGTCATATCTATATTGCCCAGCCACCGCTGTACAAGCTGAAAAAAGGTAAGCAGGAACAGTACATTAAAGACAATGAAGCACTGGAAACCTATCTGATTTCCAATGCCATTGATGAACTGGCCCTGCATGTCAGCGCAGATGCACCGGCGATTCGTGGTGAAGCACTGGCTTCGGTGATTGCCGATTATCAGACCTCGCAAAAGAGCCTGAGCCGTTTAACCTTGCGTTATCCAGCCAGCCTGTTAGATGGTTTGCTGGCGCAAGAGGCGTTCAAGCTGGATCAGGCGCATGATCTGGATTATGTACAGGCTTGGGGTGAGCAGCTGTGTGCCTATATCGCGGCCACTCAAAGCAGTTTACGTCCTGAACTCAGCATCGAAACCTTTGACAAAGAAGATGCGGAAGGACAGAAGTCTGCGATTTACTGGCCACGTATTACCATTTATGTGCATAACCTGCCACATGCCTATTTGCTGGATGCCGGTTTACTCGGTTCGGGTGAGTACGCACGTTTGCTGAAGAACTCGAAGAGCTGGTTTAGCCTGATTGAAGAAGGCGCGTACTTGCAAAAAGGCGAGCGCAAGATTCAGGTCAACAGCTTCCATCAGGTCTGGCAGCATATTCTGCAGGACTCACGCCGCGGCATGATGATCCAGCGTTATAAAGGTCTGGGTGAAATGAATGCCGAGCAGCTTTGGGAAACCACCATGGACCCGGAAAACCGTCATATGCTGCAGGTGACCATTGAAGATGCGATTGAAGCAGATCGGATGTTCTCATGTTTAATGGGCGATGATGTGGAACCACGTCGTGCTTTTATTGAAGAGAACGCCCTGAATGCCGATATTGATGCCTAAGGGCATGATTTAAAAAAAGCGCCTGCGGGCGCTTTTTTGTTGGCGCGATGGATTAGGGCGTGAGAATAATTTTGCGGCAATCCTGTTCGCGTTGATCAAAAATACGATAGCCCTCGGCAGCATCGGCCAGTTTCATACGGTGGGTAATAATCACTTCGGGGGACAGGTCGCCATTTTCAATCCGTTCCAGTAATTCGGGCAGGTACCGATGCACATGGGTCTGGCCCATCTTGAAGGTCAGGCCTTTATCAAAGGCATCACCGAACAGGAAACCGTGAATTGGACCGGCATAGACGCCCGGCACACTGACCACGCCGCCACGGCGCACTGCGGCAATACACTGGCGCAGGGCAAAGCCGCTGGAGCCTTCCAGTTTCAGGTTGGTCATCACGGTTTCAATCATGCTGCCTTTGGCTTCAAAACCAATTGCATCAATGACCGCATCGACACCCCGATGGCCGGGAGTATTGTCAATAATAAACTCGGCCGCATCCATTTCATCAAAATTGACTGGAATCGCGCCATAGGTTTCATGGGCAAACTGCAGCCGGTAATGGTGATGATCGACCATAAAAATCTGTTCAGCGCCAAGCATCCGTGCACAGGCCGCTGACAGTAATCCCACGGGTCCGGCACCATAAATGGCTACACTGGAGCCTTTGCCAATTTGTGCATTGGTCACCGCCTGCCATGCGGTTGGCAGAATATCGGTCAGGAATAGCACTTTTTCATCTGGCAGTGAACCGGGAACTTTAAAAGGACCGATATTGCCTTTGGGGATTCGCACATAATCGGCCTGTCCACCCGGCACGCCGCCATAAAGATGACTGTAGCCAAACAGCGCTGCACCCGGTGGAATCTGTTTTTTATTCAGAATGGCGCCGCGGCCCGTATTGGTATTTTCACAGGAGGCAGTCAGCTCATGTTCACAGAAAAAGCAGTGACCACAAGCAATCACAAAGGGAATAATCACCCGGTCGCCTTTTTTTACCGCTGTGACCTCGGGGCCGACTTCTTCGACCACGCCCATAAATTCATGTCCAAAAATATCGCCGTGTTCTGTGGCCGGAATTTTACCGCGATATAAATGCAGGTCTGAGCCACAAATGGCGGTGGCAGTGACGCGAAGGATAACATCATCCGGTTCCTGAATAATCGGGTCAGGCACCGATTCAACTCTTACATCTCGGGCTCCATGATAGGTTAAGGCACGCATAGAATTTCCTCTCTTGGCTAGCAGAAGGCCAGACCCGTGCATTGAGCCGGCCACATTCCTCCATAATGAAAGGCGCGGCTGTAAATTTATGTATAAATAAACCGGCCAAGCTGTGTGCAAGAGAGCTTTATATTGCAGTTCAGTAAGTGCAATCAGAAGTAAAACGGAGAGGAAAACAGCTATTGGTGAGCATCCTCCTTGATCTTTTTAAAGAAAACAGACGGGCTAAAAAGAGGAGTGATCATAAAGTGGAAATAAAAAAGATAGCCACTGGGGCTATCTTGAGGGGAAGGTTTCGGAAGAAACGGGATTAACTGTTCTGGAATGATTGTTCCAGGGTTTCCAGTTCCATCATCAGTTCCAGCATGGTTTCTTCGGCCTGTTCCAGCGTGGCTTTTAAGCTGGTCTGTTCATTCATCAGCTTGAGCAGATCTTCTTTACGCGAAGCTTCATACAGGCTGCTGTCAGCCAGCTGTTCTTCAATACTGGCCAGACGGGGCTGGATTTTTTCAATCTGGCTTTCACATTGTTCAATTTTTTTCCGCAGCGGACGGGTTTCTTCACGGCGCTGCGCCGCCAGTTTGCGCTGTGCTTCTTTATCAACTTTGGCCGGTGCGGCAGTCTTGTTGGTACTTGCGCTGGCCTGTGCCAATGCGGTTTGGGCATTGATCTGCTGCTGACGGGCCTCACGTAACCATTTGGCATAATCCTGCAAATCACCGGAAAATTCAGTACAGCGTCCGGCATGCACCAACAGCAGGTCATCACAGACACTGGCGATTAGCTGACGTTCGTGCGATACCAGTACCACTGCGCCTTCAAAGTCCTGTAAGGCCATGCTCAGGGCATGACGCATGTCTAAATCCAGATGGTTGGTCGGTTCATCCAGAATCAGTACATTCGGGCGCTGCCAGACAATCAGGGCCAAGGCCAGACGGGCGCGTTCACCGCCGGAGAAGCTTTCGCACGGCGTATCCATACGTTCGCCGCTAAAACCAAAACTGCCGAGGAACGAACGTAGGGTGGCTTCACTGATCTGTTTGTCGGCCAGACGTGACAATTGCAGCATCGGGCTGGCCTGCGCATCCAGTGCATCCATCTGATGCTGGGCAAAGTAACCAATATTCAGCAGTTCAGAGGCTTTGCGCTGGCCATTTAAAAGCGCTAAATCACCAACCAGTGATTTAATTAGAGTAGATTTACCGGCGCCGTTCATGCCCAGCAGGCCAATACGCGAGCTTGGGGTAATCTGCAGACTGATTTTGCTGGCAATACTTTTGCCCGGATAGCCAATTTCGGCCTGATCCAGAGTCAGTAAGGGTGAACTCATTTTGGTGGGTTCACGGAAACTGAAGGTAAACGGGGTATCGACATGCGCCGGTGCCAGCAACTGCATTTTTTCCAGCTGTTTAATCCGGCTTTGCGCCTGACGCGCCTTGGTAGCTTTGGCTTTAAAACGGTCAATAAATTTTTGCAGATGTGCGCGGGCTTCAACCTGCTTTTCAAAGGCCTGTTGCTGCTGGGCCAGACGTTCGCTGCGGGTCACTTCAAAGGTCGAGTAATTGCCGGTATATAAGGTCAGTTCCTGATTTTCGATATGCAGGATATGATCGGTCACTGCATCGAGAAAATCGCGGTCATGTGAAATCAGGATTAAAGTGCCTTCATAGGCATTGAGCCAGTCTTCAAGCCATAAAATGGCATCCAGATCCAAGTGGTTGGTTGGCTCATCCAGAAGCAGTAAGTCGGAGCGGCTCATCAGGGTGCGCGCCAGATTTAAACGCATCCGCCATCCACCAGAAAAACTGGAAACATCCAGACGTAGCTGATGTTCCATAAAACCTAAACCAGCCATCAGCTGGGCGGCTTTGGATGGAGCAGAATAGCCATGAATTTCATCAAAACGGCCATGTAATTGTGCCAGTTCGCTGTTACTGAGCTGTTCAGGTTGTGCCAGCTGTTTCTGAATCTGCCAGTATTCTTCATCCCCCGATAACACAAAATCCAGCGCCGGCATATCTAGGGCTTTGACTTCCTGGGCCATGTGCGCAACGGTCCAGCCCGATGGACGGGTCAGGCTGCCTTCATCTGCCCCCAGTTCTCCCAATAAGGCGGCAAATAAGGTCGATTTGCCGGCGCCATTGACTCCGGTGAGGCCAACTTTCCAACCCGGATGGATCTGCATGGACGCTTTTTGAAATAAGACACGACCACCACGGCGTAAAGAGACTTGGTCAAATTGAATCATTGGACTCACTAAACTCAGGAACAGAATGCGCCTATTCTAAAGGATGCGCTCTGGAAAACAAAAAGCTGGCGCAGTTTATTTCAGGTGCTACAGCAACACATCGAAAAAAATAATGAAAAAGCGGGCACCGTGTCATCTATCGGAAAGCGGCTATGCAGGGTTTTTTTATAAAACCAAGCCCGATATATTAAAATTTCTGATAAAAAACAAAAACAAATGTACGGTGACAAAAATGAAAAACGGAGTTTTGTTGTTGTCGACACTGGCCTTGTGTGGCGTCAGTGGCCTGGCTCAGGCCAATCCGCAGGTCTGTGTTTTTGATCTGTTGGGACGGGCCGGAGAATCCTATAAATTGCTGGAAGAATGGGCCTTGGCCAGCAAGCGCTGGGGCAGCAATGTCAGTCTGAAAGCCTATCAGGATGAAGCCCAGGTCGAGCGCGATTTTAAGGCGGGCAAGTGTGATGGTGCCTATATGACCTCAATGCGGGCGCGGCAATACAATAAATTTGCCGGTTCGATTGATGCACTGGGCGGTGTGCCAAGTAATAGCATTGCCCAGAAAGCCATTAGTTATGTGCTGGACCGGCGCAATAACCGCCGTCTGGTGACCCGGATTGGCCAGGAAACCTTTGAAGTGGCTGGCATCGGCCAGATTGGCTCGGCCTATATTTTTGTTAAAGATCGGGCCATGAACTCGGTTGAGCACATTAAAAACCGGAAATTTGCGATTCTGCATTATGATCCGGCACAAAAAATGATGGTGGAGCGGGTCGGTGGTATTGCAGTCGATTCCGATATTTCCAATTTTGTACGCAAGTTTAATCAGGGCGAGGTTGATATTGTGGCCGCACCGGCCTATGCCTTTAAACCGCTGGAAATTGAAAAAGGTTTGGGCACACGCGGCGCCATGATTGATTTTCCGGTGGTCAATGTCACGGCGGACCTGATTATCCGGCCAGAAAAATTCGCAGATGGTTTTGCAGTGCAGTCCCGGCGCTGGTTTGTCCAGCAGATTCCGAAAAACTTTGCCATGGTGAAACGTCTGGAAGCGGAAATTCCAAATAAATACCGCACCCGACTCAGCAAGGAAGATCAGGACAAATACCAGAAACTGCTACGTGATGGCCGCATCGAACTGACCGAAAAAGGCATTTATGATGGCTCAATGATGCGGGTACTGAAACGGGCACGTTGTACCGTAGAACGCACCAATTTTGAATGTTCACTTGGCGGTGAATAGAGAAAATGGTTATAAGTTTGTAAAAAAGTGGCCACGATGTGTAAATTTTCGCCGCGCTACCTGAAATTTTTAAGCCATTGAAAATGCTGCTGATCTCTGCAATTTGTGGGTTTGAGATCAGCAGCTGTATAAATTGAATTGGTCACGATTTAAAAATATTTGGAGTAAAAGCTCTATTTTTTTAAAAACAAGTTGCTTAATATTCAGCAAGTGTATGGACACTCTTGATGAAAGACGATTCTGTAAGGACAAATACAATGAAAAAAACAATTCTCGCGCTTTCTGCGCTGGCTACTTTGGGTATGGCCAGCAATGCTCAGGCAGCCAAGGTCGATGTATGTATCTTCGATTTACTCGGCAAATCTGGTGAATCTTATCAAATGGCCCAGGAATGGGCGCTGGCCGCGAAAGGCTGGGGCGCAGACATCAACCTGATTCCCCGTCAGGATGAAGCCGTGGCCGATAATGACTTTAAAGCTGGCAAATGTGATGCGGTTTTCCTGACTGCGATGCGTGCCCGTCAGTACAATAAATTTGCCGGTTCAATTGATGCGCTGGGCGGTGTGCCAAGCAATGCCATTGCCCAACGTGCAATTACCTTTGCACTGGACAAACGTAATGCCGGCAAAATGGTCACCAATCTGGGGGGAAAAAAATATGAGGTGGCGGGAATTGCACCTTTAGGTTCGGCCTTTATTTTTGTCCGTGACAAGAATATTGATTCAATTGAAAAAGCTGCCGGCAAGAAATTTGCGGTACTGGGCTATGACGATGCACAAAAAATTATGGTGCAACGTGTCGGTGCTCAGGCGGTAATCTCCGATGTCTCTAACTTTGTGGCGAAATTTAATAATGGCCAGGTCGATATGGTTGGTGCGCCAGCCTATGCTTATAAGCCGCTGGAAATCTATAAAGGCTTGGGAACCAAAGGCGCCATGTTTAATTTCCCTGTACTGCATGTGACGGCGGATTTAGTAATTAGTCCGGAGAAATTCCCGGCTGGTTTTGGCCAGAAATCGCGTGACTGGTTCTCGAAAAATCTGCCAAAAAGTTTGGGCATGATTAAACGTCTGGAAGCAGGCATTCCAGCCAAATACAAAATGAACCTGAGTGCGGAAGAGAAAACCAAATACCAGAAACTGTTACGTGAAGGGCGGATGGATATGACCAAGCGCGGTATTTATGATGCGTCGATGATGAGCGTACTCAAACGTGCCCGCTGTTCTGTCGATAAAGCCAACTTCGAGTGTTCACTGGGCGGTGAATAAGCTTCATTTTTAAGGAAAAACAACCCGGCATCTGTGCCGGGTTGTTGCATCTGGAACCTTGTCACTTGGGCCATTGCAGTTCAGGTCAAATCACGTAAGCTAATCAAAAATAATAGTTTCATCTTTGCCCAAGCCTAAAAAATAGAGATGAGTTGTTTCATCCAAGGCATACAGACAGGAGGAGCAGGAGAGGGTGATCTCCAAAGGTAAAAAGAACAAGGATGGATAGGCAAAAACAGCTTTTTAAAATATTAAACACTTCAGTACAACTGAAAACAACAAGAACAGCGATAAAGGAAAGATCAATGAAATATTATGCTCAAGGCATCGCACTGGCTGCAGTGATGGGACTCGGTGCGACTGCAGCACAGGCCAAGCAGACAGTGTGTGTCTTTGATTTGGTGGGAAAAAGTGGTGATGTGTATGCGCTGATGCTGGACTATCAGCTGGTGGCCAAAGCCTGGGGCGCCGATATTGAACTGCGCGTCGGGCAGAATGAAGCGGTAATTGCCGAAGATTTTAAAGCCGGTAAATGTGACGGGATTAGTGTCACCGGTATGCGCGGGCGTCAATTTAACAGCTTTACCGGTTCTCTGGATGCGATTGGTGCAATTCCCGATTTAAATCTGGCGGTCAAAGTCATGCAGGGACTGGCCAGTCCGAAATTTTCCCGCTTTATGACTCAAGGCCAGTATGAAGTGGCTGGTGTAGTGCCTGTTGGTGATGCCTTTTTAATGGTCAATGACCGCAGTATTAATACCGTGGCCAAAGCTGCCGGTAAAAAAATTGCGGTCCTGGATTATGACCAGGCACAAAAAATTATGGTGCAGCAGATTGGCGCGCAGGCAGTCAGTTCAGATGTCACCAACTTCGGCAGCAAGTTTAATAATGGTCAGGTCGATATTATTGGTGCGCCGGCCGCCGTGTTTAAGCCGCTGGAGCTGCATAAGGGCCTAGGCAGTAAAGGCGCAATTGTGAATTATCCGATTTTACAGGTGACTGGCAATATTATTATTCGCCCGAACAAGTTCCCGGCCGGTTTTGGCCAGAAATCACGGGAATGGGTTAAAGGTCAATTGCCACGTGCCTTTAACATCTTGGGTAAAATGAAAGCCGATATTCCACAAAAATACTGGATGAATATTCCGGCAGCCGACAAACCGGGCTATCAGAAGATGATGCGTGAGGCGCGGATTGACCTGACCAAACGTGGCATTTATGACAAACGCATGATGAAGCTGCTGTGGCAATTCCGCTGTAAGCAGGACCCGAAAAACTTCGAATGCGGCCTACAGGATGAGAATTACAAATAATCTTGATAAAATTAGTCTGAATTGACTTTGAATTGAACATGACTGACCATATATTGGGTATGTTATACTTGATATGTGGTCTTTTCTGTTAAAAGACATTTGAATCGAACGAGGAATCCGACATGAATGCCCAAGCCCTTGTGCTGACTGACAATGCTGCGAACAAAGTACGCCAATTGCGTGACAGTGAAGGCAACCAAGATTTAATGTTACGCGTTTATGTGACCGGTGGTGGTTGTTCGGGCTTCTCTTACGGCTTTAACTTTGCTGAAAGCATGAATGAAGATGATGCTGAATTCGTGAATGGTGACGTAAAAATGCTGGTCGATTCACTTAGCTATCAATATCTGGTCGGTTCAGTGGTGGACTATTTAGAAGGTCTGGAAGGTTCACGTTTTGTGGTTCAAAATCCGAATGCCACGACTACGTGTGGCTGTGGTTCTTCTTTCTCGATTTAAGCAGAATTTTAAAATACTCAGCCCTCTATTTTGAGGGCTTTTTTAATATCTTTTTTAATATAAAGAGATTGGCCTAGACTGCGGTCAATGTTCCTAAAATCCGGTAGCCTTTGGCCCCAGTCACAGCCGGGAAATTGCCACTTTGCTGGTTCAGAAAACGCATCGCCAACCAGGCAAAAGCAGTGGCTTCCACCCAGGTCGGGTTAATACCTAAATCCGCCGTGGTCTGTACACTCCACTCATGTTTGCGTAAGCGCCAGCGCAGCTGTTCCAGTAAATAGGAATTATAGGCACCGCCCCCACAAACATAGACTTCACCGGTGTCCATGCCGGAGCGGTAAATGGCTTTTTTAATCGCCCGAGTAGTCAGCTTTAACAAGGTGGCCTGCACATTTTCCGGGGTATCTTCCAGTTCCTGATAGGCTAGGTCATTGCGCCAGTCGGCAATCTGTTCATCCAGCCATTCCAGGTTAAAATCTTCACGGCCAGTACTTTTTGGCGGCTCTTTGGAAAAATATTCATGTGCCTGCAGACGGTCCAGCAGGCTGCGAATTGGCTGGCCATAAGCCGCCCAGTTGCCGTTTTCATCATAAGGCTGGCCGGTGTAGCGTTCACACCAGGCATCCATCAGGATATTGGCCGGGCCGGTATCAAAACCATAGACTTTTTCCGGCTGTCCGGCAGGCAACATGCTGACATTGGCAATCCCGCCCAAATTCAGAATCACCCGGTGGATGCTGTCATGCTGGAACACATCCTGATGAAAAGCTGGTACCAATGGGGCGCCTTGTCCACCAGCAGCCATATCACGCCGGCGGAAATCCGAGACCACCGGCAGCTGGGTTATTTCGGTAATAATATTCGGGTCACCAATTTGCAGGGTAAAGCCATGTTCAGGGCGATGGCGGATGGTCTGGCCATGTGAACCAATGGCACGAATCTGGCTGCGATCAAGCTGGTGTTCTTCAATCAGGCGGTTAATGCCATGTCCGATCATTTGCGCCAGCGCGACATCGGCCTTGCCCATCCGGTCAATTTCATTGTCATCCGGCAGGGTTAGGGCCATCAGTTCATCGCGTAAATCGGGATCGAAGCTCAGGGTCAGGGTGGCATGAAGCTGTAAAGGATCAAAAGAAGCAGCAACAATATCGACACCATCCATACTTGTGCCGGTCATTACCCCAATATAGATCGCTGTCATGGTTATTCTTAAGCCTGCAATGTGCTGAAAAAGTGTTAGTATATCGCACAAATTGAATAACTGATGTGTTTGGGTTTTGTGATGTCAAATTTCTTGCCAGCTGAAGAACAACTTGCCCTCATCCAACGAGGTACGCATGAAATTATTTCTGAAGAAGATCTTCTAAAGAAATTAAAAGAGAACCGTCCTTTAAAAATTAAAGCGGGCTTTGACCCGACTGCACCTGACCTGCATTTGGGTCATACGGTTTTAATTAACAAGCTGAAAGTGTTCCAGGATTTGGGTCACGAGGTTTTCTTCCTGATTGGTGACTATACTGCCATGATTGGTGATCCGACCGGTAAGAGCGCAACCCGTCCGCCGTTGTCACGCGAGCAGGTACTGGAAAACGCCAAAACCTATCAGGAACAGGTGTTCAAGATTCTTGATCCAAACAAAACCAAAGTGGTGTTTAACTCGGAATGGTTTGCCAGCAAAACTGCGGCCGATTTAATTCAATTGGCCTCACAGCAAACCGTGGCGCGTATGCTGGAGCGTGATGACTTCACCAAGCGTTATAACAACCAGCAACCAATTGCGATTCACGAATTCCTGTATCCATTGGTACAAGGCTATGACTCAGTGGCTTTAGAAGCCGACGTAGAGTTGGGCGGTACTGACCAGACCTTTAACCTGCTGATGGGCCGTACCTTACAGGGCCGTTATAACCAGGAAGCACAGGTGTGTATTACCGTGCCAATTCTGGAAGGTTTAGATGGCGTCAACAAGATGTCGAAATCATTGGGCAACTATATTGGTGTATTTGATGCCCCAGGCGCGATGTACCAGAAAGTACTGTCTATGCCGGACTCACTGATTGAGCGTTATTTTGACCTGCTCAGCTTCAAGTCTGTGGCAGAAATCCAGCAGTTACTGAAAGAAGTGGCGGAAGGCCGTAACCCGCAGGATGTGAAAAAGATTCTGGCACTGGAACTGGTCGAGCGTTTTCACGGTGCGGAAGCTGCAGCCAATGCGCATAAAGGTGCCGGTAACCTGATTACCGAAGGTGAATTGCCAGAAGGTACACCAGAAGTGACCATTTCACGTGGCGAATATGGCGGCGAGATTTTCATTGCTTCTATTTTACGTGCAGCAGGTTTAACCAAAAACGCGGCACAAGCCAAAGATGCTGTCGGTCGTGGTGCAGTGAAAGTTGATTGGCAACCAGTCGATGCCTCATTCTCGGTAAAAGAAAACGTGACCTTGATTGTGCAGGCCAGTAAAAAGGCCATTGCCAAAGTCACTTTTACCGACTAAAAATGCAGTTAAGTAGTTGAATTAAAAAGCAGGCTTCGGTC
>NZ_JAYJLP010000020.1:0-39319 GCF_051949055.1 Acinetobacter sp. Brlt_5
TTTTTATAGTGAAAATCGTTTAAAGAGAATAGCCTTATAAAATAGAGATACACTTTTGATTTTTAATAAGCTTGGGATAAAGAATTTTATTCAGAAATAGTTTAGGCAGATAGTGCTTAGAATATTATCCTTAAATCCAATTATTTTTTTTATTATTCAATAATAACTAAGAATCAAGAATTAAAAACCAATTATTCATCCGTTTAAAAAAATAAAACGGACAATAAAATACTTGGATTGTTAAGAGAAAATGCACGTATCTCAATTACAAAAATTGCGCAGAAAACCCGAAATTCCCGGGCCACGGTTCAAAAGCGAATCGAGTACATGGAAGCGACTAGCATCATTACCAGCTATACGGTACGCATTAAACCGAACCTGAATCCGCAGCTTATTCAGGCCTGGATGAGTATTATGGTGGAAGGCAACAAGGCACAGGCCGTCATCAAGGAGCTACGTCTCGATCCGGCTATTCAGACCTTACATACGACGAATGGCAAATGGGATTTACTGGTAGAAATCCAGTCCGACAATTTGGTGAATTTTGATTTAATTTTAAGTCGGATCAGAAGTATTTCAGGGATTTATAACAGTGAAACCAATATATTACTGTCAACCTATAAAATTTAAACAATTGATTTTAATCTTTCATCTGTCGCATATACATTGCTACAGGTGAAAGATTATCAATGATTATTTTATAGAAAAGCAATCTATATAAATATTCGTTTTTCATATTTTATGGATTTTTATTTTTAGATATTCGAAGCAAAATAATATATCTTAAAGGTATTTATATAATACCTATAAAATATGTTTAGCTCTCCTCTTTAAAATAAATCAGCTCCATATAAAGAATATAAAAATAAAACGGAGCGCAATAAAAAAAGCCCTGACAATGTCAGGGCTTTTTGAATTTGGCGGAAGCGGTGAGATTCGAACTCACGGAGGACTCACACCCTCGTCGGTTTTCAAGACCGGTGCATTAAACCGCTCTGCCACGCTTCCAATGGCGACTATCATATAAAGAAAATTTTAACTTGGCAAATATTTTTCCAGATTTTCGCAACCGACTGTACAAAATAAAATCAAAATCGTTTAATTTGCTGAATTTTCAAACTTTTCATAGCGAATGTCGACAATATACCAGTGTTTTGCACCTGATGGCGTCTGCACTACTGCTTCATCATCCACACTTTTGCCCAGCAAGGCGCGCGCCATTGGCGAGTCAATTGAAATATGTTGTGGATGATGATCATAAATTTCATCAACCCCGACAATTCTTAGGGTTTTCTGCTCGCTATCATCATTTTCAATATCGACCCAAGCGCCAAAATAGACCTTGCCCTCCTGTTCAGGTGAAAAATCAATAATTCGCAGCTCTTCCAGCCGCTTGCCGAGGTAACGTACCCGACGGTCAATCTTTCGCAGCAGCTGCTTGTTATATTGGTAATCGGCGTTCTCCGAACGATCGCCGAGACTGGCCGCCCAGTTCACTTTTTTGGTAATTTCAGGGCGTTCTTCATGCCACAAATGCTGAAGTTCCGCGACCAGTTTGTCATGTCCACCACGGGTAATTAAGCTCGATTTCATGGCCTTTAACAGCAGAAAAATATGCCTGTAGCTTACCAAAAACTGCTGCCTTCTCCCCAATTACTCCACTTTTAAAGTTTATAAAATATTTTTCCTAAATAGAATCATTTACTTATGAAACAGTTTTTTATTTTTTTATGGACAAAATTTGACAACTCAAATTTTGGTCTTTATTATGCGCACATCTTTTAATTGTGATCATTTTTTAACCTGTGTGGCGTAGCCACATTTTTTATCTTTCATCCCATGTCATTTTGAATGACGTCATGAGTGCCCACCCTCTTATTGAATTTATCAAACTTGAAAAAGTCTGAGGCCTTTTGCCTCCTGCTTTGTAGGGCATAAATTACTTGTAGCGGAGACAACATGCACAGTAGTTCAACTTCTGGGTCGAGGCTTGGCCTTCACTCTTTTTTCAACTCTCTCCCTTTAAAAGTCTTAGTATTAAGCAGTGCGTTAATTCCGTTTCATAGTATTAATGCAAGTAAAGCAGCGTATCAGTTTGATCGCGTGGTCAATCACAATAAATTGACCGTGGTTTCTGTTTCGAATCCGACCACCGTGTTTCAGAACAGTCAGCATCTGCATGGCTTTGGTTATGACCTGGTGCGCAACTATGCGCATAGCCTGAATGTCAAACTCGAGTTTAAAACCGTACCGGACAATGCGACAGCGTTGCAATGGGTGGTGTCAGGTAAAGCCAACTTTGCCATGACCACTGCCAGTATTCAGAGCATTGAAAACAAGCATCTGACCGGTTTTTCGGCCACCTGTGGCGATTTAAACACCTTGCAGAAAAATGGCCTAAACAGCAATTTAAACTGGGTATTTAAACATGCCGATGATCCGCTGAGCCAGACCGCCAGTGCCTTTGTCTGCCGTGGCAAACAAAGCGGTGCCATCAACCAGCTGGCCTCGTTCTATAACCAGAATGTGGTTAAGCAGGAATCCTGGAATACTATCCAGCGTGACTTAAGCAATCGCATGCCTTTATATAAGGCCAGCTTCCAGCGCACTGCGCAGCAGTATGATCTGGACTGGCATTTACTGGCGGCCATTGGTTATCAGGAATCGTACTTAAAGCCGAACTCTGTTTCACCAACCGGTGTTCGTGGTTTGATGATGCTGACCAACAGCACAGCCAAAGCCATGGGCGTCAGTAACCGTACCGATCCAACCCAGAGCATTCAGGGCGGTGCCAAGTATTACAACCTGATGCTGAACCGTTATAAGCATATTCCGTTTCCAGACCGTAACTGGTATGCACTGGTGGCCTATAACATGGGTCCGGGTGCCGTGAGCCAGATTCAGAAGCGTATTCAGGCCACCGGTAAAAACCCGAACAACTGGGTCAACCTGTATGCTTACTTAGATGGCAATAAAGCCAAGAACGGACGTTATCGTCAGGCCTTACAATACGTGACCCGTATCCGTGCCTATCTGGAACACATCAAGACCACGCCGCAGCTGGTGAATATTTAAATGCTTCACCGTTGATCTTCAAGGCAAAAAAAAGCTTACCTTCGGGTAAGCTTTTTTGTGTCGGGTCACAATCAGGTGGTTTGCGCCAAAACGTTTTTGAACAGGTCTTTTTGCTCTTGGCTTGGTTTTGCAGTTTGCAATGCCATTAATTGAGACATATCGCCTTGTACTTTGATTTTACCGGTCATGAAGGCTTGCATGGCTGCAGCCATATCAAACTCCAGGAACACTTTACGTAAGGTCTCAGCATCCATATTCAGGGTTGTTTTTGCATTTGCAGACAATCCTTTCTGGATTTTGCCACCGTCTAAAGCTAATTCTGTATTGCCTGAAGCATCCGTAACAACCAAATTAATTGCAAGATTCGCAAGCGCAGGTGGTAAATTTAAGTCACCAGCTTGAGCCGTCAGGTTCTCTACGGTTGCAAACCAATCATCAGATAAAAAAGCAGGCATGATTATTCCTCAATTTATTTGTTCATTTGTGTCGCCTGTCCAGACAACATTTTTGTGAAGCAATGATGCTTGTGACCTGTTATAGCATGTAATCATAAAAGATGGCTAAGATTTTTTGTACGATGCGTTCAAATTTTATATTTTTAATACAATATTGAAATAATTCAAATATATAAAAAAAGCACTGAACTGAAGTTCAATGCCTTTTTTGACTATTTAGTCAGCTGCATAGCCTAAATTGACCATGTTGATGCGGTTGGACTGACCATCTTCATTCTCGTGCGAATAACTGCCTTTAAAGTCAAACTCGCGCTCGCTATCGAGTGCTTCAAAGTCAAACAGCTCGCGGTCTGCCAGTTGCGATGGTGATACATTTTGCAATGCACCAAAAATACTGTGCAGACGTTTTGGATGGGCATTGTCCCATTCACGCAGCATGTCATTGATAATCGCACGTTGCAGATTTTCCTGCGAACCACACAGGTTACATGGAATAATCGGGAACTGGCGCATTTGCGCGTATTTGATGATGTCTTTTTCTTCCACATAAGCCAGTGGACGAATCAGCATATTCTTCTTGTCGGAAGATAACAGCTTCGGTGGCATCGCCTTTAAGCTGCCGCCATGGAACAGGTTCAGGAAGAAAGTCGCCAGAATATCATCACGATGATGCCCCAGTGCCACCTTGGTTGCCCCAATTTCCTGGGCAAAGCCGTACAGTGAACCACGACGCAGACGCGAACACACTGCACAGTAGGTTTTGCCTTCCGGGGTCAGACGCTTGGTAATACTGTAGGTATCTTTTTCCAGAATATAATACGGGATATTATTTTCTTCCAGATAACGCGGCAGCACATCTTCAGGGAAGCCCGGCTGTTTCTGGTCCAGATTCACCGCCACCACATCAAAATGAATCGGGGCAATACGTTTAAACTGCAACAGAATATCCAGTAAGGTATAACTGTCTTTACCACCCGAAATACACACCATGACCTTGTCACCGTCTTCGATCATCTTGTAATCACGAATGGCATGACCCACCTGGCGACGCAGCTTTTTCAGCAAACGGTAATACGCAGAGCTGGTTGGCAGTTCTGGTTTAAAATTAAATCCTTGATCGGACTCAACTGGCGAGAACATAGACGAGATTTACCCATAAAAAAAATACCGCGCAATTTTAGCCGATTCAGTCCCGGCACGCATCAAAAGAATGTAATTTCCTGCTTGTCATTTTTTGTCATCTCGCTGTCTTTATTTTTATGCTAATTTGAACGTTTGCGTTCATCTTTTAAGCAAGATGCTTATCTTTTGGACTTTTCCACAGTTTTCCACAAAAGCTGTGGATAAATTTGTGGATTTAAAACAACTTGACAAGGTCACTTGCCTGCAATTGAAGGCTTCTATTTAAATTGATCATTTTTTAATCAATTTTATTTATAATTAAAATCAATGGTTTAAGTGTGTCAAGCAGACCAGAATAAAAAAAATAAATATTTTTTTTGATTGTTCTGTCAGCAAACAGGGCTTGATTTTTACAAAGTAAACAGGGAAATAAATGTAAAGACTCTTTTCATCAATGTTTTTTTTGTTAAACTCAAACCACCTGTTTGGGGACAGTATGAACTTCGTTACCATAATGAATACGATAATGTATAAAAGATTACATTTTAAACAACTGGCTTTTTGGGGATGTGTGACGCTGCTTGCGGTTGCATCGCACAGTCATGCCGGACAGATTTATGTCTATAAAGACAATAATGGCTCTACCCTGCTGACCAATCGTAAAAGTTCAGACCAATCCCTGAAAAAAGTCAAAGTGACGTATTATCCCGACAGCAATATTCATCGTTATAGCAACTGGGGCAGCTCTGAAGCATCGGTCTTACCAAGCTATAGCCGCAATAAAAATGCCTTTGACCATATTATCCAGCAGGCCGCGCAGCGCCACGGTATTTCGTCTGGGCTGATTAAAGCCGTCATGCACACCGAGTCCGGCTTTAATGTCAATGCTCGCTCTCCGGTCGGGGCCCAAGGCTTAATGCAGCTGATGCCGGCCACTGCCAAACGTTTTCAGGTTTCTAATGCCTACGATCCTTATGAAAATATTATGGCCGGGGCCAAATATCTGGCCTGGTTACTAAAACGTTTTAACGGTAATACATCCTTAGCATTGGCCGGTTATAATGCCGGTGAAGGCAATGTCGCCAAATACGGTGGCATTCCGCCCTTCCGTGAAACTCAGGACTATGTGCGCCGCGTGACCAGCCGTTATCACAATCTGTATGCCGGTGGTGTCAGCAGTAGCGATCAGGGACCGTTACTGGCCCAATCCAATACGCTTTCTTCTGGTTCGCATTTAACTGCAGCCCAGCCTGCACGCCCATCGCGTGAAATTATTGTTGCCGCAGATGGCAGCTTTACCGATGCACCGGTCCGCTCCTATGCCACGGCACATGCCTCTGCTGCAGCCCGAATCACCATTTCGGACTAAGACGATTTTTTGTTGATTTTCACGATTTTTTCTTGAATTTTTAATACATTCACCGCATATTTACTTGCATGATTTATGAATCAGATTACATTTTCATTTTAAGAGGATTTACTCAATGATGCGGATTGGTTTGTTCTTGCTAACCAACCTCGCGGTACTGGTTGTAGCTGGCATTATTTTGTCACTCTTCGGTGTCGGTAGTTACCATGGCGCGGGTGGCTTAAATCTAGGCAACCTGTTGGTCATCTGTTTTGTCTTCGGTATGGTCGGTTCTTTAATTTCCCTGTTCATGTCTAAATGGATGGCGAAAAAAACCACCGGTACAGAGCTGATTGACCCGAATGCCCCACGTAACCAGGCTGAAGCGTGGTTATTAAATGAAGTTGCACAATTGTCGCAACGTGCTGGCATTAAAATGCCAGAAGTGGGTATCTTCCCTTCTTATCAGTCGAATGCCTTTGCAACCGGCTGGAACAAGAATGATGCTTTGGTGGCGGTTTCAACCGGTCTGCTGGAGCGTATGAACAAAGATGAATTACGTGCCGTACTGGCGCACGAAATTGGTCACGTGGCCAATGGTGACATGGTTACGCTGGCGTTAATCCAGGGTGTGGTCAACGCCTTCGTGATGTTCTTTGCCCGTGTTGCCGGTGATTTCATTGATCGTAACGTATTTGGCCGTGAAGATGGCGAAGCGCCAGGCATTGCCTACTTCGTGATTACCATTGTGCTGGATATCGTGTTTGGTATTCTGGCTTCGGCCATTGTGATGTGGTTCTCGCGTCAACGTGAATACCGCGCCGATGAAGCGGGTGCCCGTCTGGCTGGCAAACAGGCCATGATTTCTGCCCTGTTACGCTTACAGGCCGAATCTGAAATGCCAGATGCAATGCCAAAAGAAATGAAAGCCTTCGCGATTTCTGCCGGTCAGGAACAAGGGTTTAGTCTGGCAGCGTTATTCCAGACCCACCCGACCATTGAACAGCGTG
This sequence comes from Acinetobacter sp. Brlt_5, assembly GCF_051949055.1. Classification (NCBI taxonomy): domain Bacteria; kingdom Pseudomonadati; phylum Pseudomonadota; class Gammaproteobacteria; order Moraxellales; family Moraxellaceae; genus Acinetobacter; species Acinetobacter sp. Brlt_5. Next base: position 7,011 of record NZ_JAYJLP010000020.1, read on the forward strand.
TGGCGGCATTACAGCAGTTAAACCTGCCTTAATAATAATGCCCAACCGTTAAATAGACAAAAGCCTCCATATGGAGGCTTTTTGTTTTTATGTGTGATAGATACTGGTTGGAATGATGACAGCTTACTTAAAGATTTAAACCCTGCATCCACTGCCAGACCCATTGCAGCCCGGCCAAGGTCGCCACCACCAGAATGATCAGGAACAACAGGCCTAATAAATCAGGAAGATGAATCCACAGCCAGGCCACCACAGGATTACGCCAGAATGCCGAATATTGCTGCTTCTGCTCCAGTTTTTCATGCAAGAAAGGATGCACCACATGATGGTCACTCTGGATATCATATTCCTGCCGGATATGATCATGCACAATATCCAGCGCCTTACGGCTAGGGCGAATAAAAATATCAAAAATCGTCCCGGCAATCGGAATAAAGCCCACCACCGCATCCATAACCGCCAGCTTCATGACCGGATTCAGTTTGGCTTGTGGCACGCCGACCTGTTTGGCTTTATAAATTGCATAACAGGTCAGCACAAAACCGGCCAGATCGCCGGCCACCGGAATGGTACTTAAAGCCGCATCAGCGCCCACGCCCTGTTTGGTAAACGGAATCCGCACCACCGAATCCATCATATTGGCAAACTTGGCCAGATCACGCTCCAGGCGAATCACCTCTTGCCGGGAAAGTTTGGGTTTGGTGCTGTGCAGCTCTGTCATGAATCAACCTGATTTTTATCTATTTATGTCATGTTTTTACTATACTCGAGCGCGCTGCTCAAACGTTTTACTGCTTTGTAAATACAGGCTAAAACAACAGCTGTGAGGCAATAAACAGATAAACCACCACCCCGCTGGCATCGCAAATTGAGGTCACCAGAGGTGCCGACGCACTGGCCGGGTCCAGTTTCAGCTTATTGAGAATAAATGGCAGGCTCATGCCAACCAGACAGCCCATCAGTACAATGCCCAGCATACTTAAGGCCAACACCACCGCCACCATCAAATCGCCACGCACATAACCCAGTACCGACACGGCCAGTGCCATGGTGCCACCTAAACAAAGCGCCACCAGACTTTCCCGCCCGAGCAGATAGAACCAGTCACGAAAATGCACATCGCCGGTGGCTAAAGCACGGACCATTAAGGTCGCCGATTGCGCCCCGGCATTCCCGCCACTACCGACCAGCAAGGGCAAGAAGAACACCAGCACAATATGCGCGGCAATAATCTCTTCAAAATGGGCAATCCCAAAACCGGACAGCAAACTGCCAAACACCAGAAATACCAGCCAGAACACGCGCTGGCGATATAAAGATAAAATTGGTGCATTTTTCAGGCTCAGGTTGGGCAAGGATTCAATCGCACCGGATTTTAAAATATCTTCAGTAGTTTCGGCCTCGACAATGTCCATGGCATCATCATAGGTGACAATCCCGACCAGACGCTGCGCCTGATCAACAATCGGCAAGGCCAGAAAATCATAATGCGCCAGCTTCCAGGCAATCTGTTCCTGATCTTCATCGACCTGGCCCATCACCAGATCCGTGGTCATGAGATGCTGCAGCTGTACCTCTGGCGCGGCCTGAATAATCTGCCGCAAGGACACCACACCGAGCAGATGCTGTAGCGCATCTACAATATAAATCAGGTACAGGGTTTCCCGGTCTGCCGCCACCTGACGCAACTGTTCAATCGCCTGCTGGATCGTCAGCTCTGGGGATAAAGTCACAAAATCCGAACTCATGATCGCCCCGGCAGATTCTTCCGGGTAAGCCGCCAGCTGCTGAATTTGCTGACGTTTTTCCGGGGCCAGCTCGGCCAGAATCCACGGCTGTAGCGTCGGACTCAAACCTTTAAACAGGTCGGTCCGGTCATCTGAATGCATGGCACTCATCAGCTGCAACAAATCGGCTGGGTCCAGCTGTTCGGCAATTTGCGCCTGCACAGTTTTTGGCAAAAACTCAAAGATCAGCGCGGCCTGCTCCAGGGTGGGAATCAATCGAACCTGCGCTTGCAGCGACAGCTGTTCAATCCAGACCGCCAAATCGGCCGGATTCATATGCGCAATCAGGGTCTGTACCCGCTCTGGATGCTGCTGCAAAATGGCCTGCTCCAGTGCCTGAAGTTCAAAAGGATTCAGCATAAACTCTCATCATTATTCTTGGTTTTTTTTTAAAATGTAAAGTGATTTGCACTGCATCTGCGTGCTGCCGCAGTGTCCCTGAAGCAGCAGCATTTTTCTCTGTATAAACCCGGCGGATCAGGCCTGTTTCAGTTTAAAGATCGAACGCACCAGTACATACATAAAGGGAATAAAGATCAGCACCAGAACTGTACCGAAAATCACCCCACCCAGCACACTCACGCCAATTTCCTGACGGCTGACCGCACCGGCACCAAAGGCAAATACCAGCGGAATGACCCCGGCCCCAAAGGCCAGCGAGGTCATCAGAATAGGACGTAAACGCAGACTCGCTCCTTCCAGTGCGGCTTCCACGGCGCTGCGCCCCTGCTGCTGCGCCATCGAAGCAAACTCGACAATCAGAATCGCATTTTTACAGGACAGGCCGATGGTGGTCAGCAGTGCAATCTGGAAATAGATATCATTCGGGAACCCGGCCAGGTAGCTGAACAGGATATTACCACCAATACCCAGTGGAATCGCGCTCATCACCGCAGTTGGAATGGTCCAGCTTTCATACAGCGCTGCCAGACACAGGAAGATAAAACCAATTGATACCAGATACAGCAATAAAGCCTGATTGCTGGACTGCTTTTCTTCAAAGGACAAGCCGCTCCAGGCCAGATCGACACCGTCCTGCTGCTCAACCAGCTGCTGAATATCCTGCATGGCCTGACCAGAGCTGGCACCGGCTGCGGTATCGGCTTCCATTTCCAGTGCGGTATAGCCCATAAACCGGTTCACCACTTCTGGTCCGCCGCCCCAGCTCAGGGTAGAGAAATTACCAAACGGCACCATCTGCCCGTTGGCATTACGGACCGACCAGGCCTGCAAATCTTCCGGGGTGGCACGGAACTCGGCATCACCCTGCATAATCACCCGTTTAATCCGGCCACGATCAATAAAGTCATTGATATAACTGCCGCCCCATGCCGCCGACAAGGTGCTGTTAATAGCGCCTTGGCTCAGGCCATTGGCCATGGCCTGTTTCTGATGAATATTGACATTCAGCTCGGCTTTTTCCGGATTGGATTTTTTATCCAGATTGGCAAAGCTGGAATAACGGTCGGCCTGACTGCGCAGGCTCTGGAATTGCTGCTCCAGATAATCACGGCCCTGCCCATTTAAATCTCGCAGCCAAAACTGCAGGCCATCGGTCTGGCCTAAACCGCGCACCGAGGCCGGCATCCCAATCATAATCTGCGCATCCGGATGACGCTGGAAATGCTGCATGGCCCGCTCACGAATTGCCTGCGCAGCATTGTCACTGCCCGGACGATCATCCCAGTGTTTCAGCGCAATAAAGCCCTGCCCCAAGTTCTGACCAGTACCTGAGAAATTACGGCCATAGCGAATCATCACCAGATCAACATTGGCCTGTTCCTGTTCAATAAAATAGGCGCGAATCGTTTCCCCAACTTCACGGCTTTTTGACAGTGGCGCGCCTTCTTGCAATTTAAACTGCACCGTGAGCATGCCCTGATCTTCACTTGGAATAAAGCTGGTCGGCAAGGCTCGATAGAACAAGGCAAATACCCCGATTAAAGCCACAAAAATCACCAGACAGATGGTGCGATGTTGCAGGGTCCAGCTTGAAGAACGCAGATAATGCTGTTTCAGATTTTCCAGTTTCTGATTAAACCAGGCGGCCCATCGGGCGGTTTTCTGCTTTGGCTTTAAAATTAAGGCACATAAGGCCGGGGTTAAAATCAGTGCCACCAGCAAAGATAAGGACATCGCGGCCACCAGGGTGATGGAAAACTGACGGTAGATGACCCCGGTCGAGCCACCAAAAAATGCCATCGGAATAAACACCGCGGTCAGCACCAAGGTAATCCCGACCAGTGCCCCGCTAATTTCCTGCATCGACTGGATTGCCGCCTGTTTGGCTGAAAGCTGCTGCTCATGCATCAAACGCTCAACATTTTCTACGACCACAATCGCATCATCGACCAGCAGGCCAATCGCCAGTACCAGCGCAAACAGGGTTAAGGTATTGATGGTCATGCCCAGCACATACAGCACTGTCAGGGTACCTAAAATCACCACCGGTACGGTGATGGTCGGAATTAAGGTAGCGCGCCAGTTCTGTAAAAACAGGAACATCACGATCACCACCAGAATAATCGCTTCAATGAGGGTTTTTACCACCTCTTTCATCGACTCCTTCACAAACGGCGTATTATCGCGTGGATAGACTATCTTGTAGCCTTCAGGCAACTGTTTGGAGAGATGATCAATTTCCTGCTGGATTAACGCCGAGGTCGCCAGTGCATTGGCACCAGAGGCCAGGGAGATGCCCAGCGCAGCGGAAGGATAGCCGTTAATCGTATTAAAGGACTGATAATTTTCTGCCCCCAGCTCGACCCGCGCCACATCTTTTAAATAAACAAAACTGCCGTCCTGGGCCGACTTTAAAATTACATTTTCAAATTCTTCGACAGTTTTTAAACGTGAACCGGAGGTGACTTTGGCATTTAAATACTGATCGGTTGCGGTGGGTAAATCGCCAATACTGCCGGCTGCCACCTGGGTATTCTGGGCTTCAACAGCGGCCCGAATATCGCTTGGCATCAAGGCATACTGTTTCAGTTTTAAAGGTTTCAACCAGATTCGCATGGCATATTGCGAACCGAAGACATCCACCTCACCCACGCCTTCAATACGCGCCAGATCCTGTTCCAGATGGGTCATCATATAATCGGACAGTTCAATATTGGAACTGTGACCAGCGCTGTCATACAACCCGATGACCATATGGGTATCACCCAGAGATTTGAACACATTCACGCCTTGGCGCTGTACATCTTCAGGCAAACGGTTAATGGCGCTGTTAATCGCATTTTGCACCTGCACCTGTGCGGTATCTGGGTCTGTGCCATTTTCAAAACTGATGCTGATACGGCTGCGCCCCGAAGAATCACTGCTCGAGCTAAAATACAGCAGATGATCCAGCCCTCGAATCTGCTGCTCCAGCACCTGGGTCACGCTCTCCTCCACTGTTTCTGCCGAAGCTCCAGTATAAGTAGCACTCACGGTAATGCGAGGCGGGGCAATATCCGGATAACGCTCGACCGGTAAACCTAAAGTGGAAAAAATACCAAACGCCATGACAATAATGGCCAGGACTCCAGCAAAAATAGGACGTTCAATAAAAAATTTTGACAGCATAGATTTGGTCACATGATGGGGTTGAGCCAAGATTTGGTTGAGCACTTCTGAAGGCGCTTTACCCTAGCAAATTTATATTGATATTCAGTGACTAAAGCCAAAAATACAAGAAAATATTACATAAAGATGTGTTGAACAAAAAATAAGGAGAAAATGTGGAGATAAAAGATTTATCTCGCTCTAGCATCATTTACATTGTCGCTATTTTGCAACCTGTCATGAGAATGCAAGTTTTTCCTTCAACACTACGCATGCGTCAAATAAAATAGCAGCATCATCAGAGGACCGCATGCTAAGAAAAACACTGATACTGACCAGCATTCTCACTTTAACTGCTTGTAATAGTGATGATCGTGATAATCAAACGCATAATCCCACTCCAACGCCGACACCACCGGCCTATGTTGAACCTGAAATTATTATTGTCGGACATCGAGGCGCTAGCGCCTTGCGTCCTGAACATACCTTGGAGGCTTATCAAAAAGCCATTGAGGATGGTGCAGATTTTATTGAGCCTGATCTGGTTCCAACCAAAGATGGTTATTTGGTTGCTCGTCATGAAAATGAAATTGGCGGTACGACCAATGTCAGTGAACTACCACAATTTGCAGATCGTAAAACCACCAAAATCATTGATGGAGTCAGCTTAACAGGCTAGTTTACCGAAGACTTCACCTTAAGTGAACTGAAGCAGCTGAAAGCCCGCGAACGTATTCCAGATATTCGGCCACAAAACACTCAATATAATGATCAGTTTTTAGTGCCGACGATAGAAGAAATTATTGAACTGGCTGATCAGCACTATCAAAAAACAGGAAAAATTATTGGGCTGTATATTGAGACTAAACACCCAACCTATTTCCAGGATTTAAATCTGGCCATGGAAGACCGTTTATTGAGTAGCTTGGCGAAATATGAATATTCGCGAAGTATTGCCCCGGTCTATCTACAATCTTTTGAAGTTAAAAATCTGCAATATCTACGCAGTCAGCTAGATCGTTTAAACACCTTGCAACATGCAAAAATCATTCAGCTCTACAGCGGACAGAGTTCTCAGCCTGCTGATGCACTAAAAGCAGGTCTGGGGACTACTTATGGTCAATTGGCCAGTGCAGAAGGACTTAAAACGGTTGCGCAATATGCTGATGGTGTGGGACCAAGTAAAACCTATATCGTCAGTAATCAGGGAGTAATCACCAATTTTGTGAGTCTGGCACATGCACAGGGCCTGAAAGTACATCCTTATACCTTGCGCCCAGAAAATGAATTTTTACCTGATCGCCTCGATTGTAGTCCAAATCCTGCTGAGAAGTGTGAAACAGGGGCGTTGGCCGAGTTTGAAATCTTCTTTAAAGCCGGTGTTGATGGTGTCTTTACAGATGATCCTGGACTAGGACGTCAGGCTGCAGACCTGTTTTTAAAACAGTAAAAATTCTCATATATTAAAAAAGACGCGGCATGCGTCTTTTTTCTACTCTCAAACAAAACAGCCTATACGATATGCTCAAAATTTACGGTAATGCCCATCAGTAAATGAATTAACTCGGCCTGTGAATTACACTGGGTTTTTGCATAAATATTTTTAAAATAGGTTCGAACGGTACTTAAACTGAGCTGACAATATTCAGCGATCTTTTCTAAATCATGCTCATTAATAAATAACTCGCATAACTCAATTTCCCGGTTTGACAAGTGATATTGCTGTTTTAAAAAATCTGCAGCTAAATAATATTTTTGCTCGGTTTCAGTCACAAAAACAGCGACATAGGCCTGTTCTGGTAGTCCTTCAGTATTCTTTAGCTGGCTTAAATTAAAAGGAATAATGGTGAGCATTAATGTCGTCTGATCTGGAGCAGACAAGGCCATAACCCCACCCGGCTCTTTGTTCCATTGACTTAAATTCGAACCTGCCCCCTCAATGAGCTGATCGAGTTTGGCCTGAAAGCCGCGGCCCACTTTTAAATGATTATAACGGTCCAGCTCAATCAGGCTGGAGCGATTAAGAATTGCTTGAGCCTTTTTATTAGAATAGATCAAACAGGACTGCTGATCGAGTAGCAGCACGCCCGTTTTTAAGTGATCTAAAATATGGCCTAAAGCCAGTTTCTGCTGCTTGGCCTGACAAAGCTGCCGATGAATTTGTAGTGCCCGGCGTAAATGCTTACCGATCCGCTTAAGAAATTCATGCTCTTCCGGACTATAAGGCTGAGCATCGGGCACCCGGTGAATACCCAAGACCGCCCAACGATGTTGCCCCTGATCGAGTAAAACAGCTGCGATATGACAAATCCCGGTTGGTTCCAGACAGCGCTCATAAAAGATATATTCATCTGTGCCCGGCATCTGGCCATACGACTGCAAGTTTTGCTCAATGGTATCCCCCACCCCGGTTTGCTGCCATAACGGCGCATGCAGTTTCATATCAATGACTTTAATCCGTTCATCCTGATAGGCATCAATACAGGCTTGCGGAATGTTATAGGTATGCACAAAGTCATAACTTGGACTTAACTGGTCCAGAGCGGTAAAAATCGCGGTTTTACTGTTGGTGTAGTGCACAATGGCTTCAATTACTTGCGGCCATAAACGCGTATCCATCGCGGCATCATAAATTAACCCAATGATCTGGTGTTCTTGTTCTTTCATCTCTCCCCCAGCTTAATCATTAAGCCCTACCAATTTAATACAAAAGCTCATCATACATTTAATTATTTTTGAACCATTTATCTATTTCTTACTTTTTTATGCATTAAGTTTAGTTTTACTGTATTGTGTTTTTTATTGGCCTTCATATAAAAAAATCCCCGCAATTGCGGGGATTTTTATGATCGAATGACCAGCAGATGTATTACATCATGCCGCCCATACCACCCATGCCGCCCATGTCAGGCATTGCTGGTTTTTCTTCCGGGATTTCAGTGATCATGCACTCAGTTGTGAGCATTAAGCCCGCAACAGATGCAGCATGCTCAAGTGCAGAACGGGTTACTTTCGCTGGGTCAAGAATACCCATTTCAAGCATGTCGCCGTATTCACCAGTTGCAGCGTTATAACCGAAGTTACCTTCACCATTTTTCACAGCGTTGATCACAACAGATGGTTCATCACCTGCGTTTGCCACGATTTGACGAAGCGGCGCTTCGATTGCACGGCGCAGGATGTTGATCCCTACGTTTTGGTCATCGTTGGCACCTGTTACACCGTCAAGTGCTTTGGCAGCACGTACCAGTGCAACACCACCACCAGCAACCACACCTTCTTCAACTGCAGCACGAGTTGCGTGAAGTGCGTCGTCTACGCGGTCTTTTTTCTCTTTCATTTCAACTTCAGTTGCAGCACCGATCTTGATCACTGCTACACCGCCTGCCAATTTAGCAACGCGTTCTTGAAGTTTTTCTTTGTCGTACTCAGAAGTCGATTCTTCGATTTGCGCACGGATTTGTTGAACACGCTCAGCGATTTGGCCTGCGTTACCCGCACCATCCACAATCACGGTATTTTCTTTAGATACAGTTACTTTGTGTGCAGTACCTAAGTGTTCAAGCGTTGTTTGGTCTAACTGCATACCGATTTCTTCAGAAATCACAGTACCACCAGTTAAAATCGCGATGTCTTGCAGCATTGCTTTACGACGGTCACCGAAGCCAGGTGCTTTCACCGCACATACTTTGATGATGCCGCGCATGTTGTTCACAACAAGCGTTGCAAGCGCTTCACCTTCAACATCTTCAGCGATAATTAATAATGGCTTACCGGTTTTTGCAACTGCTTCAAGAACCGTAATCAGTTCACGGATGTTGCTGACTTTCTTGTCTACCAGCAGGATGAACGGGTTTTCAAGTTCAGCAGTGAGCGTGTCTTGTTTGTTGGCGAAGTATGGCGAGATATAACCACGGTCAAACTGCATACCTTCTACAACGTCAAGCGCATCTTCGAAGCCTGAACCTTCTTCAACAGTAATGACGCCTTCTTTGCCCACTTTTTCCATTGCTTGCGCAATTAAAGCACCTACAGTGGTGTCAGAGTTTGCAGAGATCGAACCCACTTGCTCAATTGCTTTAGAATCAGATGCAGGTTGTGCAGTTGATTTGATTTCAGCAACTAGAGTTTTCACCGCGATGTCGATACCACGTTTCAAGTCCATTGGGTTCATACCCGCAGTCACTGACTTGATACCTTCGTTCAGGATAGCTTGCGCCAATACAGTTGCAGTTGTGGTACCGTCACCTGCGATGTCATTGGTTTTTGAAGACACTTCACGAACCAGTTGTGCACCCATGTTCTCGAACTTGTCTTTTAAAGTAATTTCTTTCGCAACAGAAACACCATCTTTAGTGATGTGCGGTGCGCCGAAAGAACGGTCGATCACCACGTTACGGCCTTTAGGACCTAACGTTACTTTCACTGCATCTGCAAGAATGTTGACACCCGCAATCATTTTGCTACGAGCTGAATCACCAAATTTTACGTCTTTAGCTGACATGATTTACTCCAATTTTAAATCTTAACTAAATCTGATAACCATTGAGTTAGTGAGAAATTAGCCTTCTAAAACAGCTAAAATGTCAGACTCTTTCATAATAAGCAGTTCTTCACCGTCTACTTTTACAGTGGTGCCGGCATAGGTACCAAACAATACTTTATCGCCAACTTTCACATCTAATGCGCGTACGCCATTGTCTGTGATTTGACCATTACCAACTGCAATGATTTCACCCTGAGCAGGTTTTTCAGCAGCAGAACCTGGCAATAAAATGCCGCCAGCAGTTTTTGTTTCTTCTTCGACACGACGAATTACTACACGGTCATGTAATGGACGAATGTTGCTCATAAATAACTCCATCAGACTAAGTCTTCGTTAGATAACTGATGACGACTTATTTATTCCTTTGGTCATCATCAAAATGAATTTTAGATGTCACTTTTGTGGGGATGGAAAAAAACGCTTCAAGGGGAAAAATGAAAAAAAATCTGTTTTTTGTCTTTTTTTTCGCCAGCCATCAGACCACTGTCGCTTTATTCCCCATATTTCTAATACGGTTCAAATTTTTGTGTGCGTTCATTAAAAAAATAGGCCTGAATTTCACCGCTGTCATGAATCACATTAAAGCTGTTATTAAAACGATGATGCAGACGATAAGACAGCGCCGTGCCGGCATGAATATCCAGCACCGGATGACTGGCCTGCAAATGATAAATCTGGTTTAAATCATAGACTGCGGACTGATGCAGATGACCATGCAACAGCCCGAACAGGCCATGCTGACTCCAGCTTTCCAGCGCCATTTTGCCAAGCATTGGACAGTCTTTTACCCCATGCGGATCATCCGGCGGGGTATAAAACGGTTGATGCGCAGCAATCAGCTTGATTTTATGCACCGGCGCCGCGGCCAGAATCTGATCGACCAGCTGGATTTGCGCCAGCGAAATATGCCCGCGGGTATGGTAACGCCGCCGGATACTGTTTAAACCAATCAGAAAAAAATGCTCGGTTTCCAGCACAGTTTCCATCTTGCCAAAAAACAGCTGATAACGCGCAAATGGATTAACAAAACGGGTCCATAAATCGAATAGCGGAATATCATGATTGCCCGGCACCACCAGATACGGCCGCTCCAGGCTGTCGAGAAACTGCTTACAGTCATAAAACTGTTTAAAACGCGCACGCTGGGTTAAATCACCACTGACCACTATCGCTTCAGCCTGATGCTCCAGGCAAAATTGCCGGATGGCTGCCATGCAGGCCGGCTTTTCGGTGCCAAAATGCAAATCAGACAGATGCAGAATCATAAGGCACCATCATATTTAAGGCATTTTTTTCCACTGTGACTATTAGCGGTGGTCGCATCCGGACAATTTCACCATCAATGGCCACCTGCATGGTTTTTAGTTGTGCATGAATCACCACCTGATCTGCAGCAAAAGTATATACATCGGGCGCTTGTTCAATTTCCCCTTTCACCAGCTGCCATAAAATTTTAAACAGGGTCAGCTTATCGCTTTTCGCCACCACAATGCCGGCCACCTTGCCCTGTGCCACCGCTGCAGCAATACGCAAATTCATCTCCGACAATTGCAGCTGGTTATTGCCAAAAAATACCAGCGGAGTTTTCACCGGAAACAGCTTGCCATCGACTTCAACTTTTAATTTCAGCTCCTTGCGATGGCGAATCATTACATCCAGACCGGAGGTATAGGCATGTAAAGGAAAACGGCCCAGATAGCGGTTATACAGCTCCCGTTTCTGGATAAATAAAGGATACAGCCCCAGGCTGGCATTGTTTAAATAGATGTGTTCATTGATCCGCGCGATATGCGCCTTGCGTGGCCGGCCGGTTGCAATCACATGCGCAGCCTGAATAATATCCACCGGAATATCAAATACGCGGGCCACATAGTTAAAGGTACCTAAAGGTAAAATGCCCATGGGAATATCGGTATAAAGCAGTTTGGCGGCCACAGCATTCAAGGTGCCATCTCCTCCTGCAGCTACCACCACGCCATAATTGTCCGGGTCCTGATGACGCAAAAATACCTGCGCCATTAACTCATCAAAACTGGCATACTGTTCGATATCAAAGGACTGGATTTCAAAACCGTATTGGGAAAAAATCTGAATCAGCTCTTCATATACCTCGGTTTTATGGGTCGCATGAAAGCCTGATTTTTTGTTATACACAATAGACAATGGCTTGAATTGTTCAGACATTTTGTCCACATCTTTAAAGCATTTGTTCTAATTTCAGCCAATTAAGTGGAAATTTAAAGCACCTTTATGTAAAAATCGAATTACCACCATTTATTTAATCAATAATGATTCTCAGAAAAAATTTAGATATAAATTATTGTTTTAAAAAGAAATAAATAAATTAAATAATATACATAAATATAAAAAATAAATAAGACCAGCCCTTATTTAAACATTATCTTTTTGTTTTTTATAAACTTATTATTTAGATTGCATTAACTACCAAAATAATTCCTTTAGTCCTTTAGTCTTATTTTTTTCGTCATTTTGTGCTTTAATACAGCCACTTTTTTTTTCATATTTCATCTGAGCGGTTCATTTCATCTCTCAGATTGTACTTTGTACAACAGTTTGTACACATTTTAGATAGGCCTCACCATGACCCAAGTGAACGCACCAGAATTCGTTCGTCACCCTAAGCTTATTGCTTGGGTGGAAGAGATTGCTAAATTAACAAAACCAGCAAAAATTGAATGGTGTGACGGTAGCGCAGAAGAATATCAACGTTATATCGACTTGATGATCGCTAACGGCACAATGCAAGCGCTTAACCAAGAAACTCACCCTGGTTCTTATCTTGCAAACTCTGATCCTTCTGACGTAGCTCGTGTTGAAGACCGTACTTACATCTGCTCTGAAAACCAGGAAGATGCCGGTGCGACCAACAACTGGGAAGCGCCTGCAGTAATGCGCGAAAAATTGAACGGTTTATTTGACGGTTCAATGGCAGGTCGTACGCTGTATGTGGTTCCATTCTCAATGGGTCCACTCGGTTCACACATTGCACACATCGGGATCGAGTTAACTGACTCTCCTTATGTTGCAGTAAGCATGTCTAAAATGGCTCGTATGGGTAAAGCTGTTTATGACGTATTAGGTACAGATGGCGAATTCGTTCCATGTGTACACACTGTAGGCGCTCCGCTTGCCGAAGGTGAAAAAGATGTTGCATGGCCTTGCAACAAAGAAAAATACATCGTGCACTATCCAGAAACACGTGAAATCTGGTCTTACGGTTCAGGTTACGGCGGTAACGCATTGTTAGGTAAAAAATGCCTGGCATTACGTATTGCATCGTTCATGGGTCGTCAACAAGGCTGGTTAGCTGAACACATGCTAATTCTTGGCGTAACCAATCCTCAAGGCGAAAAACACTACATCGCAGCGGCATTCCCATCTGCATGTGGTAAAACCAACTTCGCGATGCTGATTCCACCAGCAGGTTATGAAGGCTGGAAGATTGAAACTGTAGGTGACGATATTGCCTGGATCAAACCAGGTGAAGATGGTCGTCTATACGCAATCAACCCTGAAGCTGGTTTCTTCGGTGTAGCACCTGGTACAAACACCAAAACTAACCCGAACTGTATGGCGACGCTGCACAAAGACGTGATCTATACCAACGTTGCTGTGACTGACAATGGCGAAGTATGGTGGGAAGGTCTTTCTAAAGAAGCACCTGCAAACCTGACCAACTGGAAAGGTCAACCACATACTGGCGAAGAAAAAGCAGCGCATCCAAACGCGCGTTTCACCGTATCTGCAGGTCAATGTCCTTCAATTGATGCTGACTGGGAAAATCCAGCAGGTGTTCCAATCTCTGCATTCATCTTCGGTGGTCGCCGTGCAGACACAGTGCCTCTAATTTCAGAAGCATTTGACTGGGTTGATGGCGTGTATAAAGCGGCAACCATGGGTTCTGAAACCACTGCTGCTGCGGTTGGTCAACAAGGTATCGTTCGTCGTGACCCATTCGCAATGCTGCCATTCGCGGGTTACAACATGGCGGACTACTTCTCTCACTGGTTAGAAATGGGTGAGAAAGTGGGTGCGAAAGCTGAAGCTGCAGGTAACAAACTGCCTGGTATCTACAACGTGAACTGGTTCCGTCGTGATGCTGAAGGCAACTTCGTATGGCCTGGTTTCGGTCAAAACATGCGTGTACTTGAGTGGATCATTGACCGTTGTGAAGGTCGTGCAGATGCTGTAGACACTCCAATTGGCCGCGTTCCAACTTACGAACAGCTGAACTGGACTGGTTTAGATTTCTCTAAAGAGCAATTTGAAACTGTGACAGCACAAGACAAAGATCAATGGATCAAAGAACTGGAAAGCCACACTGAGTTATTCAACAAACTGGGTGAGCGTTTACCAGAAGCGTTGAAAAAACGTCAAGCTGAGCTTTTAGAAGCGGTTAAATCTGCTTAATTGCTGATTAACATGAAAGAGGTCGCGAAAGCGGCCTTTTTTTATTGCCTGCCTATACACGCTACATTTTACCGGCAATAAATTTCAACACATCATTGAGGAAAGCAGTCGTCCCCAGGTCAGGCTTTTATGGCATACTTGAAAGTATAAATTAGAGATCATGAGCCATAATAGCGATGAACAATACTTATAAACTTTTAGGACTTGCCTGTACGGTTACCCTGCTCACTGCCTGCCAGAGTGGGCCACGCGAATTTAATGGCAATGTCGGTTATCAGATCGAAAGCCGCACTGACAGCACAGCCACCTTGGCTTACACCCTTGCAACACGCAATAATCAGCAATTAGATGAACAGCGCCTACAACGTGCCTGCCAGAAAGTGCTGGCCAGCAATAAAGTCTTTAAATTAAATATTCTCAGCGTCAATGAAATTGCCAACCCGGCAGCTGGTAATAATCTTGCTGCTCCAGGACGTCAAATTGGCGATACCCGTGCCACCTTTAGCCTGTCGAATACACCTGGCCTGCACAGCAGCGAAAATCCAGCCACACGTGATGCCCTCACTGCCCGCCCAAGCACTTTAACTGTGGTGCGCTATACCTGCTCTTAAGCTTCTGCAAGCCAATAAAAAAGACGCTGTTTACAGCGTCTTATAAAAACTGACATTACGAAATTCGGGCGACTCATCTAAATCGGGCCAAGTGGTGGCACTACGCTCATCCAGCTTTTCATATTTGGGATGGCTAAAGTTTTTCACCCGGCTGTCTGCCACCCACACCTCCGGGGCAAATTTTAAAAACTCATCCAGGAAAAAACGGTTGCATTGATCGTACAGCACATCCGCTGCGAGTAGTACATCAACCTGCTCGGCTTTGTAGAGATCATCCAGATATTCCAGTTCGACATCATTGAGTTCGGCATTGACTCGACAGGCATCCAGACTGACCTGATCAATATCACAGCAGATCACCCGTTTAGCACCCGCCATTTTGGCAGCAATGGCCACCACACCTGAACCTGCGCCAAAATCTAGCACTACTTTATCTTTCACATGATGCGGCTCAGCTAGCAACCACTGTGCCATCGCCAATCCTGAGGCCCAGCAGAAAATCCAGTACGGCGTATCATTCCAGATCCGGCGGATCACTTCATCATCGAGTTTATCGGTGGGAAAAACCGGCGGAATCAACCAAAGTGAAATCGGTGTTTCAGGCAATTGCTGTGCCTGCAGTTCACAATGTGGAATCACATCATGCAAAGCACTTAATAGATGTTCAGGGGCTTTAGGAAATTGAAAGGTGCAGCTCATTGGGTTTTTATTCTTTATGTATTTCAGCAAAAATCTGATGTTAGAGGTTTTACCCTCATCCCAACCTTCTCCCTGAGCCGTATACGGCGCAAGAGAAGGAGTATCCATTATTTTTACAATGAATTTTCCCTCTCCTGAGCAAGATTTAAAGCACTGCTTTTAAATCGAAGCGCAAGAGAGGGTCAGGGAGAGGTCAATTTATTAACCCAAAGCCTTCTCAGCCGCTTCTACGGTTTGACGAATCAAGGTTGTAATCGTCATCGGACCAACACCACCTGGCACTGGTGTGTAAGCAGAAGCGATGTCTTCGATACCAACGAGTTGGATATCACCAACACCGCCGCCTTCACGTGGGTGGAAGCCCGCATCAACGACCACTGCACCTGGCTTAATCCAGTCTTTCTGAATCAGTTCAGCTTTACCAACTGCGCCCACAATAATGTCTGCCTGCTTCACGAATTCAGCCAGGTTTTGTGTGCGTGAGTGACAGGTGGTTACAGTTGCATTGGCTTCTAGCAGCATCGCCGACATTGGTTTACCCAGAATAGCCGAACGACCAACCACCACTGCATGTTTACCCGCGATTTCGATGTTGTTTTCTTTCAGAATAGTCATGATGCCCGCTGGTGTTGCCGAACCATAGGCCGCTTCACCCATCGCCATACGACCATAACCCAAACAAGTCACACCATCGACATCTTTTTCAAGTGAAATGGCATCGAAGCAGGCACGCTCATCAATTTGTGCCGGTACCGGATGCTGTAACAGGATACCGTGTACATCAGGATTGGCATTGAGTTTTTCAATTTCAGCCAGTAACTGCTCAGTGGTGGTTTCCTGTGGAAGCTCGATTTTTAAAGAGTCCATACCGACACGGCGGCAGGCATTCCCTTTCATACGTACATAAGTTGCAGATGCACCGTCGTCACCTACCAAAATAGTCGCCAGAATTGGGGTACGACCTGTTTTCGCCTTTAATGCTTCTACGCGTGTTAACAAGTCAGCTTCAATTTGCTTTGCTAATGCACGACCATCCAAAACTAATGCCACGGCACATCTCCAAATGTTGATAGGAATCAATTTTGCAAATAATACATGATAATTTAGGCAATTTTCTTTCATATGCCGAATTTATGTGCATATGCGCGATTTATAGTATTGTTTTTTTTCCAGAGCTTGCTAATATGTGCATCACCAAGACGTGGCGGGGTGGCAGAGTGGTCATGCAGCGGACTGCAACTCCGTGGACGCCGGTTCGATTCCGACCTCCGCCTCCAATCTTGGTAAAAATGCCCGAGTGGTGAAATCGGTAGACACAGGGGATTTAAAATCCCCCGCCCTCAAAGCGTGCCAGTTCGAGTCTGGCCTCGGGCACCATTTTAACAGATCTTAAAATGGTGCAGTAAAGAATCCAGCGTCAAGCTGGTTTTTTTATGCCTGCAATTTAGCTTCTGCGTTGACCCTGTCCATGACCCCACAACAGCCCCTGCTTTTTCTACAACAGCTACAACAACACCATCCGGCTGCATTTAAACGCAATTTTCTGCTGTATGGCGCAATAAAAATCAAAGGCATGCTGGATGAGTGGAAAGAAATCCTCCCCTGGGTGCTGGCCCTGCTGATTTTTATTCCGCTGTCGATGGTCCTTGCAGATGTGATTCAGCAGCACTTGCCACAGTTTGATGCCGCACAAAGCAAAAGTATGGCAATTTTAGCGCTCATGTTGCTGTTGATGCTCACGACACCCTATGTGATTTATCAACTCAAACACAGTGCAGCGGCCTTATATCGCATGCTCCGCCATACCCCAATCAAACTGGCGATCGTGATTTTAGTGCAGGCGCTAAATGTCTATTACTGGCAAAGCGTGCTATTGCAAGGGATACTGTTCTTTTTTGCCCTGAGTTTTGGCTTTGTACGTTTTTATAAAGAAAACCTGTTTCGTCATGAGGCTACACCAGAACAGCAATACTGTTTGCAGCAGATTCGCCGTGCAGCGTACTGGTCATATCGTCAGCTTCGTAATACCCACCTAAAAATGTACTTTTATCCCAAAAGTTCGGCACGCTATGCAGACCTGGCGGTACAGCGGATGAAATATGCCAATCTGCATCAGCAAATCATACAGGTTGAACACAAGTTTGCGCAGCAGATTAAATTTATTGATCTGGACAGTTATCTCAACGAAATCAGCCAATAAAAAAACCGGGACAATCCCGGTTTTTTATAGAAACAGGGTTTAAGCACTGGCCGGCAGGTCTTTAATTTCCACCAGAGCCGGCGTGTATTGCAGACGGTGATAACGCGCATCATCCAGTTGATAATCTGCTGCTTTGACCGTGTTCACGAATTTCCACTCGGCCAGCATCTCATCTGCCGTAAAGCTGACGGTCAGATAACCTCGCTGATTCAGGTTGCAATAACTCAGCTCATCAATCAGGGTATTAAAGGCAAATTCAAATTCGTACAGCTTGGCCGCCGGAATCTGCAGATATTTTTCCATCCCCGGAGAGGACACCGAACTGGTGGCCAGCTCCACCCCGACAAAGTTCTGCTGGGCATCATACAGCTGTGCAGACCAGGCATTATGAGTATCGCCCGCCAGCACCACCACTTTTTTACCCAGTTGACCCAATATGCTATACAGTGCTTCACGCTCGTAAGCATAGCCATCCCAGGCATCCAGGTTATATGGCACCACGGTCAGAATACGGGCTTTTTCCTGTGCGGTTAAAGTGGGATCGCCCTGTAAATAACGGCTTTTTAGCGTCACCAGTTCTACCAGCATCCGCTCGACATTGGCCAAGGTCTCTACGGTTGCCTGACCACTGGTGATTTGCCCGAGCACCTGCAAGATTTCCGCCGGAATCAGCATTTTCGCCATCAGCACCTGTTGCCCCAGCACATTCCAGATGGCCTGAGATTGGGTCAGCTGCTGCGCCAACCAGGTAAACTGAGTACGGCCAAGCAAGGTACGGTTACTGTCGGTTAAATCTGCGCTAAATCGGGCGGCATCCAGACCGGTCGCGGTTAAATAATGAGCATAATCCAGCTGCTTGTGACGTGCTAGTACCCGCGTATCCAGCATATTCAACTGCACCAGCTGACCGAAATTGAACTGGCGGTAAATATTCAGATGGTCATTTTCAGAGACCGGACGAATTGGCATCCACTCAAAATAGGCCTGCAATGCAGCCAACTTGCGTGCAAAGAAATCACCTTCGTTGTCCTGATGATTCTCCGCCCCTTCCATCCAGGTGTCATTGGTTAGCTCGTGGTCATCCCAGATTACAATAAACGGATGGCGCTGATGCACCGCCTGTAAGTCGGTATCCCCACGATATAAGGCATAACGCTTGCGATAATCATCTAAACGGATAATTTCCTGATTGTTATCTGCGGCCAAGGTACGTCCCAGTTTTTCCGCATCTTCAGTGGCATAACCATCGGCGCCATATTCATAAATATAATCACCCAGATGGATGACCACATCCAGATTTTCCTTGGCCATTTCCTTATAGACATGGAAATAACCGGCCGGATAGTTGGAGCAGGAACAGACCGCAAACTTTACAGCAGCAGTATCAAGCGGCAAGGTTTTGGTCTGGCCTACCGGTGAGCTTTGCGCGCCATAGCGGAAACGGTAGAAATAGGTCTGATTGGCTTGCAAACCGTCTGCATCAACTTTGACGGTAAAGTCCTGCGCCTGTGTGGTTAGCACTTTGCCCGTATTTACAATGTGCTGAAACGCCTGATCGGTCGCGATTTCCCATTGTACTTCCAGATGCATGGCCGTATCTTCGGGGCTAAGACGGGTCCATAGAATCACCCGGTCTGCCAATGGGTCACCACTGGCCACACCATGTAAAAATTGTATTTGTGGCGCATCAGGAGATGAATGCTCTGGATCATCATCGCCACAGGCAGTTAAGCTGAGTGGCAAAGACAGTGCCCCAAAACCTGCAATGGTTTTTTGAATCAGTTCGCGACGGTTCATGTGCGTTGTCATACGGTTTTCCTGTTGTTTTTATTTGCACTACCTTAGAAAACCGAGGTTTAGCTTTGATCTCATTTTGATGAAAAAATGATGACAGTCGTTTCCTTCCCTGCCGAGAGTTTAGGCTAATACAATGATTTGCTTGAAAAGAAAGCAATTGTAAGCAAATTTACTTGCCAAGTTTTCCATCCTCCTCTATTATTGCGCACATGCCCGAGTGGTGAAATCGGTAGACACAGGGGATTTAAAATCCCCCGCCCTCAAAGCGTGCCAGTTCGAGTCTGGCCTCGGGCACCATTTTAATAGATCTTAAAATGGTGCAATAAATTACCCAGCGTCAAGCTGGTTTTTTATGCCAAAAATTTAATAAAAACAGATTGAATAGAAAGAGAAGAAATATAAAAAGAAGAATGAAATATCAGGTCACCCTACTCACCTTGCCAAGCTGTTTTTCAAGCATTTATGCCGCCGATGAATCAAGCATTTAATATGATCAAGAAACGCCCGTACAGCAGAGTAACACACTGAGTAGGTCGTGCAGGTAGATGAGAGGACTAAAGCATATCCGAAACAGAGCTGCTATTTACTGTACACCCTGTAAGATTGAGCGATAGAATCATCTCAAACCCAGATCACCCCATTATAAAAAAAGAGAGCGGCTTACCACTCTCGATTCGATACCAGTTCTTCCATTTCCAGCTCGAAATAGCCGGCATCTTGCAGCACCATCATCATCGCTTCGGCAATATAATCTGCCGCAGTATCATCCAGTGATGAATCCAGATCTTCAAATTGTGGTTTCATCTTGTTGATGACGTTTACCGTTTCATGCGCGAAGTGATAAATGTCAGCCTCGGACAAATTCGGCTTGGCGACTTTTTTCGCAAACTGTTCAATGGACTGTTTGATTTCAGCGACCAGAATATCGGGATAATAGTCATCGTCAAACATGGGGAGAAGTAAATCTGTAAACATACAGGCACTCAAAACTACAAAAGGTCAAATTCAAGACAGGCTATATAGCACAAAGCCCCTGAAAAGCCAAACTGAGCGAGATTTGAATACCTATATGATATAAAGCAGGCTGGTATAGAGCAGCCCTTAAGCCAATTGCATCGCCTGCCAGATTTTAATGGCATCGGCGGTAGCTTTCACATCATGCGCGCGCACCATACAGGCACCCTGCTGAATACTCAGCAAATGCGCAGTAGCTGAACCAACTGCACGTTGCTGTGGCTCTGCGGCATCCAGCACACTGCCAATAAAACGTTTACGCGACAAGGCAGATAAAATTGGATAACCCATGTCAGTCAGTTTATGGAACTCATTTAGCAATTGCAGATTTTGCTGGGCATTTTTGGCAAAACCAAAGCCCGGATCAATCATAATGTTTTCAGCCTTGACCCCGGCATCCAGTGCATCCTGAACCCGTTGCGAGAGTTCACGAATAACATCTGTAGTGACATCTTCATATTGATCCAGATTATTCATGGTGGTTGGCTCACCGCGCATATGCATGATGATCACCGGAATATTTAATTCAGCTGCGGTTTCCAGCGCCTGAGGACGGGTTAAAGCCCGCACATCATTCCAGATATGTGCACCGGCCGCTACTGCCGCACGAATCACTTCCGGCTGTGAAGTATCAATTGAAATCACCACATTTAGTTTGGCCAGCTCCTCGACCACAGGCACCACCCGGCGGATTTCTTCCTCAATTTCCACCACCGCTGCACCGGGACGGGTCGATTCACCCCCCACATCAATGACGGTAGCACCTTCAGCAATCATCTGTTTGGCACGGGCAATCGCCTGCTCTTTTTCATTGTGCTGCCCCCCGTCACTAAACGAGTCCGGGGTTACATTCAAGATTCCCATCACATGCGGCTGAGACAGATCCAAAGTTAAAGCTCCAAAGCTCCATTGACGCTGCGGTAATGGCATCAGCTGCATGTTTTTATCCTCATTCACAATAAGGCAAATATTGTCTTATGGATAATTCAATAAAGTAAAGCCTTAGATAGCAAACTGCGGCTTATTTGCATATTGCAGCAGCTTGCACGGTCGCCTTAATTTCACAAAAGGGATCATTTTTTTCGTCCGACAAAACAGCTGATAGATCCCCTATTAAAGACAGGAGATTATGACTGACCCTGATAACGCCCCGGCCGATGATTGAGGGCCAAAAAGATACCCATAATCACCGCTGCCAAGATAGACCACAACACCTGCTGATATGGCATCACCCCAAAAGCCAATGCAACGACCACACAATCAATGGCCATTTGTACCTTACCGGCACTGATGCCAGCTTTATCTTGCAAATACAGCGACAAGATGGTGGCGCCACCCAAACTCGATTGATGCCGGGCCAAAAACAGAATACCGGTTCCCAGCATTAAGCCGCCAGCAATCGCGGCAAAAAGTGGATGCAAATAATGAATGTCCAGATATTGCGGCACAATATAGGTCAATAAAGAAAGTAAGGCCACACAAATAAAGGTTTTTAGTGTGAAGCTTTTGCCCAACCTGCGCCACGCAAACCAGTAAAACGGCAGATTAATCAGAAAATACAGCAAACTAAACGACCAGCCAGTTGCATAGTGCAGCACAAAAGCAATCCCTGCGGTACTGCCGGTCAGCAGACCTGCCTGTTCATACAGAATCAGGGTAATTCCGACAAACAGCGTTCCTGAGAACAGTGCTAGGCTGTCATCCATATAACTATGTTTAAGCGGATGCATCGATGGTAGAGGCGCAGCTTTTAACGCGCTTGGATTAGATTGGTTATTCATGTTGAGAATCCCCTGTTCACCCTGTACTTATGGTCTGTGGTGAATAGCATGTGTGTGCTTGTGGCACGTGGTATTTTTATTGCGTTTTTAATATGACAAAGGATAAAAATTTCTACAATCTTTAATTGTTGTCTTTTCTCCTGTCCGGGTTTATGGCTTGCATAGACCTTTCATCTAACCAATTGGGTCAGGTACCGATAAATACATGCAAATTTCATGCATAAAAAAACCACCCGAAGGTGGTTTTCTTAAAATATTCTTAGTTGGCTGGCAATGGTGGCGGTGTGCTTGGACCATTGCTTGGGGTTACATCAATCACCGGATTTTCTGCAACATATACTTTTGGTGGCTGTGGTTCACGGCCTTCCATAATGTCACGAATCTGCTCACGATCAATGGTTTCCCAATCCATCAGCGCTTTTACCATGGCATGGGCAATCTCTTTGTTGTTTTCCAGGATATCCCAGGCCACTTTATATTGCTCATCCAGAATGCGGCGCACTTCACGGTCCACTTCCAGCTGTGTCGCTTCAGAAATGGTCCGGCTACCCAGGCTGCCCATGAAGGATTGCTGTGAATCATCTTCATAAACCATCACGCCTAGTTTGTCCGACATACCGTATTTGGTCACCATGGCACGTGCCATTTTGGTTGCACGCTCAAAGTCGTTCGATGCACCGGTAGACTGCTGATTAATGAAAATTTCTTCAGCAATACGACCACCAAACAGGATTGAAATTTCTTTCAGCATCTTGTCTTTGTAATGGCTGGTCTGGTCAAACTCAGGCAACTGCCAGGTTACACCCAGCGCCCAACCGCGCGGCATAATCGTGACTTTATGCACAGGATCCGTACCCGGCAGCATTTCTGCCACAATGGCATGGCCTGCTTCATGATAAGCCGTCGCACGACGTTCTTCTTCACGAATCACCATCGATTTACGTTCAGGACCCATGTACAGCTTGTCTTTGGCATCTTCAAAGTCATGCATGTCGACCGTGTTCTTGTTACGACGTGCAGCAAATAGCGCCGCTTCGTTCACCAAGTTGGCCAACTGTGCACCCGAGAAGCCCGGTGTACCACGTGCAAGGACTTTTACATCCACACCTGTGGTTGAAGGCAATTTTTTCAGGTGAACATTCAAGATTTGCTCACGACCTTTAATATCGGGTAAGCCCACCATCACCTGACGGTCAAAACGACCTGGACGTAATAAAGCTTTATCCAGTACATCGGCACGGTTGGTTGCGGCAATGACGATAATACCTTCGTTGCCTTCAAAACCGTCCATTTCGACCAGCATCTGGTTTAAGGTCTGCTCACGCTCATCGTGACCACCACCGGTACCTGAACCACGGTGACGACCGACCGCATCAATCTCGTCAATAAAGATAATACATGGCGCGTGGCGTTTCGCCTGCTCGAACATGTCACGGACACGAGAGGCGCCCACACCCACGAACATTTCTACGAAGTCAGAACCTGAAATACTGAAGAATGGCACTTTAGCTTCGCCAGCAATGGCTTTTGCCAGCAAAGTTTTACCGGTACCCGGAGGACCAACCATTAACACGCCTTTCGGAATGGTTGCCCCCAAACGTTTAAATTTGGCCGGATCTTTCAGGAAGTCGACAATTTCAACCACTTCCTGTTTGGCTTCATCACAACCTGCAACATCGGCAAAGGTTACTTTAATCTGGTCTTCAGACAGCATTTTCGCTTTGGACTTACCAAAGCTCATTGGGCCGTTTTTACCACCTGCACCGCCACCCATGTTGCGCATAAAGAACATGAATAACAAAATGATTAAAAGTACAGGGAAACTAGCAATGAGTAGTTGCATCAACAAACCTTGACGTTGAGGTGCAGTACCTTCAACAACAACGTTGTTTTCAATGAGGCTCGGCATGAGTTCAGGATCTTGAACCGCCGGACGAATACTTTCAAATGGTGAGCCATTGGCTTTTTCACCACTAATTCTTTCGCCATCAATTGTAACTTTTTTAATTTGACCAGCATCCACCGCCGCAACGAACTCGGAATAGTTCATTGACGTTGGCTTATCACTGCCATTGATGTTACTGAAAATCAGAATCAGTACACCAAGTATAATTAGCCACAATACGGCATTCTTGAAGAGATCGCTCAAAGCTTTATTCCCATATCAATCTAATTTGATCATGCCCTTTACAGGGTGACCTTAATGTTAAAGCTGAAGATCAGCCTACAAAACTCTTAAAAACGTACAAAATGCACAATTTTTAACGGCTTGGCAAGTAAACTTTATTTGAATGCCTTCTTCCGGCCCTGTCCGATCAAAAACACTTCTTTCGAACGTGCACGAGAAGCTGCCGGTTTTGCAGTCTTTAATACATCGAAGCTGTCGACGACCTGTTTGCGAAATTCATCGAAGCCAGAACCCTGGAACACCTTCACAACAAACTGTCCGTTTGGCCCCAGCACTTTTTGCGCAAAGTCCAAAGCCAGTTCACATAAATAGATTTGTCGTGGCTGATCTACCGCTCTATTACCTGATGTATTGGGGGCCATATCGGAAATTACAACGTCTACAGTCCGGCCATTTAAAATATTTAACAATTTTTCAAAAACTTCTTCCTCACGGAAGTCACCTTGCAGGAAGGTCACATCTGGTAAGGCATCCATAGGCAAAATATCCGATGCAATCACCAGCCCTTTGTCACCGACCAGTTTGCCGGCAATTTGCGACCAGCTGCCGGGCGCAGCACCCAGATCGACCACCGTCATGCCGGGTTTGATAATTTTATATTTTTCCTGAATCTCTAGCAGTTTATACGCAGCACGCGCACGATAACCTTCCTTCTGGGCTTTTTTCACGAAAGGGTCATCCAGGTGCTCTCTCATCCACGCACGACTACTTTTGGATAATTTCTGGTTGGTAATGCGTGTTGCCATAACTCTCTAAATATTAAAAACCTTCTAATTTATAATTGTACGTGAAAATTGCCGCGCTTGCAGTACAGATGTGTAGTTAAATGGACGTAGAGGGTGTGATTTTTTCTATTATTTGCATCGATTATTTGCGCAGATTTTACAGCGTTTCAAATTGGGATTTGCTATACTAAGCCGTTTTTAAAATCAGGTTATTTTTATGGCGGCTTTATCTATTCAGGAACGCAAGCGTTTACGTCAAATCGGTCATGCACTCAATCCGGTTGTGATGATTGGCGGACAAGGGCTTACTGAAAATGTCATTGAAGAAACCACGCGTGCGTTAAACGACCACGAACTGATTAAAGTGAAAATTGGCGGTGAAGACCGTGAAGCACGTGCAGCTGTAATTGAGGCAATTGCAGAAGCGACTGGTGCAGAAGTGGTACAGACCATTGGTAAAATTGCCCTGCTGTATAAAAAAGCCAAACCGCAAAATCCAAAATTATCGAACCTGGTTCGTCACGCACATCTGGCAAAATAATTTTTCCTTATGGCAAGTTATGAACTGAGTGCTTTTGATCGCCGTTTTCAGGCCATCTCCCTGGTCGGGGCGATTGAGCAGCAAAGCCCGTTTAACCTGAATATTGGTTACTGGCTGCGTGATCCGAACCAGTATGTGCAGTGGCCCGATCTGGTGTCTGCGCATCCGCGTCAGGATTTTCTCTGGCAGAACACCTGTTTTGAAGTGTTTATTGGGGTTCATGGGGAAGATTTTTATCGTGAAATTAATCTTTCTCCATCTCAAGCCTGGCAGGCCTATCAGTTTGAGGAATATCGCTATCCGGAAGATATGCCGCCGCAAGCCGCCTATGATATTGAGCTTAACCAGCTGAAACGCACCCATTATGGACTGAATGTCAGTCTGGACTTGGGCGAATTCATGGCCAAGCATAAATTAAAGTGGTCGGATCTGTTCATTGGTTTAACTGCCGTGTTAAACACTTCTGAAGGTGAACACTATTACGCCATGCAGCACAGCAGCCCACAGGCCGATTTTCATAACAAGCGCGATTGGCTGCATCAGTTCTAGGCATTATGTCTGAACTAAAACGCAGTATAAAAAAAGTGAGGCACATGACCTCACTTTTTTATTGCCTGCATCGCACGCACCCGCTACAACACGCCTTAGCTTTTAAGGGTGGTGTCGGTTTCAGAAGCAGGTGCCGCCTCTTTTGCTGGTACAACTTTTTTCCAGGTTTCCAAGGTATGTTCTTTGGAGCGCTTGAAGGTTTCGGTTAACTGGTCTTTATGCTTGACTGAAATCTGGCTGACATCGGCTTTAAGCTCTTTGCCAATTTTATTCAAATCTTCAATCACCGCATTAAACTCGGTTTTCACAAACTCTTTCAGTTCACCAAGATCTTTTTGTGAGCTGCCAAAATGCCCCTTGAGCGATTCAATTTTCTGCAGTAGCTCCTTCTTGAGCTGACTGAGCTGCTCCTGCACGCTGCCATTAAATTTTTTCGCTTCGGTCTGCAGTTTTTCCTGGGTCTCCCCGACTGCTTCAGTAACCTGCTGCTTGGCCTCTTGCGCTGCCTGTTCAAGCTTTTCAGTGCCTTCTGCCACCACGTCTTTTAAGGAGTTTTTAGCCGCTGGCTGTTTTTGTTCTGCTGTCATTGCCGTTCACCCGCCTGTTATTATGAAAGACCACAGTATAGTAGAAACAGATAAAATTTAAGTTTTGATTTGTTAGACAATTATTAAATGCTTACATTTCTGTGACATTGCGTGACAAACATGCTTTTGCACCAAAAGAATACTTTTTTATTGGATATTCCGCTTCAATAACGTGGACTTTTTCAGAGTTGGTGCGTATAATGCGCTGTTAAGTTCAAGCGAGCAGATGTGAGGAGGGTAGGTTGTATAGTAGCCTTCCTTTTTTTTCGTCTACTCGCTTTTTTACAGCCTAAATTTCAGGAGCTTTGGTTTGAGCACCCCCGCCATTTTAGCCCTTGCCGACGGTACGATCTTCAAAGGAACGTCAATCGGTGCATCGGGTAGTACGACTGGTGAAGTCGTTTTTAACACTGCCATGACTGGCTATCAAGAAATTTTGACTGACCCGAGTTATGCACAGCAACTTGTGACTTTAACTTACCCGCATATTGGTAACACAGGTTGTAATGAAGAAGACGCAGAATCTGGTCGTATTCATAAAGTATGGGCCAACGGATTAATCATTCGTGATTTGCCTTTATTGCATAGCAACTTCCGTTCTACACAGTCTTTAGAGGATTACCTGAAGCAACACAATGTGGTTGCCATTGCCGATATCGACACGCGTAAACTGACTCGTATTTTACGTGCAAAAGGTGCGCAAAACGGTTGTATTCTGGCTGGTGAAAATATCACTGAAGAAGAAGCAATTGCAAAAGCACGTGCATTTGGCGGCTTAAACGGTTTAGACCTTGCAAAAGAATGCTGTGACCCGAACGGTTTTGAATGGACCGAAGGCTCATGGGAACTTGGCAAAGGCTTTACTCAACCTGAACTTAAATTCCATGTGGTTGCATACGACTACGGTGTCAAAACCAACATCCTGCGTATGCTGGCAGACCGCGGCTGTAAACTGACCGTTGTGCCTGCACAGACCCCTGCTGCTGACGTACTTGCGTTAAATCCAGATGGCGTGTTCCTGTCGAACGGCCCTGGCGACCCAGCTGCTTGTGATTATGCAATTGAGGCTGTAAAAACTATTGTTGAAACCACCAATCTCCCTGTGTTTGGTATCTGTTTAGGTCACCAGATTCTTGCTCTGGCTTCTGGCGCAAAAACCATGAAAATGGCGCACGGTCACCACGGTGCCAACCATCCTGTACAAAACATCGAAGATGGTACAGTGATGATTACCTCGCAAAACCACGGCTTCGCAGTGGATGAAAGCAACCTGCCAGCAGTCTTGCGTGTTACCCACCGTTCTCTGTTCGATGGTACTAACCAGGGTATCCACCGTACAGACAAGCCGGCATTCAGCTTCCAGGGTCACCCTGAAGCCAGCCCAGGTCCACACGACTGTGCCCCACTGTTCGATCATTTCATCGAACTTCTTGAAGCAGCTAAGAAGTAATTAAGGAGCAAATAATGCCAAAGCGTACGGATATTAAAAGCATCTTAATTATTGGTGCTGGTCCTATTGTTATCGGTCAGGCCTGTGAGTTTGACTACTCGGGTGCTCAAGCCTGCAAAGCGCTGCGTGAAGAAGGTTACCGCGTCATTCTGGTGAACTCGAACCCGGCGACGATTATGACTGACCCGGCAATGGCGGATGCAACCTATATCGAGCCAATCACCTGGCAAACCGTTGCAGCGATCATTGAAAAAGAACGTCCAGATGCAGTTTTACCAACCATGGGCGGCCAGACTGCACTGAACTGTGCCCTTGCTCTGGATGCCAACGGTATTTTAGAAAAATACAATGTTGAGCTGATTGGCGCGACTAAAGAAGCGATTGAAAAAGCAGAAGACCGTAAACTGTTTGACGAAGCAATGCGTAAAATTGGTCTGGAATGTCCAAAAGCTGCGATTGCGGAATCTATGGAAGAAGCGCTGGACATTCAGGCGCGCTTCGGTTTCCCTGTGATTATTCGTCCATCATTCACCATGGGTGGTTCTGGTGGCGGTATCGCGTACAACCGCGAAGAATTCCTTGAAATCTGTGAACGTGGTTTCGACCTGTCTCCGACTCACCAGTTATTGATTGATGAATCACTCATTGGCTGGAAAGAATACGAGATGGAAGTTGTTCGTGACAAAAACGACAACTGTATTATCGTCTGTTCAATCGAAAACTTTGACCCAATGGGCGTGCATACTGGTGACTCCATCACAGTTGCTCCGGCACAAACATTGACCGACAAAGAATATCAACTCATGCGTAACGCGTCTTTAGCGGTACTGCGTGAAATTGGTGTAGAAACCGGTGGTTCTAACGTTCAGTTCGGTATTAACCCGAAAGATGGCCGTATGGTTATCATTGAAATGAACCCGCGTGTATCGCGTTCATCTGCCCTTGCGTCTAAAGCAACAGGTTTCCCGATTGCGAAAATCGCAGCGAAACTGGCAGTGGGTTATACCCTGGATGAGCTGAAAAACGACATCACTGGCGGTACGACTCCAGCATCGTTCGAGCCATCAATTGACTACGTTGTAACCAAGGTTCCACGTTTTAACTTCGAAAAATTCCCGCAAGCAGATGCAACACTGACGACTCAGATGAAATCTGTGGGTGAAGTAATGGCAATTGGCCGTAACTTCCAGGAATCTGTCAACAAAGCCCTTCGTGGTCTAGAAGTCGGTGCTTCTGGTTTTGATGAAAAAATCGAAGTGGGTACTGAAGGTGCGCGCGAGAAAATCCTGCAAGAACTTAAAGTTCCAGGCCCAGAGCGTATCTGGTACGTAGCGGATGCCTTCCGTCATGGCTTCACTTTAGATGAAGTATTTGAAGCGACCAAAATTGACCGCTGGTTCCTGATTCAGATTGAAGACATCATCAATACTGAAAACCAGATCAAAACTTTAGGTTTCGGCGACTTAAACGCAGACAATATCCGTGCGTTCAAACGCAAAGGTTTATCGGATCTGCGTATCGCCAACCTGATGGGTATTTCACAAAAACAATTCCGTAAACACCGCTGGAACCTGGGCGTGACTCCGGTTTACAAACGTGTGGATACATGTGCGGCAGAATTCGAATCTGATACCGCTTATATGTATTCAACTTACGATGAAGAATGTGAATCGAATCCATCTGCGAAAGACAAGATCATGGTCATCGGTGGTGGTCCTAACCGTATTGGTCAGGGTATCGAATTCGATTACTGCTGTGTACACGCGGCGCTTGCGATGCGTGAAGACGGTTATGAAACCATCATGGTGAACTGTAACCCTGAAACGGTTTCTACTGACTATGACACCTCAGATCGTCTGTACTTCGAACCAATTACTTTGGAAGATGTGCTTGAAATCGTGCGTACCGAGAAGCCTAAAGGCATTATCGTACAGTACGGTGGTCAAACACCGCTGAAACTGGCGCGTGCGTTAGAAGAGGCTGGTGCACCAATCATTGGTACATCTCCAGATGCGATTGACCGTGCCGAAGACCGTGAACGTTTCCAGCAAATGATTCAACGTCTGCAACTGCGTCAACCAAACAACAGCATCGTAAAATCTGCTGAAGAAGGTATTGCTGAAGCGGCGAAAGTGGGCTATCCACTGGTGGTACGTCCATCATACGTACTAGGTGGCCGTGCGATGGAAATCGTGTACAACGAAGAAGAATTGAAGCGTTACTTACGTGATGCCGTTCAGGCGTCGAATGATGCCCCTGTTCTTCTTGACCGCTTCCTGGATGATGCGATTGAAGTTGACGTAGACTGCGTATCTGACGGTAAAGATGTGGTGATCGGCGGGATCATGCAGCACATTGAACAGGCGGGTATTCACTCAGGTGACTCTGCATGTTCGATTCCACCTTACTCGTTATCAAACGAAGTACAGGACGAAATGCGTCGTCAAACCGTAGCGATGGCCAAAGAGCTGGGCGTTATCGGTTTAATGAACGTACAGTTCGCGGTAAAAGGTGATGACGTTTACATTCTGGAAGTGAACCCACGTGCTTCTCGTACCGTGCCGTTCGTATCTAAGTGTATCGGTGAATCATTAGCGAAAATTGCTGCACGTTGTATGGCGGGTCAATCTCTGGAGTCACAAGGCTTCACAACCGAGATTATTCCTGAGCACTTCTCTGTTAAAGAAGCGGTGTTCCCATTCAACAAGTTCCCGGGTGTTGACCCAATCCTTGGCCCTGAAATGAAATCTACAGGCGAAGTAATGGGTGTGGGTAAAACTTTTGGTGAAGCATTCTACAAAGCTGTGTTAGGCTCGAATGAACGCTTACCAGGTTTGCCAACCGAAGGCGAAATCAAGCATGCATTCATTTCAGTACGTGATTCTGATAAACCACGTGCAGCAGGTATTGCCAAACAGCTTGCAGACTTTGGCTTCAAAATTATCGCTACCGGCGGTACTTATGATGTGATCAAAGCCGCAGGAATTGAATGTGAACGTGTGAATAAAGTAACTGAAGGTCGTCCAAATATTGTGGACCGCTTGAAAAATGGCGAAATTCACCTCATTATCAATACCACTGAAGGCAAACAAGCGCAGCAGGATTCATTCTCAATCCGCCGTTCTGCCCTGCAAGGTAAGGTCTATCATACGACTACCCTGAATGGTGCCGATGCGGTATGCCAAGCGTTAGCCATTAAATTGCCGATGGATGTTTATCGTTTGCAAGATTTAAGCAAAGGTTAATTGTCTACCGAGAAGTCCCGTCACCTCTCGGTGGCGGGCTTTTTTTCATTTATAGAGCTGTATTTTTCTAATATTCAACTTGAGGGACAACAATGCAACGTTATCCTATGACTCCTGAAGGCAAAGTCGCCTTAGAGAAAGAATTACACCAGTTAAAAACTGTTGAACGCCCACGTATTACTGCTGCGATTGCAGAAGCACGTGAACACGGTGACTTAAAAGAAAATGCAGAATATCATGCGGCCCGCGAGCAGCAAGGTTTTTGCGAAGGCCGTATTCAAGACATCGAAGGTAAACTGGGCGCGGCTCAGGTTATTGATGTGAAAGAATTAGAGCAAAATGGCCGTGTGGTCTTTGGTGTTACAGTAACGATTGAAAACCTGGATACTGAAGAGCAAAAAACCTACAAGATCGTCGGTGATGACGAAGCAGATTTCAAAATTAACAAGATTTCTGTGAACTCTCCAATCGCGCGTGGCCTGTTGGGCAAAAATGAAGGCGATGACGTAAAAATTGTCACCCCGCAAGGTGAAGTAGAATACGAAATCGTAAGTGTTGAATATATCTAATCAATTCAATGCCCAGATTGCCTAAGCCCCTCGTTTGAGG
>NZ_JAYJLP010000021.1:0-34170 GCF_051949055.1 Acinetobacter sp. Brlt_5
CGACTTGTCTATCAAGTTAAAGATGATCAGGTAGTTATCCTGCTCATTACCGTCGGAAAACGAGCTGATAGCATAGTTTATGACGAAGCGAAAAAGCGAATTAAAGACTAAAAATGGGAGCTTATAGCTCCCATTTTTGCCTTCGTATAACGTGTATTATGTTAATTTTAGAAAAATTTTATAATCTTTGTAGAAGCCTTCAGCCATTACTCTAAAAACTTAGGCTCATACCGAATTTTTAAGACTTTGTTTAAAAAACTAGATAAAGCTGATACATTAAAAATGAGATTATAAAAAAGAAAGATGGTGCCAGTGATGAAAATTAAACATCCCATTCTAAAATTGGTCGTAAGCTGTCTATGCTTAAATTCAACATATGCAATAGCCTCTCCTGTCATTCTCAATAATGGCAAAGTCCAAACATCTAATATCTCTAGCAAAATGCCAGGAACAATCTTATCCATACAAGAAGAGAGTATTGATCTATTTACCAATGCTTCACAGCGGTTCTTAATCACTTACCGTAGTCGCGGAGTACAGTCTGAACCAATTGTGACTTCAGGATATCTCTTACTGCCTAAAGGTAAAGTACCCAAAGGGGGATGGCCTGTTCTTGCTTGGGCTCATGGTACAACTGGTGTAGCAGATACTTGTGCGCCTTCTGGAGATTATGTCGGCGGCCCAGTCCATGTCTATCAACAAATTGCTGCGAAAGCACTAAATGCCTGGCTTGCCCGCGGATATGCAGTCGTCGCACCTGATTATCAGGGTTTAGGTACTCCAGGTGGACATCCATATATGAATGCACAAAGTCAGTTGCACACTGTCGTTGATGCCGTACGGGCGACCCACCTTTTAAAGCCTTATAAATTTAGTAAAAACTGGTATGTAATGGGGCATAGTCAAGGCGGTGCAGCATCTCTGAAGGTTGCAGCGGACGGTCAGAAAGATGCACCTGAATTTAATTTGCGTGGGGCAATTGCACTCGCACCGGGTGGCTATCAATACCAAGGAATCGCTGAATACGTAGCAACCCATTCTCAAATTGAAACAAGTGTTGCCGCATTTTTCCCAGTCGTACTTCTGGGAGCAGAAGCAGCAGATCCTAGCCTAGCTCCAGCAAATTTAGTTAGTTCAGAGATGGGGGAAATTCTTAATTATGCACGTAATCGCTGTTTGTCAGAATTACAATCTGATCTAAAAGCAGCACCTAAAACAGTCTTTAAACCGAATGTAAATTTGACACCTTTGACAAATTATTTAAAAAAACAGTCTATTGAGAATATGACACCTACTGTGCCGCTTTTAATTGTACAAGGTGATAAAGATCAGCTTGTAGATTACCGTGGTACTTATGCTTACTATCAGCAAGTATGTAAGAATCAAAAACCTATTGCCTTTCACCCGGTCAAGAATGGAGATCATCGTGACTCTTTAAGACAAAGTGAATTGCTGATTGGAAGCTTTATCAATTCAGTTGAACAAGGGAAAACTATAAATACCTGCAATTCAAAATGATGCGGTAGATTTAGGATTTTGAACTCAAAATAAAGCTATGCAGTAGAAGAATTAAATATTTCGAGTTTTAATATACAAATGGAAATAAATCAAAATGATGCCACAAAGTTTATTATCACTGACGAATAAAATAGCACTTGTAACAGGCGGTGCAGCAGGTATTGGGAAAGCCAGCGCTCTCATTCTTGCACAAGCAGGCTCGGACGTTATGATTGCCGATTTAAATTTAGAAGCAGCTAAACATACAGCTGAAGAAATCAAGAAGCTGACTGGACGCAACATAGAATATGTTGCATGCAATATTCTGCAAGATGATCAATTGGTCAATGCAGTGAATAAAACAATCGAAACCTTTGGTCACATTCACATCTTAGTGAACAATGCTGGAGGAGGTGGCGGTGGTCGTGAATCTCCTGATCAAATTAGCGTAGATACTATAGAACGTGATTTTCAGCTTAATGTATTTGCTGCTTGGCGATTGTGTCAGCTCGTCGCACCGCATATGAATAAAGCGGGTTACGGCTCAATCATAAATATCAGCTCTATGAGTTCAATTAACAAAAGCCCTGCTATGAGCGGATATGCATCATCAAAAGCAGCGTTAAATCATATGGTCGCTAATTTGGCTCATGATCTTGGTCCAAATATACGTATTAATGCTGTAGGACCCGGAGCAATTCGTACCGCAGCATTAGAAAAAGTACTGAAGCCTGAGATTGAAAAAACAATGCTCTCCCACACACCATTACAACGATTAGGTGAACCCGAAGATATCGCGAGAGCTGTGTTATTCTTTGCCTCACCTATTTCATCATGGATTTCTGGACAAACCTTATTTGTAAATGGTGGTGGTGTACAAACACTTGATTAAAGAGTGGCTGTCTAAAACCTAAAACTCTTATAATTTTAATATAAGGTGCAATCTGTATTTGGATGTATAACAACAAGCCTAAAGCTGCTACACAGGTCTCAATTCCCCCCCATTTAACATAATGGCGATTATGCGAAATATAAAGGCTAAGCCTTATCTCGCTCTACAATACTTCAAAGACCTTTTCCTAGACATCTTGGTAAAAAAAACGTATAACACCGTTTTTCAAATTAAC
Organism: Acinetobacter sp. Brlt_5; assembly: GCF_051949055.1. Classification (NCBI taxonomy): domain Bacteria; kingdom Pseudomonadati; phylum Pseudomonadota; class Gammaproteobacteria; order Moraxellales; family Moraxellaceae; genus Acinetobacter; species Acinetobacter sp. Brlt_5. The sequence continues at coordinate 2,625 of NZ_JAYJLP010000021.1, forward strand.
AGGTGAACGCGTTGAAACTTGTGCTTGCACCCATGGAAGGCTTAACCGATCCGATCATGCGTGATGTCCTCACGTCTGTCGGCAGCTTCGACTGGTGTGTGACTGAGTTTATTCGGGTCACCGACTCAATCCTGCCCGATCATATCTATCACAGCTATTGCCCGGAATTATTGAACGGCGGTAAAACTGCGGCTGGCACCCCAGTGCATGTGCAGTTTCTGGGCAACAACCCGGACATGCTAGCCGCTAATGCAGTCAAAGTTGCAGCCATGGGCGCACCAGCGATTGATCTAAACTTTGGCTGTCCGGCCAAAACCGTAAACCGTCATCGTGGCGGTTCGGTTCTGCTAGATGAACCGGAAGTGGTACATGAACTGGTCAAAGCCGTGCGCGATGCCGTGCCGGCACATATTCCGGTTTCTGCCAAAATGCGCTTAGGCTATATGGATCGCAACTTCATGCTGGACAATGCCCATGCCATTGAAGATGCAGGCGCCTCCTGGGTCACGGTCCATGCGCGCACCAAAGCCGATGGTTATACCCCACCAGCCTTTTGGGATCAGCTGGCCCCGATTCGTGAAGCCTTAAAGATTAATGTGATTGCCAATGGTGAAATCTGGACCAATGTCGACGCCAAACAATGCCAGTTAGAATCGGGTTGTGAAGATTTAATGATTGGCCGTGGTGCCGTCACCACCCCTGACCTCACCCAATGTATCCGCCAGAACTCTGATGCACCCTTACTGAGCTGGCAAGATCTGCTTGATTTGCAAATCCGCTTTATTCACGGTCCGGCCAAAACCGAAATTGGTATGCTGGGGCGTTATAAACAATGGCTGGGCATGATGTCGAAACATTATCCAGAAGCCAAAGCGCTATGGGATGAGGTTAAACGCATCAAAAAGCTGGATGAAATTATTGCCACCCTGCAAGCCTCGCAACACACGGCACTCTAAACCAAACATTGTCGCGGCTGTTTACAGGGCTTGTCTAACAACTGTTTGATCACTTTTGTGTAATCATCTTGCAAGCCGCAGTTTAAAAACTCCGGCTGATGACATTGCCCTGAAAATTCAGACAATCCTCCACCCGAATCCGCTGTACCGGCGCCAGTTGCGCCAGATCAAACCAGCGATATTCGGCATGTTCATCGCTTAGCTGAATCTGTGCATCTTCCGGTACATGACAGCGAAAAATAAAAGCATGGGATTGCACCGCTGCATGAAAATACACACCCGACAAATACCCCACCTGCACCTGACAGCCAATTTCTTCCTGACATTCCCGAATTAAGGCCTCGTGGATGGTTTCCCCCATATCCAGCGCGCCACCCGGTAAGCCCCAGGCCTGATCGGCATAGGTAGCTTTAAGTAACAGCACCTGCTGCTGGGCATTACAAATTACCGCATGCGAACTTAAGCGATAAAAATCATGAAAGGCCAACGAACTGCTCTCCCCTAGTTTTAAACGATAACCTAACGGCCAGATGCAAACAGCCGTATGTGGACAAGGATGCAATCATTAGGAATCTGTCACCACGGCCTGACTTAAATCGGCCTGGCCCAAACGCTGGATTTCCTCCAGCTTCTGTTTGCGTAATCGCTCACTGCTTAAGGTCTCCTGTAAATCCAGCGCCAGTGCTTTCAGCAAATCCAGATCTTCTTCAGACATCTGCCGCACCTGCTTGTCCAGAATACATAAGCTGCCTATGGCCAAGCCCTGTTTACTTTGAATTGGCACCCCGGCATAAAAACGGATTTTCTGTCTGGCCAGATGAGGATACTGCCGGAAGCGTGGATCACGCTGAATATCTTCAATAACCAGCGCTTCATTCTGATAAACCAGATGGGTACAAATCGACTCCTCACGGCGCTGCGCTGCGTGGATCGGCGACTCTACCGCTTCTGCCAGCGGACTGGCCGGAGTATGCACCTGCCCGGCATCGACCAGCGAAATCTGGGCATATTTCACATCAAAGGCCTGCCGCGCTTCTTCAATATACTGGCTGTAAATTGGCAGCAATTCCGACTGCAATAAATCCAGTTCATGCAAAGCTTGTAAACGTTCAGCCTCATTGTCATGCATCAGTGCCGCCGCCGGGTTTTCCCCTTGTGCCATCAGCAGCATATCCATATTCAGCATCAGTTCATTCACACTATTCACCACAGCTTCAGGCTGAAACAGACGCTCAATCTCATCACGCAAATGCGTCGACTGATTGCCCAGCAAAGCAAACACCAGTTTGATCTGCGGTTTTAGTGTACGTATCCGGTGATTCAACAGGCGGATTTGCGCCATCGGTTGCTGATGAAAAATAGTGATACAGATGATGTCGGTCGATTCCGGCACGGCACTCAACACATCCGAGCGCGATTGAATCAAGGCATCGGCATGGCTACAGGCAGCAATCTTTTTCAGGTTCAGGCCATGGGCCAGCATGGCAGAGGCCAGCACATCCACCTCCCAACGTGCCCCCAGACACATGACTTTGGGGTTGTTCAGTTCGGTCTGTAGCGGATATTGCTGCTGAAATTCATGATTAAACCGTTTTAAACCCTGATGCATGCGCAAACGGTGTTCGGCGCTGGCCTCGGTATTATGGACCTGCGAAAACAGGCAAATCGCAGGAATCGCCACTTCATCATAGAAATTATTGATTTTCCGGACCAGCGCTTCTTCATTCTTTTTTTTCGGCAGCTCCTGCTGGATATATGCATTAGCCACATCCAGCGCATCATGTACTTCATCGGCCACCAAACGCTGATAAAAACGTTCGGGCGGTGACAGCACCGGGGCACTGCCAATTAACACTTTGACAAAGCCCAACGCCGGAATATAGTGCGACAGCACCAGCAAACAGGCCGTTAACGGTGTTGATAAAATCAGACCAATTGGTCCCCAGATTAAGGTCCAGAAGGTGGCAGCCAGAATAATCGACAAGGTAGTCAGGCCGGTACTTTCGCCATATAACCACGGCTCAATGATGTTATTACTGATCAGCTCCAGCAGCAGAATCAGGCCCAGCGTCCAGAGGAACATATTCCAGCCTGGATCCACCGCAAAGGCCAGCGTTAACGGGAACACCGCAGAAATGATCGGGCCGACATAAGGCACAAAGCGCAGCACCACCGCCAGCATGCCCCACATGATGGCCGCAGGCACGCCAATAAACCACAGTCCGGCTGCCATCGGAATGCCATAGGTGACATTGACCAGCAATTGCATGCGCAAATAGGTACCAATGCGCTGACCGGCTTCATCCAGCACATCGGTACCAATATTCAAATTACCGCCAAGCAGACGCAACAAGCGGTCATGCAGATCTTTACGGCTAATTAAAATCAGCACCACAAATAAAAATACGATACCAATGGTGGCAATCGGGCTTAAAATCTTGCTGCCCCACTCCATGGCGGCATCGGAAGGACTTTGCTCCAGTCCGACCACCTTGACATTCTGCACACCCTTTTCCTGCTCGACCTGATTGATGCCTTCAAACGAGCTTTCCACCGTATCGAAAGTGGTTTTGGCCCCATCCCAGGCACTAGGGCCAGAGGTTAGCGATTTCACCGTATTCAGTTTTTGCTGAATGGTGTCCTGATATTGCGGTAATTCTTGACTTAAATCTTTGAGCTGAAAACCCAGATAACTGCCCAGTCCAGCCAGCACACTAATGGTGAAAATCATAACAATGGCAATCGACGGCAGCTGTGGCAGTCCCCATTTTTTTAACCGTGACACCAGCGGTTCCAGCAAAAATGCCAGCAAAATAGCCAGTGCCAGCGGAATCAGCACATCCTGACCAAAATACAGCGCCGCAATAATCACCGCGCTAATCACAAAACCGGCCATCACCCGGACAATATTCTGGGTTTCAATATCCCGCTTGACCCAACTGGCGGCAGATTTTTCCGGCTTCCAGTGATGGGGACGCGGTGGCTGCGCTTCTGGCTGGAGCAGACCCGGTTTATTGTTCTGTTTTCGCATGGCTGGGCACATCCTGTTGCTCTTTATTTATTATGTACGAGCTTCGGTTATTTATTTCAAATAGATTCCTGTAAAAAAACGCCTAATTTCAGCAAGAAACAGTACAGTAGATGAAGATGGGAAATATTGAAAGCAGTAAAATGGCACATACACCGCTGTGCCATTGCAAGAGAAAAATATTAAGGACGAATGATGGCTTTGCTGTAAATATCCGGGTCCATTTCCAGAATTTCGACACACAGTTGCAGCGTCAATTCATTCTGTGGCGGCAGATAATCCTGCAACACCTCCAGCACGGTCCGGGAAATTTCCTGCTTTAGGGCGGTGCTACGGCCTTTTAAAATCGAGATTTTGGCATGCACATAGGCCTGTGCGCTTTCATCCAGTCCAATCACATAGTCCTGCTGGCAGATGGCGCGGCTTTTAATATCAGAGGCATTACCAAACAGGCCATTCTCGACCAGCGTCCGGTTGATACGACTGAGCAAAGGCTTCATTTCAAGCGCCTACAGCTGATCTGAATATTCAAGATGGATATGTGGCATCAGCCTTCTCCCGATATGGTGCAGATGTCATCTTAAAAATTCAGGGTTTTACCCTGCTTCAAAGCAAGATAAAACCCAAGAGAAACAGTGCGATTATGCTTTTTTCACATATTCCGATTTCAGTTTAATTGCGCCAATACCATCTACTTTACAGTCAATATCATGACCATCTGATGCTTCTGGCAATAGGCGGATATTTTTCACTTTGGTACCCACTTTCACCACAGAAGATGAACCTTTAATTTTCAGGTCTTTAATCACCGTCACGGTATCGCCATCGGCCAGTACATTACCATTGGCATCTTTAATGATGGCGCCGGCCTCGGCTTCTGCCTGCTCCCCTTCTTTCCATTCATGTGCGCATTCAGGACAAATCAGCAAGTCACCATCTTGATAGGTATATTCGGACTGGCATTTTGGGCAATTCGGTAAAGACATAAAAACCTCGAAACGAGCAAAATAAAAAATATAAAGGTCTACTATAACATTTATATTTTTCATCACGTTAAAATCCCTAACCGGTTTAGGGATTAATAACAATATTTGTGTTATTTGCCCGGGTGTTCCAGCAGCTGTTTAAACACCTGCAGATGATTATGCTGTTCGTTTTCTGCTGCGGTTAACAGGGTAATTGGTCCCTTCTGCGCCAGTTGCCGGATTTCCTCCACCGCGTCCAAATGCTGCTGCAACTCTTGCCGATAACGCTGCTGAAACTCGGGCCAGTGCCGCTCAGTATCTTCATGGAACCATTTACGCAGTTCGGTCGAGGGGGTTAAATCCTTCGGCCACAGGTCAATCTGGGCATCGGCTTTTTTGATCCCGCGCGGCCAGATCCGGTCCACCAGAATCCGGGTACCGTCCTGCTTGCTTACAGCCTGATAAATACGTTTGGTAGCAATGGGCATGGTTTTACTCATCCGGAATGTCAGGGGTCACCAGCAGGCTGAGTAAATTCAGACATTCCTGCCAGCCCAAATAACAGCCATCGACGGGAATGGCATCGGGCAGATTGTCCTGCTGAATCCAGACTTCGGTTCCGACCGATACCGCCTTAAACTCAATCGTGACCTGAATCAGTCCGGGTAAATCTGGGCTATCAAACTCATCCTGATAACGCAGTCGCTGCTCGGGAATCACTTCCAGATACTGCCCGTGAAAACCGTGGCATTTGCCCGTGCTCAAATTACAAAAGGCAATTTTATATTGACTGTTGACCACGGGTTCAAACTGTTCAATCTGCACGGTAAAGCCATGTGGTGCCATCCATTTGACCAGGGCATGCGGATCGACAAAGGCCCGATATACCCGCGATAACGGCGCCTGAAATATACGGTGTAACTGTACGCTGTGTTGCATGACGTCACCTGTTTACAGCGAATAATTTTCAGTCTACGCCTTCTGCCTTGGGCCTGTGTATGACTTTGGTTGAAGCGAGCGTAAAGCAAAAAAAGCATGCGCTCCGGCATGCTTTTTTGTACTAGAAAATGGGGTTAAACCGGATAGTTTTCTTCTTCGTCTTCATCATCATAGACATAGGCCATGCAGCCCCAGCCATCATATTCACCCTGGAACTGGTTGGCGATTTTGGTGAACCATTCTTCTAAATCAACAATATCGGCATAGGCCGGTTCCATATAAACATAAATGGTAATAATCCATTCGGTCACACCAGAATCATCATCCTGAAATAAAGAAATTTTTTGTTCTTCATTTAACAGAAATAAGGCACAACGTTCAGCCTGTTCCTGGTCGGTAAAGGCAATCGAATATTCAATTTCATGTGCCTCGTCCAGATCATCACCATCTTCATGCATTTGCCAAAGTACGTTGCCGTTGTCGTCATCTGGAAATTGTTCATAATCGCGTGACATCATTTTGTCCTTGTTCTGTGTTGTTGTTCTACTGGTCAGCTTACCCTAATTTTGTTGCAGTTCCGAGATAGAGCACTTAATTTTTTTCTGTTCTATCATCCTGATCTCTATCCGGATCGGCAATCCCCTGTTTTGGGGGGCGCACTCAAAATCAGATCAACTGCTTAAAACGGTACCTGTCCACGAATTTCAACCGCGGTACCGCTTAAAGGCTGAGTAAAAGCCAGATAACTGGCATGCAAGGCCATGCGTTTTAGGGGACTGCGTGCAGGTTCTGGATGATACAGCTTATCGCCGGTAATTGGATGGCCGATATACTGCATATGCACGCGTAGCTGGTGTGAACGTCCGGTAATTGGGGTCAGCAATACCCGGCTGATGTCCATCTCGGCATTATAGTCCAGTCCCTGATATAAAGTCTGTGCCGGCTTACCCAATTCAAAATGCACCATCTGACGCGGCCGGTTTTCCCAGTCGGTAATTAATGGCACCTCAACTTTGCCCTCACCGTCGAGTTTGCCCTGTACCAGGGCAATATAGTGCTTGGTCACGGTGCGCGCCTGAAACATTTTACTCACCGCTACTTCTGCATCACGATGTTTGGCAAACATCAGAATACCCGAGGTGGCCATATCTAAACGATGGGTAATTTTGGCCTGTGGATAGCGCGCCAACACGCGTAAATAGGCACTGTCCTGATGCTCCGGCAACCGCCCCGGCACCGACAGCAAACCTGCTGGCTTTTCAATCACCACCAGATCATCATCTTCATAGAGCAGGACTAGTGGCTCTTGCGGCGGGCAATATACAAAGTTGTCGTTTAAAGGCATGGCGGTACGGCTTGGGAGTCGAAAGCGGGCAAAATATCAAGCGGCCAATCCGCTGTCAATCTATTGAGAAGATAGATATTTAATCTGGAAGCTACTGGAGAGAAATAGTTTTTATTCTCTGGTTTTTCGAGTTTGATTTTTATAGTTTGTTGTTCTGGTCATGCACGGAATTTTTAGGGTGTCAGGGAAAACTTGCTGTTTACTTCAACTATCATCACGTTGTACGTCATGATCTTATAGCCTATAAACTTCTAATCTATAGCGTCCTAAGCCGAATCGAGACCTTTTGGGTGAGTACTGCACTCGCGTTTTGCGCCGCTGACAGCATGCTACTCTTTTCGATCCCGTCACACCCTTGAGAGATATAGTAGTCAAAGCCTGCCGAAATTGTTTTCCGAAGATCAGTCAATTTAAAATATTTTCAGGAAATTTTCCCTAATAAAGCTTAATCACAAGAAATTTTTATACACTAGGTTAAATTCTTCATTTTATTTTGCAGAAAATGGCGATTTTAAGAGAATTTATCTAAGTGATTATGATGGCTCAAGACAGCGGCTGCATCAGTTGAATTAAATTACCGCAGCCATCTTCCAGCACGGCAATTTTCACATTGCCAGCCAGGCCGGCATCGGTGCTTGAGTAAAAACCACACCTAGCGCGAGTAAACGCTGATATTCTGCCTCAAGATCGTTGACCTGAAATGAGGTATAAGCAATACCATCTGCCTTAATCGCGGCTTTAAAGGCTTTCGCTGCGGGATGCACATCCGGTTCTAGTAGCAGCTCAACACCATCTGGCTGCTCGGGAGAAACCAGCGTCAACCAGCGATATTCACCCACCGGGACATCCTGTTTTAGCCGAAAACCAAGTATCTGAGTATAAAACTGCAAGGCTTTTTCCTGATCATCGACTATAAGACTGGTGACATAAATTTTCATTGTTCTGCTCGGTAGTTTTTATTTTTTATAGCATAGCTGCTTTCAGTACCCTGTAGGATTCTGGCAAATAAGGTTGCGATAACTGAAAGGAAAATGAAGGTGATTTAAACGAATATAGTGAAATAGGAATAACAAAAAGATAAAGAAGAATAGAGATGTTGAAATTTTTATTTTTAAGGGAGCGGGAAATACTTCAACCATTAAAACTTGGTAAGTTCTAACTTTTTGCCTATAAACTTCTGATCTATAGCGTCCTAAGCCGAATCGAGACCTTGTGGGTAAGTACTACACGCACGTGATACGTTACTGGTAGCAATCTACTCTTTTCGATCCCCTTTCACCCTTGAGCAATAGAATAGTCAAAAGCCGGCGGGATTGTTTTCCTAAGCTACGGCGTTTTTTCATCTTTTTGATAATTTTTCTCACATCAAACGGTTTAGATAGAATTTTTTATTTTCAAGCTGCCATAATCATGATTCTTTTTCATGATTCCGTATTTTTCTGGAATATTCAGGCATAAATTATTCTGCCCGGTTCAGGACATTGCAGATCTTTAATCGTGAGGTATCGAGCTGTTTAAAATAACTGTCCTTGAATGAGCTGGGCGCTAAACCACCAGCCACTTAAGGCTGACATGCCACAGAGCAAATTGGCCAAGACTTTATTCAGTTTAGATAAGGTCGATTGATAAATTTTGATATTCAGCATGTAAGCCAGCACGGCATAAACCACCCCAATGGCACCACCAAACAGCACCAGCAGTAACGGCCAACCCGCCAGCAGATGCGCCTTGACCGGCAATTGAGTATAAGAATCGGCAGCTTGAGAGTTTGACATGGCTTTGCTCCTGATGATTTTTCTTTAAAACCAGCATCCACCCGAAAGTGGATGTGGCGCTCCTAGGAAGCATCATGAAGCAAAAAACAGGCCAGTTATTTATTTTAAATACAGCCAGCGAGTATAACGGTTGATATAGGCATTCAGCCCATCGCCATATTGGGCCAGCTGTTTCATATTCTCGACATGCTGCACACCGGCGCTGGCATAGCTATAAGTATAGACCCTGCTATTTTTACGGAACTGAACCCGAATAAACTCATGACCTATTTCATAATTGGCCACGCCAGAGTCATGGTTAAGATCAAGATAATGTTGCAAAGACTGCACCTGAAATATGCTATATGTCTTATTCAACATGGGGATTAATGGCTAATTTTTAAACAGATTCAAGTAATAAACACCTTAATTTTTATTATTCATTTTCAATAAGATAGAACCTCAAACCCACTCAATTTGTATCTCGATTTTGCGTTTTCTTTTTGTAGTGCTTCAACTGTTCTAACACCCTGAAAATTCAGCATATTTTTATTGATCCCATTAAAAAGCCCTATCGTGTGATAGGGCTTTCATTCAAAACAGAGGGTAACTGTTTGAGTGCTGTTGCTTAGGCATTCTTATTGTTAAATTGATTGCCTTGGCATTTGGTACACGGGGGTAAACGGTCTGTACCAATTTCTAAGTAAACGCGATGTCCGCATTGGACACAAAAATAGAAGCCTGTTCCTGGCTTGTCGCCTGCAGTTACCATCTTTGCTCTCCGTATGATTTAGAAATGGTCTATTCAGTATAACCAATCTGTGATGATTGTCTATTGTCCATTTCGACGAGTGATGATGGCGTTTGGGCGAAGGATAATTTTGATAGAAAATTAAGCTGGCTTTATAGAAATTTAATAAGAAATTTTTCCAATTTGAGTTGTAGATGCTAATTAATTTGGTATTAAATCCCGCAATCAGGAAAAGATTTTTTATTCTTATTTAATTTTTAAAATATATTTCTAATTCTATAAACGCTTATTTATCTCCCGTAATACCTATAAGTCTGCAAATCTGTCTTCTATAAAAAAATATCCCATTCAAAAATGGGATATTTTTTAAACCAATTTAGCAATTAGGATCGATAACAAAATTGGTTTGACTGAATTTCTGCCATGCCCCTGTCGCAGCACCATCAACAACAAGAATTGAGATAATGCCCCAGTCGACCAGAATGCCTAATAAGGTGGTTGGGTCAAATGTCTTTTGAGGTGTGATGCTCGTGGTTTGGCAGCCTGGTTTTTCTGCCTTAATTACATAATTTTCTTTCTTCTTAAAAGTATAAACAGCACTACGCTGGCCCATATACTCTTCATTTACATATAGCTTGGCTAATTCATCATTACTACGAATATTTACAGTCTGTGTTGAACCATTAAACATCGTGGCACAGCCTGTCATAAACAACATAACACTCGCTAAAATTACAGCAGTTAATTTTCCCATAAACCCCTCATCAATTGCATTTTTACAAAAACGCTATTGCAAATTACAAAAAGAAAACAAACTACTCTTTTCAATTAAAAAATTCAATTAATTTATTGAATTTATTTATTTTTTTAATTATTTTAAATTTAGTTTTATATATTTCTAATAAATTCTAAATCGCATTCAACCTTTAATATATTTTGAATAATGAATAGGGAATCAGCCTTAATATCGACCACTGGACGTATGACAGAAGTCCACTTTTTAATTCAATCTTAAAACCTCCTTCGAATCTTCTCTGTAAGCACCAATAAAAAACGCCCCAATGTACATTAGAGCGTTTTTAAACAATTTCAATAACTTTAATCTCCCCCTAACCCTGAGCCATACATGGCATAAGAAAAAAAGAGAAACTCCCTCCTTTCTTAAAGGAGGGTTGGGGAGGATTCATTTAATAATTAAGCCACATTCCCTTCCAAGAAATCCTGCGCAAAGCGTTGCAATACACCGCCCGCTTCATACACAGACACTTCCTCTTCGGTATCTAGACGACAGGTCACCGGCACTTCAACAATCTGGTTCTTGCCATCATCCGTTGAACGCTCAATCACCAAAGTCAACGTCGAACGTGGCGCGATATTACCAATCACGCTATACAGTTCTGTACCATCCAAACCTAAAGTTTTACGGTCTGTGCCCGGCTTAAACTCAAGCGGTAACACACCCATCCCAACCAGGTTAGTCCGGTGAATACGCTCAAAACCTTCTGCCACAATCGCTTCAACACCAGCAAGGCGTACACCTTTAGCCGCCCAGTCACGGCTTGAGCCTTGGCCGTAGTCTTTACCGGCAACAATAATCAGCGGCTGTTTACGATTCATGTAGGTTTCAATCGCTTCCCACATCCGCATTACTTCGCCTTCAGGCTCGACACGCGCTTTGGAACCTTGCTTAATGGTACCGTCAGAACGTACCACCATTTCATTAAACAATTTCGGGTTGGCCAGCGTTGCACGTTGTGCCGTCAAGTGATCACCGCGGTGGGTGGCATAGGAGTTGAAATCTTCCTCAGGCAAGCCCATTTTCGCCAGATATTCACCTGCCGCCGAATCCAGAATAATTGCATTCGATGGTGATAAATGGTCAGTGGTAATGTTATCGCCCAAAATTGCCAGCGGACGCATATTGGCTAATGTACGCGGTGCAGCCAGCGCGCCTTCCCAATATGGTGGACGGCGAATATAAGTACTTTGCGGACGCCAGTCATATAGCGGACTTGCCGCCTGCTCCACTTCGCCCAAGTCAAACATTGGAATATAGACTTTCTGGAACTGCTCAGGCTTCACCGAGGTTTTCACTAATGCATCAATTTCTTCATCCGACGGCCAAATGTCTTTCAGATAAATTGGATTACCGTTCTGGTCGGTGCCCAACGCATCTTTTTCGATGTCAAAACGGATGGTACCGGCAATTGCATAGGCAACCACGAGTGGTGGAGATGCCAGGAAAGCCTGTTTTGCATAAGGATGAATACGACCATCAAAGTTACGGTTGCCCGACAGCACCGCAGTCGCATACAGGTCACGGTCAATAATTTCCTGCTGAATCTTTGGATCAAGCGCGCCTGACATCCCGTTACAAGTCGTACATGCATAAGCGACGATGCCAAAACCGAGTTTTTCTAAGTCTTTCAGTACACCCGCTTCTTCCAAATACAGCGCAGCTGCTTTAGACCCCGGTGCAAATGACGATTTCACCCAAGGTTTACGCACAAGACCGAGCTCATTGGCTTTACGTGCCAGCAAACCTGCCGCAACGGTATTACGTGGGTTTGAGGTATTGGTACATGAGGTAATCGCGGCAATGATGATGGCACCATCTGGCATCAAACCATCGGTACGCTGTTCAACAATGCCGGCAATGCCTTTTTCTTTTAAGTCACTTGTGGATACACGTGCATGTGGATTGGATGGCCCTGCAATATTACGGGTTACCGTTGATAAGTCGAAACGCAGCACACGTGGATATTCCGCCTGTGTCATGTCAGATGCCCAAAGCCCAATTTCTTTGGCATAGGTTTCAACCAGTTTGACTTGTTCAGGCTCACGACCGGTCAGGGTTAAATAGTCGATGGTGTTCTGATCAATATAGAACATCGCAGCGGTTGCACCATATTCAGGGGTCATATTGGAGATGGTGGCACGATCACCCACTGACATGCTGTCCGCACCTTCACCAAAGAACTCTAAATAGGCACCGACCACACGCTCTTTACGCAGGAATTCAGTTAACGCCAAGACGATATCTGTTGCAGTAATGCCCGGCTGACGCTGACCAACCAATTCCACCCCAATAATGTCCGGCAGACGCATCCAAGAAGCACGGCCAAGCATCACGTTTTCAGCTTCTAAGCCACCCACACCGACTGAAATCACGCCTAGCGCATCGGTATGCGGGGTATGCGAGTCTGTACCCACACAGGTATCCGGGAATGCTACGCCATCACGGTTTTGAATTACCGGTGACATTTTTTCCAGGTTAATCTGGTGCATGATGCCGTTGCCTGCCGGAATCACATCGACATTTTTAAAGGCTGTTTTGGTCCATTCAATAAAATGGAAACGGTCTTCATTACGACGGTCTTCGACTGCACGGTTTTTCTCAAATGCATCCGGATCAAATCCACCGTATTCCACCGCCAGTGAGTGATCGACAATCAGCTGGGTTGGCACCACCGGATTGACTTTGGATGGATCACCGCCCTGATCGGCAATGGCATCACGCAGACCGGCAAGATCGACCAGTGCCGTTTGCCCCAAAATATCATGACAGACTACACGTGCTGGATACCATGGAAAATCATGCTCCTGCTTGCGTTCAATCAGCTGGCGTAAGGACTGCTCTAAAATGGCTGGATCACAACGACGCACCAACTGCTCGGCCAGCACTTTGGAGGTATAAGGAAGTTTGGCATATGCGCCTGGCTGAATATCTTCAACGGCTTGTCGCACATCATAATATTCTAGCGGGGTGCCTTGCAGCGGTTTACGGTAGTTGTTATTCATAGCGTACCTGCCTTGTTCTGACTTCTTCTTTCAAAGTTTTGTTGTTTAACATTCATGCTGCTTGGCATTGTACGCTGCCCGAAGCCTATTTCCCAAATTTCATATATTTCATAAACTTAAGTTAAAAATAATACATTTTTGAAAAATTTGGTTACATCTAATAGAAAATTCTGGCCAGAAATATGATTTTTTTTGAAAAATAGCGCAAAATTAACCTCATTCTTTAGTATTAGATACGGTTTCGAGATTAGAACATGAGTAATCTGACTTTCTCTGCATTCACTTTAAACGGTGTAGATGCGCAAAAATTCTTACAAGGTCAAGTCACGGTAGATGTCGAAAAACTGCCGCAAACCGAAACCCGTTATACTGCAATTTGTAGCCTGAAAGGCCGTATTCTGTTTGGTTTATGGCTGACCAAACAGAATGCTGAACAGTTTGAAATTGTAGTAACGGCCGATCAAGCTGAAGACTTTGCCAAGCACATTAAAAAGTTTGGTGCTTTCTCGAAAATGAAACTGGAAGAAGCCGGTCAGGTTTATCCGGTCGTAAACGGTCTAAACACCCAGTTCACAAGTACTGAACAGGATATTCAAGCATGGCAATTAAAGGCGCTTGAAAGTGGTCAGGCCTGGATTCAGGCCAGCACCGCGGAACTGTTCCAGCCACAGGAACTGCGCCTGCATCAGCGTGAAGGCATTCATTATGCCAAAGGCTGTTATTTGGGTCAGGAAGTGATTGCCCGTTTATGGTTTAAAGCCAAGCCAAAACACTGGCTGCATCTGATTCAGGGTTCAGGCGAAGTTCCTGCACCTGCCGCCAAACTGAATAATGATGTAGAAGTGGTGAATAGCCTGGCCATTGATAGCGGTTATCAAGCTTTGGTGGTAGCCAAACCGGATGCCTTAGCCGAGCTAGATGTAACGGTTCTGGATTTACCTGAAGCTTTAAGCGGTGATGTGGCGCGGCCGCAAAATTAAGCGTGTCACTAGCAGATCTATGAAAAACAGCCCAAGTGACACGTGTAACTTGGGTTGTTTTTTTATACGTCAAAAAAACGAGACTGATTTACTAATTGAAGCAATCCTTAAATTCAGGATTTTTTTATTATTGTTCCTACGTGGTTTGAAAAAATTACCGGATTCCGATACATCTATATTTACATTCTTTGATTTCATCTTATGATGATGAGTGACAATTTATTCCCCACACATAAATGGAATTATGTGGTCATTGATACAAGGTTTTATACAACGATGAAAAAACTGATTTTGGCAAGTCTAGTTGCCCTTTCGACACAATTTACCCTCGCCAACAGCAATAACAGTATTCCGACCGATCCGGCTTTCGCCAAAATTGAAGCCATGGTCAAAGCCAACAACCTGAGCGGTGCCTATCAGGAATTAGACAAACTGGCCAAAACCGGTAATCCGCAAGCGATTTATAATCTGGGTTATTTGACCCAAACCGGCCAAGGTACGGCCAAAAATGAAAAGAAAGCCATCGAGCTATATGAGCAGGCCGCGAAAAAAGGCTATCCGGTGGCGAATTATGTACTCGGTAAAAACCATCTGACCGGCACTTTGGGTCTAAAACAGGATACCAATAAAGCCAAACAGTATCTGCAAAAAGCTTCATCACAAGGCTTTCATGATGCCACCATTGATTTAGCGGTGGTGTATTTCTCTGAAAACAAAGCCGATTCAGATAAAAAAGGCCTGCAATTACTGGAACCCCTCATTAAAAAAGGCAACAATCAGGCCATTCATGCCAAAGCCTTATATGACATTAGCCTGGGCTTTAAAAACAAAAATGAAGCTCCCATTCAGCAAGGCTTAAAGAGCATTCAGGATTTAGCACAAAAAGGCTATATTCCAGCGCTGATGGCGGTTGGCAATATGTTTACCAATGGCAACATCGTGCCGCAAAACCTGCCGGAAGCGAAAAAGATTTTCTCTGCCCTAGCCAAGGAAAATGTCCCGCAAGCCAAAGAATCGCTGGCTGTGGTGGACAAGATGATTGCCGATCAAGCCAAGAATCCACCAAAAGCAGCAGCCAAGAAAAGCTAATGCGGCTGACCGAAAAAAGCCCGATGACCGGGCTTTTTTATTTGGGATACATAAAGATTTAAAGAAAATGCGATGACTGACTTAACCAGAAAGCCACCCCGATTAAACCCAGGACCGTACTCATAATTAAAGGCTGGAGTGCCTGTTCATTCAGGCCATAATTCTGGCCAAAAATCCCAAAGGCCACAGGCATCGGCAATGCCGCCAGCAACGTACCAACAAACAGCATTTCCGAGCTGACATTGGGCAAACTCCACAACAAGGTGAAAATAACCAGCGGCATCAGCAGGACTTTCATCCCGACCAGCAGCACACTTTGCAGATTAACCGAGTGCAGGCGCATTCCGACCAGACTGCCGCCAATCACAAATAAAGCCAACGGCGAGGCAGTTTTGCCAAGCATCTCCAGAATCTGATTGATGCTGTCTGGCAGTTTTAAATTGAGCAAGACACAGGCCATCCCGGCAATAATCGACAGAATCACCGGATTTTTTAGCAAACTTTTTAAGGTTTTCAGATATAACGCCGAAAGATGATGGTTTTGCTTTTGCAAACCGGCTTCGGCCAGAAACAGCACCATCGCCACAATAATCAGGTTTTCAATAATTAAGGTTAACGACAGATAAATGGCGGAATGACTGCCAATCAGCAGGGTTAAAATAGCCGTGCCAATAAAGCCGGTATTGGACATCGACGCGCCCATCGACAGCACACTGGCGTGGGTCAGGCTATGCCGGAAATAGGTTTTATAAATGACTAACGCCAGAAAAAACAGGATCAGCGAGCCCAGCCCATAACCAATAAAATAACCGGGATGCCAGATTTCAGCCAGGTCTTTACTGGCCAGGGCATACAGTAAAAAGGCTGGCAGTGAAACCTTCATCACAAACTGGCTCAGGGCCTGAATATGCGTGGCCGCCAGAAAATTGGTGCGTACGCTGCTATAGCCCAGCGCCAGTACTGCCACCAAGGGCAGTAAAATATTCAGCAACAAAAGTGCCTTCCTTCTCTAGAACGAGATCTAAAACGCATCATCCCTGATACTGCTGTTGCTTATTCCTGAACAGGAAATGGATGGAACAAATCTTTTAAACCATGCGGCTGACAGCGCAAGTATTGCGGCGCGATGGCAATCTGCCCGCCCAGTTCAGCGGCGGCATGCCACGGCCAACGTGGATCATAAAGCATCGCTCGTGCCAGTCCAATGGCATCTGCATACTGATTTTGCAGAATTTCTTCAGCCTGCACCGCTTCGGTAATCAGGCCCACTGAAATCACCGGAATACGGTGCACCGCCTGTTTAATGGCATGTGCAAAAGGCACCTGATAGCTTGGCCCAATCTCGATACTCTGCTGGGCATGCAGACCGGCACTAGACACATGAATATAGGCCGCGCCTAGCTGTTCCAGCGCTTTGGCTACCCCGACCGTAGACTGGATATTCCAGCCGCCCTGCGCATCCATCCAGTCGGTAGCAGACAGGCGTACCCCAATCGGATAACCTTCTGGCACCACCTGTTTCATGGCCTGGAACACCTCCAGGGTTAAACGAATCCGGTTTTCAAAACTGCCGCCATATTCATCATCGCGGACATTGGATAATGGCGACATAAACTGATGTAGCAGATAACCATGGGCAGCATGAATTTCAATTAAATCAAAGCCAGCATCCACTGCACGCACCGCAGCACTGGCAAAGTCGGCAATTACCTGTTCAATTTCATTCAGACTTAGTGCATGGGGGGCATGATCGGTCGGGTTAAACGGCAAATTACTGGCCGATACGGTTTGCCAGCCCTGGGCATGATCCGGCGCAAACTGGTCTTTGCCCAGCCACGGTTTATCGGTAGATGCCTTACGTCCAGCATGCGCCAGCTGCACTGCAAATGGCATTGGTGACAAGGTTTTGACTTTGGCCAGCAAGGCTTTCATCTGCGCACGCTGCAAATCATTCCACAGGCCTAAATCGGCATAGCTGATCCGCCCTTCTGGCTGCACCGCCGTGGCTTCAATAATACATAAACCGGCACCCGACAAGGCATAGTTGGCCCATTGCTGCTCATGCCAATAGCTGAGCTCGCCTTTGTCATTGGCCGAATATTGGCACATGGGGGCAATAATAATTCTGTTGTCTAATTCAAGCGTGCCAAAATGGATAGGTTCAAATAATAATGCCATGGGGCGATCCTGCCTTATGATTTTCATGAAAATTATTCTAACCGAGATAGACGGCCGAATTGGCTAAAAGCTGTTTATTTTTACCGCTTTATGTAACCGAATTAAACTGTGGTGTTGATCAAAATACGCTGTGTTTTTGTCAGCCCGATGACAGCCATTTTTTGCACGATCGATCACACTTCAGACGCAGCGCGACAAGCCTGTTCCAGCCGGTTCAAATAGGCGGCAAAACCATCACTGACCCGGCTGTCCAGACGACTGCTGGTGGTGACCCGTACCTGGTTGCTCCAGACAATCGGCAGGTTTAAGCACTGCATCTGCTCGACCAGCTGCACATCTTCATGACAGCTGCTGGCCTGAAAACCACCGGCTTTTAAATAGGCCGCAGCAGAAAAACTGAGATTGGCCCCATGCACATGCCGATGGTCCATTTTATCCTGATAATGGCGCAGATATTTCTGCCGGGCGGCCGCAGATAAAGGCGACCAGTCTTTAATTTCAACCACGCCACAAATCAGTGCTGCCGGCTGATGGGCATATTGTGCAGATAACCACTGCGCATCAACCTGGGTATCGGCATCGGTACAGGCAATCCAGTCAGCACCTTTGGCAATCATGGCGCGCACGCCCAAATCCCGTGCCTTACCAACACAGCGTACTTCACAACACAAGTAGTCGATTCCGGCCTGTTGTACAATTTCAACAGACTGATCATCACAACTGTCCAGCACCACCAGCACCTTTACTTCAGACACAACGGGCGGTAATTGTGCAATGGCCTGCTGAATAGCCGCCAGACAGGCGCCCAGCGTTTCGGCTTCGTTATAGGCAGGCACCACCACCGCCATCCTCATATCAGTCCCTCCCGCGCAGCCACAGATTGTGCATCTTGAGTCCAGAGATCGAGCAGAAAATCCGGATCATTCATCTGTAAATAATGATGCAGCACCAAGTGTTGCCTTAAACAGGCATGTACCTGATCGCCATTCAGCTCAAAGCCTACAATTGGGTAACGCCAGTGACAGGCCAGCAGCGTACCATCTGCACTCAAACACTGCTGCAGCTGCTGCATTAGCTGCACTAATTCGGCCGGACGCAGGTAATAGGCCACTTCACTGAGAATAATCAGATCAAATAGACTATCATTTTCCAGCGCCAGATGGGTTTCAGGAACACGTTGTTGCCGCACCTGCACATGCGCAAACCTCGCCAGACGGGCCTGTGCCAGTTCAACCGCACGACGGTTGGCATCTACACAGATGAGCTGCTGACAACGCGGGGCCAGCAATTCACTGAAGATGCCATTGCTACAGCCAATTTCCAGCACCCGCTGAAACCGCGCCTGTGGCAAGGCCGCCAGACATAGCTGCCGTTTACGCTGCTCATACCAGCGCTGCTGATAGTGCCAGGGATCATCATTGTCCTGATACAGCTGGTCAAAATAGTCATCCGTGTTCAGTCGCATCAATATAGACCTCGTACGGGATTAAGAGTCGTGAAATGGTTTTTGCCGATAAAATTGGCGGCTGGTGAATAGTGTCATCAGCCTCGATCTGAGTTTTAAAACACTGAATCGCCTGCTGTTTTAAAGCCAGCTGCTGTGCAGTTAAACGGAGTTTTCGTGCCTGCGCCCAGGGAATCCGTGCATCTGCCGGTATGGCCCAATGCCAGGCCCAAATCAGCACCTGATAACAGCGCTGCCGGTGCTGTCTGGCCCAATGCTGCACCACCCATCCGGTGGCTTCATGATCGGGATGGCCATCTTGAGCGAAGGTGGTCACCAGAATATCCTCAGGCTGCACCCAGTTTTGTAGCTGCTGCAACAGTTCGGATTCAGCCTGCATCACCTGGCCATCTGCAATGTTCAGGGCAATGCGCTGGACCTTATGTTCCAGTCCCAGCACCGCCAAGGCATTCAGACTTTCTTGTGGCCGCAGCACATTCAGCTGCTCAACGCTATAACGTTTTGACCGAGGATGGCTGCCGGTACCATTGGTTACTGCAACCAGCAGCAGTTCACGCCCTGCCACGGCCAGTTGCTGCATCAGACCCGCACAACCGAGAATTTCATCATCGGGATGTGGCGCGAAAATTAGTACCCGGCCACGCTCAGGAAAGTGCTGCGTCAGATTCAAATCCGGCAGCCCGGTCAGTCCGGACCAATTGAGCCACTGCGCCTGATCGGTACCGCTACCATAGATTTTCCGGTCACCGACTACCGGATCGATCAGAGTTGCCATGTTTGCCCCTCCTGTAGCGATAAGCGGCCAATTGCAGCCAGATCAAAAGCAGCATGACTCTGGCGCAAAAATACCGGCAAGTCGGCAGCCAACCGGGCAAAATGTGCCTGCTCGCAAAAAGGTCGTGCGCCTAGCGCTTTTCCGACCTTTTCCAGTACCAATAGCGCAGTATCCTCAACTTGGGCGCGTAACATCCGGATGATCAGTTCATGGCTGTGTGCCGGCGCTGCATCTATCTGGGCAGCCACATGGGTAAAAAACTGTCGTGTCACGGCCAGTCGGGTACTGATTTCGCCCAAATACAATTCATGATAGGCATGGGTTTTCTGCTGCACATGCTGCTGTAAATATTCAGCCAGACGTACTGTAGCACCATACCAGCAGGCCGCAACACCGGCTGCACCATGCCAGAAGCCCGGCCGATTCAGATAATCTCCGGGTTGTGCAATGCGTGTGGCTGGAGTGTGCTGAAAATGAACAGTTGCTGTGGCCGTCTGCTGCATACCGATGGCTTGCCAACTGCTATCATCTACTTGGATTGAAGGCTGCTGCATCTCGACCATCAATAATTGTGACTGGCCATCTGCACCGCGATAAGTCATTAAACCAAAATCCACCGCATATGCCGCCGAGCACCAAGCCTTATAACCGGAACAATAGCCCTGCTCATACTGTACAGGTTGTGGATGGCCTTCCGCGGCCCAGACTGCCCACCAGCCCGCCGGAACGGACTGAATCTGTAGTTCGTTTAAAATACTCAGCGCATCGAAATGTGATTCCAGCCATTTCACCAAAGTTAAATCGGTGGCCGCAACTTTGGCCAGCAGTTGCCAGCGCAGCAGGGTTTGCCCCCTGCCCGGATGAGGAAATTCAGGTGATACTGCCAGCAAACGGCGTAGTGTGGTGACGTAATCTTCGGCGGTAGGCGCTGTCTGCTGTTCAAATTCAGCCAGAATCTGGTCCATAGTGGTTCTATATTCCAAATATATAATTGTTCTCAATCTATCCGGTTGTCATCATTGCCAGCACAGTGACCACAAGCGGGCATGAGTAGCCAAACTTGCAGTCACGGTACGGCGATGTTGATGTTTTTAACTGATGACCCTGTTTAGATTTAGCACGTGGCTGGGCAGATAAATATTGAAAATTGTTAACGTATTAGTGAATCACCGGCGAGACCTGGGCGCGAAGCGGCATCTTGTAGTGATACAGGAAGCTGTTATGGCGCAGATCATTTAAGAAAGTAGTACGCCAGTCGGCAATATCAAATTTTTTCAGACCATCCATTAAGCGACTGTAACGCTGTATCCGCTCTGCTCGCGGCATCTCCAGTGCCTGTTTCAGGGCTCGCGTCATGGCCTCGCGGTCATGTGGATTCACAATTAGTGCATCCGGCATCTGGTCTGCGGCACCGGCTTTATCGGACAGAATCAGCACGCCCGGATTATCGGCATCCTGAGCGGCAATATATTCTTTGGCCACCAAATTCATACCGTCTTTTAAAGAAGTGACCCAGCAAATATCCGACTGGCGGTAAATTTTCATCAGCACTTCATGTGCCAAGGTCTGATGACTGCAATTCACCGGCAACCAGTCTGCTGTAGCATATTGGCTGTTAATGGCGGCAATCTGGTCTTCTAAACGCTGGTACAGGCGCTGATAGGCGGGAATATCCATGCGGCATGGACAGGCAATTTGCAGGTCCACCACCTGCTGGTGATATTCAGGATAAGAAGCCAGGAAATGGGCAAAAGCATCAAAACGTTCTAGCAGCCCTTTGGAATAATCAATCCGGTCAACGCCGATAATAGTTTTTTGTTGGGCCAGGGAGTCAAAATCAAAGATATCTTGGGTGCTCGTTAAGGGGTGAGCGGCCGCGTGCTGGATGAGGTCTGGATTCACCCCAATGGGGTAACTCTTCATCATGGTCAGCTTATTCTGATAACGCAGGATATAAGGATGAATTTCCTCACCACTGAGCATGGTCTGGCAAATGCGCATACATTGCTGCTGATCGCGCTGGGTTTGCAGTCCAACTACATCATATTCACAGAGGTCTTGCAGTAAACGTGATGCCACCGGAATTTCCCGCCACACCGCTTCATGGGCAAAAGGAATATGCAGGAAAAAACCAATCTTGTTATGCATGCCTAACTGGCGGCAATGCCGGGCGATACTGAAAAAATGATAGTCATGCACCCAGATCACATCATCCGGCTCAGCAATCGCCTGTAGCTGTTCGGCAAACATGCGATTGACTTCCTGATAAGTCAGATATTCGTCTGTGGAGTATTCAATTAAATCGCTGCGATCATGCATGGCCGGCCACAAGGCATTGTTGGCAAAGCCACAGTAATATTGCTGGTACTGCTGTTCAGTTAAGGGGCTGGTCAGATATTCCACACCCTGATGCTGCACCGAGTCGAATTTCAGCTGGGAAAATTGCTCGACTCTTTCACCATTCCAGCCCACCCAGACCCCGCCAATATCATGCAGTGCATCTTGCATGGCCACCGCCAGACCACCTGCGGCTTTTTTTTCAGGATTCGGTAAACTGACCCGATTGGATAACACGATTAGCTTTGACATTTTTACCCTCACATCCTCTTTTGATGGTCATTGCTCCTGTTTCGCAATGTATTTTTATTAAATGCAGCAACTCCGCCACGGCTTGGGTATTGGCCAGCCGATAGTGGGCCTGTGTCTCGCCTTCACCGACTTTAATACTCAAACCCTGATGCTGATTGACCACGGCAAATCCATCTTCATCCGTCACATCATCACCAATAAAAATGGGAAAAGTGCTGTTTTCTGGCATTGCTTCCAGTAAGCGACTAATTGCAAAACCTTTACTCGCTTGCTGAGGCAAAAGCTCGACCACACACTTGCCCTGCTTGAGCTTAAGTTGAGGATAACGCACTTGCAGCACCGCCATAATCTGCTGTGCAACCGGCGCAAGCTCTGGATATTCCCGGTAGTGCAGGGCTACCGAAAACTGCTTATCCTCAATACGTAAATTCGGGTAGGCGCGACAGGCCTGACTCAGGTCTGCCCGGAGCTGCTTATAATTAATATGACTTAAATCAAGTTGTAATTTCTTTGTACTATTCCACCAAATTTGTAATCCATGTAACTCAGCAATCGGCAGCGGTAACTGCTGTAACAGCTGTCTGGCCATCTCAATGGAACGGCCAGTAACCACACTCACCGGAATCCCCAACTGCAATAATTCGGCCAGGGTGTTTAAAGTCGAGGTGGGAATAAAACTGTGCTGCGGGTCAAGCTGAAAATCGGCCAGAGTGCCGTCTAAATCGAGAAACAGATTCAATTGACGTTGCTGCTGCTGACAGATCTCGATGATGTGTTGCGGCGTATGCATATTGCTCCTCATCTGGATAACTCATTTTTGTTTTGCCCTATCTTGGCGTTTTTTTATGGGCGGCATGTGATTTTCAACATTAATGATGTGCAGGCTTACATTTTTTTACCTGGACGCTGAATCGCTTTTATTTTTCTGTGAATGTTCAGTTTGAGCCGCAAGACTGATCCGGCTGCGCGGTACGGCAATTCACTTTATAATGCAGCCTTGCCCTGTCTTGTATTTTTCAAGATTCAACCCGATATTAGCTGCATCCTCATGCCGAAGCCTGTCCATGCCTGAATTACCTGAAGTTGAAACCACCAAAACCAGTTTATTACCGCTGCTAGAACAGCGTGTGCACGCCGTGCAGGTACGCCAGTCCAGCTTACGCTGGCCAATTCCAGACGATCTACACAAACTGGTCGGGCAAAAACTACTGAACCTGACCCGTCGCTCCAAATATATTCTGGCCCAGTTTGAACAGGACAGCATGCTGTGGCATCTGGGCATGTCCGGCAGCTTCCGCCTATGTGAGCCCGAGGCCGAACTGCGCAAACATGACCATCTGATTATCCAGTTTGATGATATTCAGCTGCGCTACCACGACCCGCGCCGTTTTGGCTGTATTCTCTGGCTAGATGAAAACTCGCAAAGCAAACTGATTGATACGCTCGGGCCTGAACCTTTAAGTGATGCTTTCAATGCTCACTATCTGGCCGATAAACTGAAAAACAAAAATGTCGGCATTAAAATTGCAATCATGGATAACCATGTGGTGGTGGGCGTGGGCAATATTTACGCCACAGAAAGTCTGTTTAATCTGGGCATTCACCCGGCACAACCGGCGTCGAGCTTAAGTCTGGAACAGATTGACAAACTAACTGTGGAGATCAAACGGATTTTAAAACAGGCCATTGATTTGGGTGGATCGACCTTACGCGACTATAGCAATGCCATGGGTGAAAATGGCTATTTTCAGCAAACCCTGCTGGCCTATGGTCGTGCCGGTGAAATGTGTGTCAACTGTGAAACCACACTGGAAAACCTCAAGCTTGGTCAGCGCGCCTCAGTGTTTTGCCCGGAGTGCCAACCGCTGAAGAAAGTCAAACTGGCTCGTCCTAAAACCAGCAAGCCAAAACATACAGCGAGGTAATACCCATGAAAACGGCCATCGTCCGTCATATTCTGGTGAAAGATAAAGATACTGCCGAGCAGCTAAAAAAGAAGCTGCAAGCGGGAGCAGACTTTGCCAAAATTGCCAAACAGTATTCCACTTGCAACTCAGCCAAACGTGGCGGTGAACTCGGTGAAGTGAAAAAAGGCCAACTGGTTCCAGTGATTGATAAACTGGTCTTTACGGCTGCTGAACGGGTGTTGCATGGCCCGGTCAAAAGCCAGTTTGGTTTTCATTTGGTGGAAATTAAATTCCGGATGGATTTTTAATCCCTCTAAATCCCCCTTTAGCAAAGAGGGACTTCTCCTCTCTTTATTAAAGGGAAGTTTGGGAGGGATTCTATAAAAAAATGACGCCTTTGCGCCGTTTTCTTTTGCTTTCAATTACGCCTGCGGACGTTTTTTCAATTCGTCACGAATTTCACGCAGTAATTCAATATCTTCTGGAGTTGCTGCCGGTTCTGGCTCTGCTTCCTGCTTACGGCGCATTTTGTTCATCAGTTTCACCAACCAGAACACCACCCAGGCCAATAACAGGAAGTTAATGAAGATGGTCAGGAAGTTACCATAATGGAAAATGTTTAGACCCGCTTCCTGGGCAGCAGCCAGGGTTTGCACATTGTTCGGATTATCACCCAGAATCAGGAATTTATTGGTGAAATCGACCTCACCCCCTAAAATCCATGAAATCAGCGGCATGATCACATCTTTTACCAGTGAATCAATAATCTTACCGAATGCACCACCAATGATGACACCGACTGCCAAGTCCATCATGTTGCCTTTAATGGCAAACTCTCTAAATTCTTTTAAAATGCTCATATGCGCTCCAGAATATATCTTTATTTATGTGATGAAGTATACATAATTACTAGGATTTGATTTCTGCTTAATGTACGCTTTTTTCAATTATTTCCAAGTAGTTTTAGAACATTTAATACAAAAAAAACCGCCAAGTGGACCTGGCGGTTTCTTTTTTCTTCTTAATTTTAAAAATTAAGATTTGTTACGCTTACGTTCGTTTTCAGTCAGGTAACGCTTACGGATACGGATTGACTTCGGCGTTACTTCAACCAGCTCATCATCTTCAATGAATTCAAGTGCTTGTTCAAGTGTGAATTCAATTGCAGGAACCAGAGTTAACGCATCATCCGTACCAGATGCACGTACGTTGGTTAACTGTTTCGCTTTGGTTGGGTTCACCACCATATCGTCTGAACGAGAGTTAATACCCACGATCATACCTTCGTAAACTTCCAATTGAGGTTTAGCAAATAGACGACCACGGTCTTGCAAGCTGAACAGTGCATAGCCCAAGCAAGTCCCTTGAACCATAGAAATCAGTACACCGTTTTGACGTTTTGCTACAGAACCCTGTTTCATTGGACCGTAGTGCGAGAAGCTAGAGGTCATGATACCGGTACCAGACGTCATGGTCATGAATTCAGAACGGAAACCAATCAGGCCGCGTGAAGGAACAGTTGCTTCAATACGGATACGGCCTTTACCGTCCACTTCCATATTGGTCATCTCACCTTTACGGTTACCCATTTGCTCCATCACAGCGCCTTGGTGCTGTTCTTCAACGTCAAACGTTACGTTTTCGTACGGTTCTTGCATTTCGCCGTCAATCTCTTTCAAGATCACTTGCGGACGAGATACACCCATCTCGAAACCTTCACGACGCATGTTTTCAATCAGAACTGAAAGGTGAAGTTCACCACGGCCAGACACTTTGAAACGGTCAGGACTGTCAGTATCTTCAACGCGCAGTGCAACGTTGTGAATCAATTCGCGGTCTAGACGTTCACGGATGTTACGTGAAGTCACGAACTTACCTTCTTTACCCGCGAACGGCGAGTTGTTGACCTGGAATGTCATCGACACGGTAGGTTCGTCTACAGAAAGCGGTGGTAATGCTTCAACATTTTTCGGATCACAGATGGTGTCAGAAATATGCAGCTCGTCCATACCGGTTACACATACGATGTCACCCGCAGATGCAGAATCTACATCAATACGCTCTAAACCGTGGTAACCCATGATTTTTAAGATACGGCCGTTACGTGTTTTACCGTCTTTGTCGATGACAGTTACAGGTGTGTTCAGTTTTACAGAACCACGCTGGATACGACCAACACCGATTACACCCACGAAGCTGTTATAGTCCAGTGAAGACACTTGCATCTGGAATGGACCATCAACGTCAACTGCTGGTGGTTCAACGATGTCTACGATGGTTTCAAACAACGGTGTCATATCTTCAGCCAGTTCTTCTGGAGATGGACCAGCAACACCACGTAAACCAGACGCATATACCACCGGGAAGTCTAGCTGCTCGTCAGTACCACCCAGGTTGTCGAACAAATCGAATACCTGGTCAATCACCCAGTCAGGACGCGCGTTTGGCTTGTCGACCTTGTTGATGATCACGATTGGCTTCAAACCACGTGCGAACGCTTTTTGCGTTACGAAACGGGTTTGTGGCATTGGACCTTCTTGTGAGTCAACCAGAAGAAGTACGCAATCCACCATCGACATGACACGTTCAACTTCACCACCGAAGTCGGCGTGTCCCGGGGTATCCACGATGTTGATACGGTATTCAGTATCGGTACGTTTATCTAACCATTTGATTGCAGTGTTTTTTGCAAGAATGGTAATACCACGTTCACTTTCAATAGCGCCTGAATCCATGACACGCTCAATCTCGCCCGCTCGTTCACCGAGAGCACCTGATTGTTGTAAAAGTTTATCTACAAGAGTGGTTTTACCGTGGTCAACGTGCGCGATAATCGCGATGTTGCGGAGAGTTTTAATATCTGACATGTAAATTCGATACGCTTTAAATTTGAGGGCAAATTATACAGAAAAATACTCTCATTTAGTAGTGACACTTTATTGACAATCGAACTTTTTTCGACAGAAGCGACGATTTAAAGTTTGTAAAGACGTGTAACTCGATTAGAATACCGCCACCTAGCCTAATTTGCTTTTGACTTATGTCTGAATTTAATTCATCTCCTGATCAAAAACCGCAACTGGATTTGGTCTATGGTCTGAATGACCGTCCTAAACCGTTTATTGCTTTTCTTGCTGCCTTCCAACACTTATTGGCCATTATTGTCCCGATTGTGACACCAGGTCTGTTGATCTGTCTGGCCTTGGGTGTTTCCAAAGAAGACACCAACATGATTTTATCGATGTCTTTGGTGATTTCGGGGATTGCAACCTTCCTGCAAGCTAAAAAAGTAGGTCCTTTTGGTGCCGGACTGTTAATTGTTCAGGGCACCAGCTTTAACTTTATTGGCCCAATCATCGGGATTGGTTCTGCAATGGTCGCAGCAGGTACACCAGTTGAGTCGGTTATGGCTGCTATTTTTGGTGTGGTGATTGCCGGTTCATTTATCGAGATGGGTGTTTCACAAATTCTGCCATGGGTTAAAAAACTGATTACCCCGCTGGTGACCGGGATTGTGGTCCTGCTGATTGGTTTAACCTTAATTAAAGAAGGTTTAATCAGTATGGGCGGTGGCTATCAGGCCATGTCGGACAAGACTTTCGCCAATGCCGATAACCTGATCATGTCTTGTACCGTTTTAGCGTTAATCATTATCCTGAACCGGATTAATGTGACCTGGATTAAAAGCTCCGCCATCCTGATTGCCCTGATCGTGGGTTATATTGTGGCTGGTTTTATGGGTCATCTGGACTTCTCTGGTCTGCAGGAAGCGCCACTGGTACAAGTGCCAACTCCAATGCACTTTGGTCTGGAATTCTCCTGGAGCCTGTTCATTCCAATGGCCTTTATTTACCTGGTCACGTCTTTAGAAGCGATTGGTGACATCACTGCAACCTCTAAACTGTCGAACCAGCCCGTGGATGGTCCAAAATGGATGGAGCGTATTAAAGGTGGCGTACTGGTCAATGGTGCCAACTCATTCCTTGCGGGTATTTTCAACACCTTCCCAAGTTCGGTATTTGCACAAAACAACGGTGTGATTCAGTTAACTGGTGTGGCTAGCCGTTATGTCGGAATCTGGATTGCCGCGATGCTGGTGATTTTAGGTTTATTACCAGCCGTTGCTGGCGTGATTCAGGCTGTGCCTCAAGCCGTTCTGGGTGGTGCAGTGATGGTCATGTTTGGTGCGGTAGCCGCATCGGGAATTAACATTTTATCGGGTATTCATCTGGACCGTCGCGCCCTGCTGATCATTGCCATTTCTCTGGCACTGGGTTTAGGCGTTGCACAAGTGCCACAAATTCTGGAGCATCTGCCAGAATTATTCCGTAATATCTTTAGCTCAGGTGTTGCGACCGGCGGTATTGCAGCGCTGATTCTGAATATTGTATTACCTGAAACCAAGAAGTAATTTCATGTCCAGAAAACACTGTCTGAGCCGGACTTGGACAGTGTTTTTCTATTGGAGAGCGACTCATGGATGCTAAAAGCGAAGTGCTATTACGACAATATGATTATTTATCAGGTCGTGTGTTACTGATCAATGCGCCTACAGACCAGCTGTTCGCTGAATTCGGTGAATCGGTCCAGCCTTTTTTCTGGACATGGAATTTTAACGATTACCACTATTTCCAGAACCAGACTGCCCCCGTTCATTTTGGTGCCGACTTTCCAGAAGGCGAATTTGATCAGGCGGTTATTTTTGTGCCGAAATCCAAAGAACTGCTGAATTATGTGCTGCACAATGTTGCCGCCCATCTGCAAACCGGCAGCAGTGTTTTTCTGGTCGGTGAGAAAAAAGGCGGCGTCGAACGTGCAGCCAAACAGTTACAGCCTTATGGTAAAGCCTTAAAACTCGACAGTGCCCGTCATTGCCAACTCTGGCAATTAACACTAGACTGCAGCGTCGAGAAAAAAGCACTGGCCGACTGGGCGCAGCGTTATACTGTGGCGACGCCAAAAGGCGATCTACAGATTTGTGCCCTGCCAGGTGTGTTCAGCCAGAACCGGCTTGATATCGGTACAGCGGTCTTCCTGCCTTATTTAAGCCAGGTGCCATCGGGTAAAATTGCCGATTTTGGTTGTGGCGCCGGCATTATCAGTGCCTATCTGGCCAAGCTGAATCCAGATAACCGTATCTTCGCGCTGGATGTAGATGCTTTTGCACTCGCTTCAACCCAAATGACTTTTGAGCACAACCAGCTCAATCCGCAGCAGCTTGAAATTAAAGCCGTCAGTGGCATTGAAGATGCGCCGCTGTTTTTACATGCCATTGTCAGCAATCCGCCTTTTCATCAGGGGATTCAGACCGACTATGATGCCAGCGAAAAACTGTGCAAAACTGCGCGCCGCCACCTGAAATCGGGTGGTGAACTGTGGATTGTGGCCAACCGCTTTTTAAATTATCCCCTGTTGATTGAACAGAGTTTTGGCCAGTGTACGGTCAAGGCAGATCAACAAGGTTTTAAAGTGCTGTTCGCGAGCACTCAAAAAAATGTTAAGGAAGTATGATGAGCGAAACTCAACACAGCCGACAGCTGCAGCGTAAGCTCGGTGCTCGCCACTTAAATATGATCGCCATTGGCGGATCGATCGGGACCGGTTTATTCCTGGCCTCCGGTGCGACCATTGCCAATGCCGGTCCGGGTGGTGCCTTACTGGCCTATGCCCTGATTGGCGTCATGATCTATTTCTTGATGACCAGCTTGGGCGAATTGGCGACCCACAATCCGACCTCAGGTGCATTCTTTACCTATGGCAGCAAATATGTTGAAGGTGGTTTTGGTTTCGCGCTAGGCTGGAACTACTGGTATAACTGGGCCATTACCGTGGCATTTGAACTGGTTGCGGTACAGTTCATCATGAAGTTCTGGTTCCCGGATATTCCCGGTTTCTACTGGAGTGCCCTGTTCCTGACCGTGGTGTTTGCGATTAATGCCCTGACAGTCAAAGGCTTTGGTGAGTCCGAGTTCTTCTTCTCTTTAGTCAAAGTGCTTGCGATTATCATCTTTATTATTATTGGTCTGGTCATGATCGCCAAGATCATGATGACCCCGGATGTTGCAACTTTTGGTAACTGGAGCCAAGGTGAAGCACCCTTTGTCGGTGGTTTATCAGCCCTGATTGGTGTGGCGATGATTGCCGGTTTCTCCTTCCAGGGCACGGAAATGGTCGGCGTGGCTGCGGGTGAATCCAAAGATCCACAAAAAACCATTCCGATTGCAATCAAACAGATTTTCTGGCGTATCCTGTTGTTCTATATCGTGTGTATTTTCATTATCGGCACCCTGATTGCTTATGATGATCCACGATTACTCCAGGCCGCTGCAACAGATGATGTGGCACTGTCACCGTTTACCTTACTGTATGAACAGGCCGGTTTTGCCTTTGCAGCCAGCGTCATGAATGCAGTCATTCTAACGGCGATCCTGTCTGCGGGTAACTCAGGCATGTATTCATCTACGCGTATGCTGTTTGATATGGCACGTAAAGGCAGTGCACCAAAAGCCTTTGCCCGCCTTGATCCACGTGGCGTACCGATGAATGCGCTGTATGCCACTACAGCCATTGCTGCATTATGTTTCTTGACCACCTTTATTGGTGAAGAACAGGTCTTTAACTGGCTGCTGAATATGTCAGGCATGTGTGGCTTTATTGTCTGGCTGGGTATTGCGGTTTCTCATTATCGTTTCCGCAAAGGCTATCTTGCTCAGGGCTATAAACTTGAAGATCTGGCGTATCGTGCCAAGTTCTTCCCGTTCGCACCATGGTTTGCCTTCACTTTATGTGCGATTGTGGTCTTGGGTCAGAACTATCAGGCGGTACTTGAGGGTGAATGGCTGGCTGTGCTTTCCACCTATATCGGGATTTTATTGTTCCTGGCCATCTGGTTAGGCTATAAATGGAAATACAAAACCAAGCTGATTCCTTATCAGCAGATGGATGTGCAGCCGATGAAGATCGACCGTGAATAATTTATTCAGCTTTCTTTAAAAGCACTCAACAAAAAAGCAGTCCAAGTGAC